>JBBSLA010000018.1:0-30642 GCA_038255665.1 Lysobacterales bacterium | reverse complement strand
GCGATACGCCTGGGTTTTGCATTGGTCATGGCGACAACGGCGCTCGCGCCATCGGCAAGGGCCGTGCAGATCGATCCCGGTGGGCAAGGACAGGTGCTGCTGTACCCGTACTACACCGTGCACGACGGCCAGCAAACCTTGTTGTCGATCATCAACACCAGTGATGCCGACCAGGTTCTGCAGGTGACGTTCCGCGAGGCACTGAACGGGCGTTCGGCTTTGCAGTTCAAAGTGTGGCTGGGCCGAAAAGACACCTGGACTGGCACCGTGTTTGCACTCGCGGACGGCAACATCGCCAGCGACGGCGCCGCCCTGCTTACCCGCGACCGAACATGCACGACGCCATTCTTCTCGATGAGCGGCTTCGGCATCGGCGATACACCGTACTTTCCGCTCAAGAATGACAACTACTCGGGCGCGAACAGCGATGGCGGGCCGAGTGATCTGGGACGCGCACGACACGGCTGGATCGAAGTGATTGCGTTGGCCGACCTGTTCGGCCCACCCGCCAACGCATTGACGTTCGGTTCGAACGGCATGCCCGCGAGTTGCGGATTCCTGCTGAACCCGGTTATCGATCAAACCAATTCGCGTCGACCCAGCGGCGGCCTCACGGGCGTATCCAGCGTTATCCGCGTCGCCGATGGAACGCTGCTGTCGAGCCGAGCCGAGGCCTTGAGCGGCTTTACCGAAATCGGCCTCTACAACTATTTGAATCAGCCAGCACCCGATCTGGCGTCGGTCAACGAGGGAATCATCGGCGCGCCGGTGTCGGCAAAGATCGTCGACGATCAGGGGCGCCGACAAGTGCTCACCTACGGCACCCCCGGCAGCGACAGCCGACCGATTGATGCGGTCAGCGCGACCTTGATGGCGACGCGGGTGAAGAACGAGTATCAGACCAGCCCCGCCATCGGCGGCGCGACCGATTGGGTGCTGACATTGCCGACCAAGCCGTTTTATACCGATCCGGCGATTGTTGGTGCAACTGCCCCGACTCCGAACCTGTTTTACGAACTGTTCGCCGCGCCTGGAGGAACGAAGGTATGTGCGCCACATGATCTCTACGACCAGAATCAGCGACGCGCCTACGCGCCGTACACATACCGCGGCTGCGGATCACCGGCTATTCCGTATCCAGGAACCACCAACTACGGCGGCGTCATTCTTTTCCAGGCGGCAAATGTGATCGGCTTTATCGACACTGACACATCACCAATCGTGAGCGAGGTATTGTCGGCGCCAAGCCCCGCCGAAGCACAAACCCCGGATCTACTCTGGCATGTTCGTCCGAGGGTGGGAGCCGCCGGCTGGTTGGAGATGTTGCTGTCGCGAGCCAATACGTTTCCTCGGCTGCCTACTTCGGCGGAAGGGAAAACGCTGGAGGGCTTGCCAATGATTGGGTTCGCGGCATCCAACATCGTCAATGGCAACGTCAGCAACGGTGTGCTCGCCAATTACGCCTACGCGGCGCGGCACGTTTCAGAGGTCATCTGTAGTCAGTCGCCCGGCTTTGTTGCTTGCGATTGAAACGAGTTCGTCGAAGCGGAACACGCCTTGCCGAAGACCGAGGAAGGATCGTCGATATGAGTACATTCGCTACACGTTTCGTTTTCTTGATGACGATGGTCTTCGCGGGCGCGGCTTGCGAACGACCGGCACACGCCGTGCAAATTGATGCCGGTGGCCAAGGGCAGGTGCTGATCTATCCGTACTACACCGTGCATCAGGGTAAGCAGACCCTGCTGTCTATAATCAACACCAGCGACCTGGCGCAGGTGCTGCAGGTGACGTTTCGCGAGGCGCTCAACGGGCGCTCGGCGTTGCAGTTCAGGATATGGTTGGGGCGAAAAGACGTCTGGACCGGCACCGTTTTCGCTCTCGCTGACGATGGCATCGCAAGCGATGGAGCAGGCGTACTGACGCGGGACTCCACCTGTACGACGCCGGTGTTCGCAACGGGAAGCCTCACAAGTGGCGGCGCACGCTACTTTCCGCTCGGAAATGGGAACTATTCGGGCGTGATGAGCGACGGCGGGCCGACCGAATTGGGACGTGCACGCCATGGCTGGATTGAAGTGATTTCACTCGCCACCTTGTTCGGGCTTCCAGCCAACGCGATGGCGATCAACTTCTCCAACGGAATGCCTTACAACTGCGGCGTTCTAACGACAGGCATTGTGAATCAAAGCAACTCGGCATCACCGCGTGGTGGCTTGAGTGGTGCCGTCAGCATCATCCGCGTCCAGGCCGGGGTCGTGCTGTCGAGCCGCGCCGAAGCATTGAGCGGCTTCACCGGGATCAGCTTGTACAACGACGCGATGCAGCCAGCACCTGACCTTTCATCAGTCAACGAAGGCATGCCAGGTGGAGCGGTGTCGGCGATGGTCGTCGATGAGTTAGGCCGCAACCAGGTGTTGACCTACGGCGCAACCGGCAGCGGCAGCAGACCGATTGATGCGGTGAGCGCGGTGCTGATGGCGACTCGGGTGAAGAACGAGTACCAGATTGCATCATCGATTGGCGGTTCCACTGATTGGGTGGTGACAATGCCGACCAAACCGTTCTACACCGATCCGGCGTTGGTCGGAGTGTTCAACACAAGTTTCCCCCCGTTTGAGGAACCGTTCGCAGCACCAGGCAACTCTCGAATTTGCGCACCGTATCGTCTGTTCAACCAAGATCAGCGTGAGCTGGCACCCCCTCACGCAGACTGCGTTTTCGTCGCCGTTGGCCCAATCCCTAGCCCAGTGCTTCCCAGCCAATTCGTCACCCTTTACCAGTCGGCCAATGTCGTTCCCTTCAAGTCGCAATCCTGGCCTTCTCCTAACCAAACGAGTGTCTTTGCGGCGCCGGGCCCGCCGCGCGCAATTCCACCCGACGTGCCGTGGCATGTGTTGCCTTGGGTAGGCACGGCCGGCTGGATGGAGATGAACCTGGCGACGATTCAGCGCAACCATCGACTGCCCGCGTCGGCAGAGGGAAAGCTGCTTTCCGGCTTGCCCGTCGTTGGCTACTCGGCCAGCAACATCGTCAACGGCAATGTTAGCAACGGCGTGCTGGCGAACTACGGGTCTGCTGTTCGGCACGTCACCACGGTCGCGTGCAGCAAGGCGTCGGATGGGTCGCCTTGCGATTGAGCGCACCGATGCCGCTGTAGGGTGAGGCGATCCACAACAGCGGAGCTGGTCAACCGGCGAAGCCGATTCCACCGCCGGCGTGCGATGGCGATCCTGCGCGTACATGCGTCGGGTGAGGCGTGATGGTGGAATCTCCTGCGGAGGTTCCACCCTACGAGGCTTCAGTTTACAGGGTGGTCAATAAGCAAACTCGCGGAACAGCGGGTCGACGCTGCCGTTCCAGCGGCCGTGGTACAGCTCCAGTTTGCGTTCGGCGGGGGTCTGGCCGGCTTCGATGATCTCGATCAGCGGTTCGAGGAAGATGCGTTCGTCTGCGCCTTCGTTGTTGGTGCAGGCGCGGCGTTGCAGGCCGTGCGCGGCGATCTTCACCGCTTCGCGGGCGATGTCGCCGAGCGTGCCGTCGCGGAACGGAAGTTTCAGTCCGTGCTTGGCGACGCCATCGCGCAGCACGTGGCGTTCATCGCGGCTGAAATCCTTGACCAGGTCCCAAGCGGCATCGAGTGCGGTCTGGTCGTAGAGCAGGCCGACCCAGAACGCGGGTAGCGCACAGAGCCGGTTCCACGGTCCGCCGTCGGCGCCGCGCATTTCCAGGTAGCGCTTCATGCGCACTTCCGGGAACGACGTGGTCATGTGGTCGGCCCAGTCGGTCATGGTGGGTTTTACGCCCGGCAGCTCGTCGAGCTTGCCATCCATGAACTTGCGGAACGAGCGGCCGGCGAGGTCGATGTAGTTGCCGTCGCGATAGCTGAAGTACATCGGCACGTCGAGCAGGTAATCGACGTAGCGCTCGAAACTGAAACCGTCCTCGAAGACGAAGTCGAGCATGCCGGTGCGGCCGGGATCGGTATCGGTCCAGATGTGCGAGCGATAGCTCAAGTAACCGTTCGGCTTGCCTTCGGTGAAGGGCGAATCGGCGAACAGCGCGGTCGCGATCGGCTGCAAAGCGAGCGACGTGCGGAATTTCTTGACCATGTCGGCTTCGCTGCCGAAGTCGAGGTTGACCTGCACGGTGCAGGTGCGGGTCATCATGTCCAGGCCGAGCTTGCCGACCTTGGGCATGTAGTTCTTCATGATCTTGTAGCGGCCTTTCGGCATCCACGGCATGTCTTCGCGGCGCCACTTCGGCTGGAAACCCATGCCGAGGAAACCGAGACCAAGCTCATCGGCGACCGTTTTCACCTCGCGCAGATGGCAGGCGACTTCACTGCAGGTCTGGTGGATGGTTTCCAGTTGCGCGCCGGAAAGTTCCAGCTGGCCAGCGGGTTCCAGCGTGATCGATCCGCCATCGCGCAGCAGGGCGATCAACTTGCCGTGTTCCTCGACCGGCTCCCAGCCGAAACGCGTCAGTCCTTGCAGCAGTGCGCCGATCCCGCGCGGACCTTCCCAGGTCGGCGGGCGCAGGTCATCAAGATGGAAGCCGAACTTCTCGTGCTCGGTTCCGATGCGCCAGTCTTCAGCAGGACGCGCGCCCGCTGCGAGATACGCCACCAACTGGTCGCGATCGCGGATCGGCTCGTCCTGAACATTGCTGGGACCGGACATGGGTGACTCCTCGCGGGTGAGGCGACGATATGGGGCGTGGGGTGAACTGCCGCAAGGCGTCCGAGCGATCAGTTGGCGAGCGCCGCCTTGATCTGCTGCGATACCTTGCCCATGTCGGCGCGACCGGTAACCTGCGGCTTCACCGCGGCAACCACTTTGCCCATGTCTTTTGCGTCGCTGGCGCCGGTGCTGGCGATGGCGGCGGCGATGATCGCGGTGATTTCATCGTCGCTCAGTGCCGCCGGCATGTACGCCTGGATTACCACGACTTCGGCTTCCTCGATGTCGACCAGGTCCTGCCGGTTGGCGGCGCCGAACTGGGCGATCGAATCGCGACGCTGCTTGAGCATCTTTTCCATCACCGAAAGCACCTGGGCGTCGTCCAGTTCGATGCGCTCGTCGACTTCACGCTGCTTGATCCCAGCCTGGATCAGCCGGATCACCAGCAGGCGATCCTTGGCGCCGCTTTTCATCGCGGCCTTCATGTCGTCGCTGAGTTGGGTCTTGAGTGACATGGCAGGAACTCCGGCAAGGATTCGAGTGATTGGGATTGGAAGGCGTAAACGCAAAAAGCCGGCGCTGCTACAAGCAACGCCGGCTGATACAAGTCTTGCGAAACTTCGCGGAACCGGTTGTGGCCGGTTCAAGCAGCCTAGTACAGGCGCTGGCGCTTGGTGACGTCGCGCGACACGCGGCGCAGGTGGCGCTTTACCGCTGCTGCGGCCTTGCGCTTGCGCTCCTGGGTCGGCTTTTCGTAGAACTCGCGCTTGCGAACTTCAGCGAGTACGCCGGCCTTTTCACAGGTGCGCTTGAAGCGGCGCAGGGCAAACTCGAAGGGTTCGTTTTCGCGAACTTTGACGTTGGGCATGTAAAAAACTCTGTTGGTGGATGCCCGGGCTGACGGGCGAGCCGGGTATTCTATCGTGATGAAAGCCGATTTTGCAAAGACCGAGGGCAATAGTTCCGGTCACGCCAGGGTGACCGGGCCGGTACTGGGCATTGAAACGTCCTGCGATGAAACCGGGGTTGCCATCTATGACAGCGAGCGCGGCCTGCTCGCCCACACCCTGTACAGCCAGATCAAGCTGCATGCCGATTATGGCGGCGTGGTGCCGGAACTGGCCTCGCGCGACCACGTGCGCAAGCTGGTGCCGCTCATCCGTGAGACGTTGTCCAGCGCTGGAATCAGTGTGTCCGACCTGCGCGGCGTCGCCTACACGGCCGGTCCGGGCTTGGCGGGCGCTTTGCTCGTTGGCGCGACCACGGCGCGAACGCTGGCATGGTCGCAGGACATACCGGCGATTGGCGTTCACCACATGGAAGGCCACCTGTTGGCGCCATTGCTCGAAGAAAACCCGCCGAAGCCGCCGTTCGTGGCGCTGCTGGTGTCGGGCGGGCATTCGATGCTGATCGAGGTTGCCATGATCGGCGAATACCGCCTGCTGGGCGACACCCTCGACGACGCCGCCGGCGAAGCCTTCGACAAGACCGCCAAGATGATGGGCCTACCGTATCCCGGCGGGCCGACTCTGGCCAAGCTGGCCGGGCAGGGCGAGGCGGGCAAGTTCCGTTTCTCGCGACCGATGACCGACCGGCCCGGGCTGGATTTCAGTTTTTCCGGCCTCAAGACGCAGGTGCTGCTGGCGTGGCAGGCTTCGGACAGGACCGACCAGACCCGCTGCGACGTTGCCCGTGCGTTCGAGGAAGCCATCGTCGATACGCTGGTAATCAAGTGCCGTCGCGCCATGCGGGATAGCGCAGCGCGTGCGCTGGTGATCGCTGGTGGCGTGGGTGCAAACCTGCGCCTGCGCAGTGAGCTGGCAGATGCCGGAAAGCGTGAAGGCTTCAGCGTCCACTTTCCGCGGCCGGAGTTCTGCACCGACAACGGCGCGATGATCGCGTTTGCCGGAGCGCTGCGACTGGCCGCCGGCCAGCACGGCGACAGCGCGGTGCGCGTGTTCCCGCGCTGGAATCTCGAAACCCTGACCGCGCTCGACGCGGCCTGACCTCGAACCAGTTGAACCAGAAGACGACAAGACATGGACATCGTATTCATTGAAGACCTGCGCATCGAAACCGTCATCGGCATCTTCGATTGGGAGCGCCGCATCCGCCAGGTCGTGGCACTGGATATCGAAATGGCGTTCGACAATACGATCCCTGCGGACAGCGATTCGATTGACGACACGCTCGACTACAAGGCGGTGTCAAAACGCCTGATCGCGTTCGTCGAACGGTCCGAGTTCCAGTTGGTCGAAACCCTTGCCGAACGCTGCGCCGCCATCATCCTCGACGAGTTCGCCGTGAACTGGGTAAAGCTGAAACTGGGCAAGCCCGGAGCGGTGCGCGGGGCGCGCTCGGTGGGCGTGCAAATCGAGCGCGCGAAACCGACGACGTGAACGCGACATGTCGTAAAAAGCCCGTAAAACTTGACGTTTACGGCCAAACGTGCGCATGTAAATAAGAAATAGAGCGGCCGTTTGCCGGATAATTCCGTCCCGACGTGGCCCTCATTGGAGGAGCTGCATGGATTGGGGGAAATATCGATCATCCACGTTCGACGAGCTGATCCAGGCCGACGGGAAACCCCGCCCTGCCGCAGCCAACCTCGTGAAGTATCTGGGCAGCCTCTCGAGCCGCGATCTGGCCGAACGCAAGCAGGCCGCCGAAGTCGCCGCCAAGGTGATGGGCGTGACCTTTACCGTCTATTCCGAAGGTCGGAACGTCGATCGGGCACTACCGTTCGACCTGATTCCTCGCACCATCGATCGCGTCGAATGGCAGCGCACCGAGAAAGGCCTCAAGCAGCGCATCCGCGCACTCAACCTGTTCATCGGCGACATCTACGGCGAGCAGAAGATCATCAAGGATCGCGTTTTCCCGCGCGCCTTGCTCAAGGATTCGGTCAATTTCCGCAAGCAGTGCGTTGGCGTGAAGCCGCCGCTGGGCATCTGGGCGCATATCTGCGGCTCGGACCTGGTACGCGATGCCCACGGCACGCTGTTCGTGCTGGAAGACAACCTTCGCATTCCCAGCGGCGTTTCCTACATGCTGGAAAACCGGATGATCGCCAAGCGCGTTTTCCCGGAATTGTTCGAGACCACCGCCATCCTGCCGGTCGATGACTATCCCGCGCAGCTTTACGACACCCTTGCTGCGCTGTCGCCCCGTCGCGGTGCAACGCCAGTCATCGCCCTGCTGACGCCCGGCATCTACAACAGCGCCTACTTCGAGCATTGCTATCTGGCCCAGTCGATGGGCATCGAGCTGGTCGAGGGCGGCGACCTGTTCGTCGACGACGACGATTGCACGTACATGCGCACGGTCCACGGACCGCGCCGGGTCGACGTGATCTACCGACGCATCGATGACATGTTCATCGATCCCGAAGCCTTCAACCCCGATTCGCTACTCGGCGTGCGCGGGCTGATCCGCTCATGGCGCGCGGGCAAGGTGGCGCTGGCGAACGCGCCGGGTGCGGGCGTTGCCGACGACAAGCTGGTCTATACCTTCGTGCCGAAGATGATCAAGTACTACCTCGGCGAAGAAGCGATCATGCCAAACGTGCCGAGCTTCCTTTGCTACGACGACAAGGATCGCGAGCACGTGCTGGCCAATCTCGACAAGCTGGTCGTAAAACCGGCCAATGAATCGGGCGGCTACGGCATGCTGATCGGGCCACAAGCCAGCAAGCGCGAGCACGAGAAATTCCGCAAGCTGATCCAGGCCGATCCGCGCAACTACATGGCGCAGCCGACGCTGCAACTCTCGACCGCGCCTATCGTCACCGACAAGGGCCCGGAGCCACGGCATCTGGACTTGCGTCCCTTCATCCTGTCCGGCAAAAAGACCTACGTCACCACGGGTGGTCTCACCCGTGTCGCGATGAAGAAGAATTCGCTGGTCGTCAACTCCTCGCAAGGGGGCGGCGCCAAGGACACCTGGATCGTTGACCTTGAGGAGGCGTCCTGATGCTTTCACGCGTAGCAGACAATCTTTACTGGTTCAGCCGTTATCTGCGCCGTGCCGAAAACACCGCGCGCCTGGTCAACGTGGCCACCCAACTGCAGCTCGACTTGCCGCGTTCGGCCAAATTCGCCTGGGAGCCGCTGATCGAAACCGTTGGCGCTGCCGACGCCTTCGCCAAGTCACGCAAGGACAACGACGAAGAGGTAACCGAAGCCGACGTCGTGCGATTCCTGCTGCTCGACGAGACCAACAACCTGTCGCTGGTTGGGTCGCTGCAGAACGCCCGTGAGGTGTTGCGCACGATCCGCGAGACGGTGCCGCAGAAGTGCTGGGAGTCGGTCAACGACATCCACATCACCTTGGAGAATTTCGGCGAGAAGGGACTCAGCCGACGCTATCGCCAGGAATTCCTCAACAAGATCATCGATGGTTGCCTTGGCGTGTCGGCATTGCTGACGGCGAACGTGAGCCATGACATCGGCTACCAGTTCCTTCGCCTCGGCACCGCGATCGAGCAGGCCGACATGACCACGCGCATCATCGATACCGGTTCGTCCGGCTTGCTGACGCCGCGCAACGACGAGGACATGGAAGCCTTCCTCGCGATGCAGTGGGTGAGCACGCTACGTTCGCTGGCGGCCTTGCAGATGTATCGCCGCCACGTGCGCCAGCGGGTAAGCCCGGTGCTCGCGTTCCGGTATCTTTTGCAGGATCCGGAATTTCCGCGCAGCGTGCTGTTCTGCCTGTCGCGGATCAAGGACATCGTCGCCAAGTTGCCGCCGCGCAAGGACGTGGCCGCCGGCATCAGGAAGTCCATCGCGATCGTCAATAGCGTGAAGACGGTGAAAGCGGCAACGGCCAATCCGAAGGTGTTGATGGACCGTATCCAGGCCTCGCTCGGCGCCCTGCACGTGGAAATCCACGACGCCTACTTCGCTCGCGAAGCCGCCTGATCGAAATGCCTTATTGCTGCTGTTGACTCGCCGAGTCAGCGGCATTGGGGTCGTCGCCTGACGGATTCGCGCGACCTTGTTGGTGCCGAATGGGCGGCTCGGGTATCTCGGTTTCGGGTTTGTCGCCTGCAGCTTGCGGTTCTGTTGCCATGGTTGTCCGGCCTGTGAAGTAGTTGCGATAAAGTTGCCGCGAATTTCCTGCCGGAATGATCGTGGAACGCGTCTACCTCAGCATTGGATCAAACCTTCAGCCGGACCAGCATATCGCTGCCGCGCTTGCCGAGCTTCGCGAGCACTTCGAGAATGTCGAGGTATCGCCGTTGTATCGCAGCGCGGCAGTCGGTTTCGATGGGCCTGACTTCATCAACGCTGCGATCGCGCTCGATACCGACTGGGAGCCGGACCGGCTCAATGACTGGCTGCATGCGCTGGAAGATCGTCAGGGCCGCCGCCGGGACCAGCCGCGCTATTCCAGCCGGACGCTGGACATCGACATCGTGCTGTTTGGAAATCGGGTTTTGACGGGCGTGGACCATCTTCAGGTACCGCGCAGCGAGTTGGGGCATGCGTTCGTGTTGCGCCCTCTGCTCGACATCGCGCCTGACCTGTGTAATCCCACCAACGGCGAGCGGCTCGATCAGCACTGGCCGACCGCCGATGCGGACAGCATCGCGCGCGTTGAAAACCTTGCCTGATCCGCGACGCCCTCTCACTTCTCGTCATTTCCGCGAAGGCATACTGCTGTCCGGGAAAGTTCGCAAGGGCTCGCCCAGTCGACCAACAATAGTTCTTCGTCATTCCTGCGAAGGCAGGAATCCGTTCTGATTCTGCTGTTCATACAGTGACTTGACGGAGATCAAAATGGATTCCTGCCTTCGCAGGAATGACGAGGTGGTAGGTGGTCGCGCGATGGCCAGACGACCTCACTGCGACAACGCGACGGCGCTGCGTTCAGCAATTCAAGTTGCGGCTGGGGTCGTTGTGCCCGACCATAGCGGGATGACAAAAGTCGTTCCATTCAAGGCGCGTGGCGTCCGGGTTGCATTGCGCGAGGGGCTGGAGAGCCGCCAGCCGTTGCGTTTCCAGCGTGATGGCATGCAGCCCGGCATGATCCACGGCTTCGTCGTCGGGATGTCGCGCGAGTTCTGCCTGATCGCCGAGATTGGCGATTCGCTGCGGCTTGACGGCTACCTCGCTGTCGCTATCGGTGACCTCAGCCTGGTCGAGCTCGATCCGGCGGCCGATTTCGTCATCAAGGCGCTCGCCCTTCGCAGCGAGACGTTGAACGTCCCTGCCGATTTCAAGCTCGACGACTGGGCCAGTATTGCCGGTTCGGCGGCGACGCAAGGTGCGCTGATTTCGGTGAACATGGTCGAGGACGACGAAGGCGAGATCAGCTATGTGGGCCAGCTCGCGGGCGTCGAGAGCGACGCGCTGATCATGCGCGAGGTCGATCCGAACGCCGAGTGGTACCCCGATACCGGTGCCTACGAGTTCGAACTGATCGGCTCGATTGGATTCGGCACCGGCTACCTCGACGCACTCTGGCAGGTCGCCGGCAGCCCTGCCGATCCGCTCAAGCCGCGCGCTCCAGTATCCGACCGGTTGCACTGATCCGTTCGTGCGCTGAATGGCGCGCAGCCTGATCGGCAACGATTGGCTGTCCTCGATTGCCTCAGCGCTGCTGAGGCGCTTCTATACTCGGCCACCGCAACCCTTCCGGCACCACCGTGCAACGCCTGCTCTATACGTTGACGATGTACCTGCTGACCCCGGTCATCCTGTACCGGTTGATCGCGCGCGGGCTGCGTCATCGCGATTACCTCGACCGCTGGCGCGAGCGCTTCGGATTTTTTCCGGACCCCGGCATCCGCGATGCGATCTGGCTGCACGCGGTATCGATGGGCGAGGTCAACGCTGCGCAACCGTTGATTGAAGCGCTGATGAAGCGTCACGTCGGCGTGCCGCTGGTGATCACGACGGTGACGCCCACCGGCTCGGAACGGGTTCGCAAGCTGTTCGGCGATCGCGTGTTCCACGTCTACCTGCCCTACGACCTGACCGCGTCGGTCGAGCGCTTCCTGGACCGCGTGCAGCCGCGCATCGCGGTGATCATGGAAACCGAGATCTGGCCCAATCTTTTCATGACCTGCCACGAGCGCGGCATACCGCTGGTGGTTGCCAACGCACGCTTGTCCGAGCGCAGCTTGAAGGGTTACGGCCCGGTGCGCCCGTTGGCGCGGCGCGCGATCCGTCGAGCCAGCTTTGTCGCTGCGCAATCGGCACCCGACTACGAACGCCTCGCCGCGTTGGGCGCGGTACCGGCGAAGATGGCGATCATTGGCAACCTCAAGTTCGACCTGCGCGTGCCGCCCAGCGTCATCGAACATGCGGCAGACTTCAAGCAACACTGGGGCGCCGATCGGCCGGTCTGGTTCGCAGCCAGCACCCACGAAGGCGAAGAGATCCCGGTACTGGAAGCGCACGCGGCGGTATTGCGGCGCTTCCCCGACACCTTGCTGTTGATCGCGCCGCGCCATCCGGAACGCTTCAAGCCGGTCGCGGCAGCCTGCCGCTCGTTTGGTTTCGCCACCGCGACGCGCACGGAAAGCGTATTTGCCGACCGCAACGCGCAGTGCTTCGTTATCGACACGATGGGCGAGATGTTGTGGTTCTACGCCGCCTGCGACGTCGCCTTCGTTGGCGGCAGCCTGGTGCCGATCGGCGGCCACAACCTGCTGGAACCGGCGGCACTCGCGCGGCCCATCCTGGTCGGCCCGCACACCTTCAACGCCACCGAAATGACCGATGAGTTGATCGCATCGGGTGGCGCGCTGCGCGTCCTCGACAGCGGTCAGATTGGCACCGCGCTGACGCGCCTGCTTGGCCAGCAGGATGAGCGCGACCGAATTGGTGCAGCGGCGATGCAGGGCATGCTGCGCCAGCGTGGTGCGGTCGAGCGGACCGTGTCGATCATTGATGACGTGCTGGCCGGGCGACGGCCACGCCCGGAGGCGGTCGCGGCTTGAGCCGCACCTGTTGAATCGCGCTCAGTTGAGCAACGCGTTGACCGCCTCGATGTCGCTGAACCCGATGATCCCGGCCGACTGCTTCAGCAGCAAGCCGTTGATGACGAAGTTGTGGCGCGCCTGCGAATAGCTGCTTTGCGCCTGCAGCAACTGCTGCTGGGTTATCAACACATCGACGATGGTGCGCGTGCCCACTTCGTAACCGGCCTGGGTCGCGTCGACCGAACTCTGTGCGGAAACCACCGCCTGCCGGGTTGCTTCGACCTGGCTGGCACCGGCGATCACCGCGCGGTAGCTGTTGCGCGTGGTGCGGACCACGTCGCGCTTGTTCTGTTCCAGCTGCTGCTCGGTGAAATCGCGGTTGTAGATGGCCTGGCGCACGCGTGACTGGGTCGCTCCGCCGGAGAAGATCGGCACGCGCAAGCTGACGCCGACCGTCGTATTCCATTGATCAGAGTTGGACGGAAGACTGCCACCTGCCGACGACGAGGTGCGATCGCCCCAGCTATCGCTCTTCGAATAGATCACTTGCCCGTTGAGCGTGGGCAGGTGGCCGGAGCGTTGCGTCTTGATGGACTGATTCGCAGCATCAAGGTTGAAGGTTGCTGATCGCAGCACCGGGTTTTCTTTCACCGCGACATCGACCCAAGCCTCCGGATCTTCCGGGTTGGGCCTGTTCAATGGCAGGTCGTCTCGTAGTTTCTTCAGGTCGCCCGGCTCATTGCCGGTGAGCTGGCGCAACGCCTCGCGGTTGTCGTCCAGCGTGTTCTGGGCGGTAATCACGTTAGCGACGGCCGTGTCGTTCTGGGCCTTGGCGTCGTTGACGTCGGTGATTGCTGACAACCCTACTTCGAAGCGTTGCTGGGCCTGCTCGAGCTGGCGGCTCAACGCGGCTTCATTGCCTTGCGCGAAGAGCAAGCTATCTTGCGCGGTAAGTACCGCAAAATAGGCGGTCGCGACGCGCGTGTAGAGCGCTTGCTGGGCGGAGTCGAGTGTCGCGTCGCCAGCGTTGGCACGGTCGCGCGCTTCCTTCAGTGACGACCAACGGCTGAGGTCGAGGATGCTCTGGGACAGATTGCCACTGAGCGTGCGCGACATGATATCGCTGCCGGAAACCACATTGATGAGGCTGGGATTGCCGTCGCCATCGTTGATGAACTGGGGGCCGCTGTTGTTGCCCCGGCTGCGCTGCAAGCCCAGGCTGGCATCGATCTGTGGCAACAGCAGCGCGCGCGCCTGATCGATATTCTCATCAGTCGCCAGCTTGCTTGCCTCGGCGCCGGCCAATTGCGGATCCGATGCGCGTGCTTCCTTGTAGATCTGCACGAGATCGTCGGCGTGTGCAAATGGCGATGCAGCGAGCAAGGCCAGCGTGACAGCCAACGACAGTGAGCGAATCGGTTTCATTGCAACGTCCTCGGACAAAGATGGCGCGGCTTCGTGCCCGTCACAACGCAAAGCGTTGCGGCGGCTGCGCGTGATTGAGATAGGGAATATCGGTTTCGAAAAGGCTGGCGATCGTCCAGATGCCGGCGCCATCGTTCTGGTGCAACTGGGCATGCATCGCGGGCGATTCACCGACCACGGCGAGCAAGCGGCCGCCGGGTTTGACCCGCTGCAGCAGCGTGGCCGGAATTTTCCAGACCGCGCCGGTCACGACGACGGCATCGAATTGCCTGTCGCTGCGCCAGCCATGAATGGCTTCGGCCGTTTCCACGCGCGCATTGCTGACGCCGCTGCGGTGCAGCCGCGCGCGCGCCGCGTCGGCAAGGTCGGCGTGCTGTTCGACGCTGGTGACATCGGCGGCAAGCTGGCCCAGGCAGGCGGTCAGGTATCCGCTGCCGGTGCCGATTTCGAGTACCGATTCGTGATCCTGCACCAGCAATCCCTGCAACAGGCGGCCAACGATCACTGGCTTCAGCATCACCTCGCCATGGCCCAACGGCAGTGGCGTGTCAGCGAAGGCGACCTTGCGGTAGGCATCGGCGACGAATTCATCGCGATGGACAGCATCCAGCGCGGCAAGGACGCGCAGGTCGAGCACATCCCAGGGGCGTATCTGGTTGTCGACCATGTTGGTGCGGGCCAGCTCGACATTGAATGACATCACGACACTCCGGGCTTGGGTGAGAGGCGCGGCAGCATAGTAAGCGCCCGCTTTTTCGGCAAACACAGACGGCGCTGCGCCGCGCGTGGATGACACGGTGGCGGTGCCGGGCATGTCATCGTAGTGCCGGAAGTCATCGCGTCCCAGTGAGGCCTGTCATGCGGCGACCGCCATGTTGCCGTCTCGCAGCAGTTCCGCAGCAACGCGCGGCAACTGGCGACGAACGCCGGCGGCGAGCAGCGGGTCGACCTTGCCAAGACCGCGCAGGCAGCGAGCGACCGCAAGTTCATCGTGATTGAACAATTGCAGGGCCAGCCAGCGTTCGAACGCCGGACGTTCGTCCGCGGACAGTGCGGACAGTGCTTGGCCGGCCTTGTTGATCAGCATTGAAGTAGCGGGAACGCCGCGGGCAACGAGTGCGACGAAGACCTGCTGGGCCAGTCGCCAGTTCCACTGAAATGCAAGCGTGCTGGGTTCATTCGCGCTTTCCGACATTACGGTTGACATGATGGGAAGACTCCACCGGAACCTCCGCGAATCGCTTTGATGCGGCTCGGGGCGGTCCGGTTGCAAGGTTTTCGATGCACGGTGTTGCAAGCCTTGGGCCAGCGCTTGCGGTACGGTTCTCCGCAGAAGACTCGACGCATCCCGCAATGCTTGCGCGGCCACGGGAAGCGTCGAAAAACTGCAACGGTTGAACGCTGATGGTGCCAACGTCCACAAACCGGCGGCCGATGCATCGATTAACCGGCCCCGCCATCACGCCCTTTTTTTAACGAGGGAGTGACAACGGTGATGCTATACTGGCCGGTATAGTAATCAGAAAAGACCATTCGGTCCAGTACGGAAAAGGTAAAGATCGTTGACCAAAACAGCCTGTGACCCATTGCTGCCTCGGAATGCCAGCCCAGGTCGCCCCAAGGATCTGGAAAAGCGCGCGGCCATCCTCGACGCCGCCAAGCGGTTGTTTCCCGAGCAGGGTTTCGACGGCACCAGCATGGATGCCATCGCAACGGCAGCCGGCGTTTCCAAGCTCACCGTCTACAGCCATTTCAACGACAAGGAGAGCCTGTTCATCGAGGCGATTCGCGACCGTTGCGACGAGCAACTGCCAGTCAGCATGTTCGACGCTGCAGTCAGCGGCGATGTCTCAGACCAGTTGATGCCGATTGCGCGTGCCTTTTTCGGCCTGGTCGCCAGCCCGCCGTCGATCGCCATGCACCGCCTGCTCACCGCTGGAACGAAAACCTCGGACAAGCTGGCGCGACTTTTCTGGAAGGTGGGCCCGGTACGCGCCCAGGAAGGGTTTGCCTGCTTCCTGCAGCGTGCCGATGAGGCGGGCAAGCTGCAGGTTGCCGATCCCATGCGTGCGGCTTCGCAGTTCTTCAGCCTGCTCAAGGGCGAGCTGCACCTGCAGATGACGATGGGCTGTTGCGAGAAGTTGAGCGACGCCATGATCGAGGAACATCTCGTCGCGACGGTGGATACCTTTGTTCGCGCCTACCAGCGTCGCTAGGACTGCGCTGGGGAAATCCGCGACCGCCGGAGCGGTCGCGAACATTGTCTAGCTACTGCCCGGGCTGCCAGACCACTTCGACGAAGCCGGAACGTCCCGGCGTGTTGTAGCCACGCACCAGTTCGTAATCGCGATCGGCCAAGTTTTCGATGCGGCCGGTCAAACGCCAGTCTGTCGCGAACCGCCAGCTCGCGCGCAGGTTGAGCAGGGTGTACGACGGCAACTCGATACCGCCGAAATCATCGCGCTTGCCGGAATGGACCAGCTCTGTGCCCACGCGGAAAGCGCTACCCAGTGTTCGTTCCAGCACCAGGTTGGCCTTGAACTTTGCACGCCGCAGCAGTTGCGAATCGGTGTCTTCGTTTTGCGGGTTCTGGAAGGTCGTGTTGGCTGACCACGCCCAGTCGCCGCTGCTGCCGGAGTAGGTGAGCTCGCTGCCATCGATGCGAGCGCGCTGCACATTTTCCGCGCGCGACATCGGTCCGGTGAAGCTGACCAGGTTGCGGATGCGTGTTGAATAAAGGCTGGCCGTGAAGCGCTGTTCCGGTGCTGGCGTGAACTCCAAACCGAGCTCCGCACTGCGCGAGCGTTCCGGATCGAGATCGGGATTACCGGCGAAGAATCCGTCGAAACCCGGCGAGAATTGCTCATTCAAAGTCGGGCCGCGAAAGCCTTGACCGTAGCTCAGGTAGGCGCGTGTCGACGGGCTGAACCGCCAGCCCAGCGCGCCCGATCCGGTGTTGGCGGTGCCAAACACGCTGTTGTCGTCATGGCGCAACGACAACTCTGTTTCCAGCTCACCGAAGCTGGCCTGCCAGCCGCCGTACAAACCCGTGTTGCGTCGATCCTCCTGATAGCTTGCCGTGTTGCTGAAAGTGTCGAACGATCCACCGCGCTCGCGGTGGTGGTCGATGCCGGCGGTGAGGTTCTGGCCGTTGCCGAGCTGGAACTGGTTCTGCCAGCCGATCGACGTGCGTCGCGATTCGAAGCGCGAGAAGAACGCCGCCGTTTCCAGATCTTCGCGCGACTGTCCGATATCCAGCCGATGCTGCCAGCCGTCGCCTAGCGCACCCTGCAGCGACACATTGGCGGCTTGCTCGAAGACATCGGAACTACCGCCAGAAAACTCGACCTCGCCCTGGTTGCGCGACAGCACCGCCGCCAAATTCTGTTCGCCAAGTTTTACCCCACCGCGCAGCGCAAGGTTGCGGTTTCGCAGGCCATCGTCGCTCGGCGACGGGTTGAACCCGTTCTCGTTCTGGCTCTTGAAGCCATCAACGTGGCGGGCACCGACCTGCGCACTGAAACCGCCTGCATCGGTCCAGTGGCCATAGCCCACCGCGCCACTGGCATCACCGTAGCTGCCGTAGCCGGCGGAAATGCGTGGGCCTTCCAGCTTGCGCGTGAAGATCTGGATCACGCCACCAATCGCGTCCGATCCCCAGAAGCTGGCGCGCGGGCCGCGCACGATTTCAATGCGTTCGATCAGGTCGATTGGCAATTGCTCGAATGCGAAGGCACCGGTGTTGAGCGAGGCCACCCGCACACCATCGATCAACACCAGTACGTGGTTGTTGTTGGTACCTCGCAGGAACACCGTGGTCTGGCTGCCGGGGCCACCGGTGCGCGCTATGTCGACGCCAGCCTGCAAGCGCAGCAGGTCGGAAATGTCACGCGCTGCGCTGGCGTCGATCGCATCGCGATCAATCACGCTGACATCGGCCAGGGTCGAATCGATGGTTTGTTCAACGCGTGTGGCGGTGACTACCACATCGGGTTGGCGTGGCAGGTCGCTCGCCAACGCGGGCACGGAAAAGCTGGCCGCGATGGCCAGGAACAACGGAGAGAAACAGCAATTGGAAAATCGGTTCATCGGACAAGTCCTCGGACGCACACCCGCGAGACCAGACCGGCAGGAGACAAACGCGCACGACGGAACAAACCGGCAATGCCCGTCCGTTGCCCGCCGCAACGCCTGGAGCCATGAACGACACGCTCGAAACGAGCGCGTCGACGATCCCCAGGCCGGTCTCCGGACTTGCCAGCGACGCCGTGTGGCGTCGGGACGGTCGCCTTCCCACGTCGAGACGCAGTGGCCAGTGACCGTACCGCCGGCCAAGTCATGAAGGACTTCGCCGCGCTTGCTTACCGTTGCGGGGGCAGTGCCGGAATCGCGATTGATCGCTCACCGGCTTCCCGTTTCACCCTGGCCGATTCTGGATCGGTTCGGGCACCTGAGGCGGCGCGAGTGTACGGGCCGCGCGCGGCTCGCGGCAAGGCCTCTCAGACGCCTTCCGTCGTATTTCTAACGCCGTGGCGGTTATCGTAGTCAGCACGACACGCTGCACGCGGCGAGTCGGGACTCCATCGTCAACCGGGAACCATATGCCGCACAACACCCCGCTGATCACCATTCTTGTCTACGGTTTCGTGCTTGCACTGATCGCCGGCGTAGGCGCGCAGAAGTTGAAACTGTCGCCGCTGGTGGGATATCTGCTCGCTGGCGTAATGCTGGGTTCGTCGACGCCCGGCGTGGTGGCCGATGCCGCACTTGCCAGTCAGCTGCTTGAGATCGGCGTGATCCTGTTGATGTTCGGCGTTGGCCTGCACTTCTCGATGGCCGACCTGCTCGAAGTGAAGGGGATCGCGATTCCAGGCGCGATGACGCAGATCCTTTTGACCACCCTCGTTGGCATGGGCTTCGCGTGGTACTTGGGCTGGCCGATCGGCACCGGCCTGGTGTTTGGCCTGGCGCTGTCGGTTGCAAGCACGGTCGTGCTGTTGCGCTCGCTGGAAGAACGCCGGCTGCTCGAATCCACCCGGGGCCGCATCGCGATTGGTTGGCTGGTGGTGCAGGATCTCGCCATGGTGTTGGTGCTGGTGTTGCTGCCGGCGATTGCGCCATTACTGGGTGGCGACAGCGGTAGTGCCGACGCGCAGACTGGTTCAGTCTGGGCAGCGTTGGGACTCACCCTCGGCAAGGTGGCCGCCTTCATCGCGATAATGTTGATCGTCGGGCGACGGGTTATTCCGTGGCTGCTTGAGCGCGTCGCCGGCATGGGCTCGCGCGAGTTGTTCACGCTGTGCGTGCTCGCGATTTCTCTGGGCGTGGCTTACGCGTCGGCGATGCTGTTCAGCGTGTCGTTTGCGCTCGGCGCGTTCTTCGCCGGCATGATGCTCAAGGAATCCAAGCTCAGCCGGGAAGCGGCCGAGAGTTCGCTGCCGCTGCGCGACGCCTTCGCGGTCCTGTTCTTCGTATCGGTCGGCATGCTGTTCGATCCCAGCATCATCGTGCGCGAACCGCTCAAGGTGCTGGCTACATTCCTGATCATCGTGGTCGGCAATCCGCTGGTTGCGATGCTGATCGTGCGCGCGTTCCGCTATCCGAAACAGACCGCGCTGACGATCGCAGCGAGTCTTGGCCAGATCGGCGAGTTCTCTTTCATTCTCGCGGCGCTCGGCATCAGTTTGAACCTGCTGCCGGTCGAAGCGCGTGACCTGATCCTGGCCGGCTCGATCCTGTCGATCCTTGCCAACCCGCTGCTGTTCGTCGCGCTGGACCGTTGGAACGCACGCCGCGATGCTGCCGAGCAGGAACGCAAGGCCGTCGAGCGACAGGACGTTTCCGATGCAGAAGACGCCGAGGATGCCGACAACGACATCCTGCCTGATCGCGATTCGATTCCCGACGGCGGCCACATCATCCTTGTTGGCTATGGCCGGGTTGGCTCGCGCATCGCGCAACGGCTGCGCGAGCTGGAGATTCCATTCGTGCTGATCGACGACATCAAGCCAATCTGCCGCGAAGCGCGCAAGCTCGGCACCCCGTGCGTTCTGGGCAATGCGGTCAATGGCGACGTGATCGCCGATGCCAACATCGCAACGGCACGTGGACTTGTGGTCGCGGTGTCGCAGACGCTGGAAGCGGGCAACATCATCCGCGCCGCGCGCGAAACCAACCCTAGCCTGGCGATCCTTGCGCGCGGGCATTCCGACGCCGACATCGCCTACCTGCTCAAGTGCGGAGCCGATGCAACGGTGATGGGCGAAAGCGAAATCGCACGCAGCATCAGCGATTCCATCGAGTCGTTGATGAGGCTGGCGCCGCGACTCGAAATGACGCCGGTCAATCCTTGACGGGCTCGGGCGCAGGCTCACCATCGGCTGGCGCTGGTGCGACTGCGTCGTGGGGTAGCGTCGGCAATTGATCAACGGCGACCCGGTTACGCGCCCCGGCGCGCGAACGATCTCGACCGGCAATCGCTGCACTGTTGATCGCTTCGAGCGTGGCCACCCAATGTTGCGCGGGATCGTACTCAAGACGCGCGCCGGTCCATTTCTCATGGCCGGTTCTGCCCCAGCGGGACAATTCGATTCGTGTCGCCGATCGCTTGGTATACAACGGCGTCCACCACGAGCGCTCCGTGTCGGCCGCGTAGCAAAGGAAGAAATGCGCACCGAGTGCAAGCTTGGCGGCGGCAGGCGAAGGTGTGGCGCCGTGCTGGGCGAGCACGGCAGGGTCGAGGTGCAGGACGAGGCCTGGCGAGATATCGTCGTCGACCGTTGGATCGTGTTCCATGGCGGTTCTCAAGGTTGTTGCAGCGACGCAGTTTACCGAATGCGATCAGGGTGACCGGGCAGTGTCTTCGGTGGCATCGTTGTTCGAGCGCCGCGCGCCTGGCTTGCTGCTCCACCAGATCAGTATGAGCAGGAGCGCCTGGATCGGCAGGCGCAACACCAGCAGCCAGTACGGCACGTCGAACAGGTCGGGTCGCTGCAGCATGTAGACATGACTCGGCGTCACCGCCAGCGTGAGCGCAAACAGGCCGATAGCGGCGAAGCGGCGCGTGCGCCACCAGATCAGTCCTGCGGCGCCGAGCAGTTCGAACACCCCGCTCACCAGCACCGCCGCACGTGGCCATGGCACGTAGGGCGGCACGATCCGCATTTCTGTTTCCGTGAACAGGAAGTGCGCGATGCCGCCAATCAGGAACCAGCCGAAAACGAAGCACAGCGCGGCAATGTGCCAGCGGCCCATGCCATCCAAGCGCAGCACGCGAAACAGCGCACGCCGCTCCACCTTTTCCGAACTATTCGTCATTGAAAGCGACACCACGACGCCGGCGCCGATCCACCTGCAATTCCAGCACGTCCGGTCGCGAGTAGTGGCCGAACGGATCGAAATTATGGCGTTCTTCGCGAACCCGGGCGTGGTCGAGTTCGGCAATCAGCAATGATTCCTCGCCAATGCACGGTTCGACAATCCACTCGCCATCGGGACCGGCAATGCACGATCCGCCATTCGCGCAGACCTCGGGCAGGCACTCACGCATCAAGTCGACATTGGGCGCGTTGTCGGGAATGTCCGATTTGCGGAGCAGACCGCTCACCGACAGCGCGTAGCTGCGACCTTCACGCGCAATGAACGGCGTGATCGTCGCCGTGTTGTGCGCGTTGCCGGGCCATGTCGCCACGTGCAGGTCTTCGCCTTGCGCGTAGAGCGCGGCGCGCGCGAGTGGCATCCAGTTTTCCCAGCAGTTGAGACCGCCAACGGTGAATGCATCGATTGCGAACGTGCGCAAACCGGCACCGTCACCGGGTGACCAGCTCAGGCGTTCCTCGAAAGTCGGCATCAGCTTGCGATGCACGTTGACAACGTCGCCCTTGTCATCGATCAGCACCAGCGAGCAGAACACACTATGGCCACGCTCGCGATCGCGTTCGATGCAGCCGAGCATCACGAACAGTCGACCCTCGCGTGCCCGCGCACAGACCCGCGCCAGATCGCCGGCAGCGATGTCGACGGCTTGCGAAATGTAGTGCGCATGAAACGACTTCTGCAGTTCGGACTCGAATTTCGCGCCGTTGCTGTGCTCGATCCAGAACGGATAGCCAGGCAGCAAAGCCTCGCCGAATACCACCAGTCGTGCGCCGCTACGGGCGGCCTCGTCGATGCGTTCGATGACTTTTGCAATTGTCGCATCGCGATCGAGCCAGACCGGCGCGATCTGGGCGAGGGCGACGACGCAGCGGTCCGATGGCGAAGGTTTCATGGGGGAATGTGGCAACGGGTAGCGGTGCCTGCAAGCTTCGCAGATTGCGCGCCAGCCTGCTTCCAGTCGTGACGCGATGCACTGGTTGCCGAACCTCAATCCCGTAAACTGGCCCGCAGCGCGGGCGTCTTCGCTTGCGGCTGTCCACCCGGGGAGACTGCGATGAAAGCCATCATTCTTTTGCGACTGTTCGTCGTGCCCGCATTCGCGCTGGGCATCGTGAGTTGCGGCAAGAAAGACGAATCCACCCTGCTGACCTACATACCTGCCGACAGCCCGTACGTGTTCGCGGTGGCGGAAGCGCCTTCGAGGGACATGACCGATATCTGGCTGAAACGCATCCAGCCGCTGTGGCCGATCTACGACACCATGATGGCGCGGCTAGCCACGCTTGCCGCGATCGACAACCAGCCAGTAACTGCACCGACCGTGTCGGACGAAAACGGCGGCGACGCAGAAGACGCGATGCCGAGTGATGATGAAAGCGGTGATGGAAGCACAACCGACGCCATCGAAAATCCACTTGCCTCCGTCGCCCTGAGCGCCAAAACAAACGCCGCAATGAAGGACACTCTGGCAACCAGTTCACGCATCGCGCGCGAGCTGATCAAGGACCTGCGCGGACGTGATACCTCGGCGAAGATGAGCGAAACCGGTCTTGCGGTTCCGGGTCGCGCGGCGTTCTACGGCATCGGCGTGATGCCGGTCGGTCGCTTCGAGCTGGCGTCAGCGGACGCGTTCCGCGCATGGATCGGCAAGATCGAAACGGCCAGCGCAAGCAAATTCTCGACTGCGAAACTGGGCAACCTGGATTACTGGTTCATCGGCAACGACAAGGTCCAGCTGGTGCTTGCCATCCAGGACCGGCAGCTGGTGGTGACGCTGTTCCCAGGCAAGGCTGACGACGCGCTGCGCCTGCGCCTGCTCGGCATCGTAAAGCCGCAGCAGAGCCTCGCCGACAGTGGCGAGCTCGGTCGATTGATCGATTCGGAAAAGTGGCTGCCGATTGCTGCTGGCTGGTTCGATTTCAAGCGCTTGATTGCGCTGTACCCGACCGATCCCGCTTTGGTCGCAATGGCCGCCACCTTTGACAACAAGCCGCTGCCGGCGCTAACTGCCGAATGCCGCGCCGATTTCGACTCGATGGCCGACAAGGCGCCGCGGATGATCTTCGGGTACGGCGAGCTCGGCGCGCAGCGGATCCATACACGCGGTCGCTGGCAGCTCGCGCCGGACGTAGCCAATGACCTGATGACGCTGCTCGCCGCACCGACGGCGACCGGCGGCGACCATCCCGATGCGTTGTTCGACCTGGCCATCAACGTCCCGGTACTCAAGCTCAAGGACTTCGCCCTGAAGCAGGCCAAGGCAATCGCTGCGCAACCGTATCGTTGCGACAGCTTGCAGCCACTCAACAAGGCGGCGACCGAGTCGATCGAAAAGCTCAGCGCAATGCTGCCGCCACCCTTCAGCGATATCACGGGCGTGCGCGTCACGATCGACAGCGTCACCATGCCGCCGGTCGGGACCACAATTCCCGACATTCGCGGCAAGCTGCTGGTTGCGACCAACAATCCTTCTTTCCTGGTTGGTCTTGCGCAGATGTCGCTGCCGCCGCTGGCAAGTCTGATAGTGAAAGCTGACGGTCAGCCGGTCGAGATTCCGACCAAGGCTATTCCCGCCCCGGCTGGCACGCCGATTCCGCCGGTGCACGTCGCGATGGCGGAAAAGGCGTTGGCTTTCTCGTTCGGCGACGGCGAAGCGGCAACGCTTGCCGGCTACGTCAAGGCACCGACGGGTACGCCGGGCGAGTGGATGAAAATCAACTTCAGTGGCGACATCTACACCTTGCAGGGCGAGTTCATGCAACGCATGCAGGCGCTGCTGCCCGACGACGGAAAATCGAGCATGGACGCGGCCAACATGGCCGAGCTGTACACGTTCTATTCCAGCATTTTCAAACGCCTTGAAGGAAACATGAGCGTCAGCGCGAAGGGCATCGAGTTCGAACAGAACGTGGAGATGAAACCATGACCCGTAACCTGCAACTCACCCGCATCGCTGCCGCTTCCTTGTTGGCCATCGCAGCAGCTGGCGCCAACGCGCAATCGATCAGCGCCCAAGCAAGCGACGCAACCCCCGACGCAGCCGCCCTGCAACGCATCGTCGAATGGCGTCGCGATTTTCACCAGCATCCCGAACTCAGCAACCGCGAAGTGGAGACCTCGAAGAAAGTCGCCGACGCCTTGCGCAAGATGGGCTACCAGGTGCGCACCGGCATCGCCCACACCGGTGTCGTCGCGACGATGAAGGGCGGCAAGCCCGGTCCGAAACTCGCGATCCGTGCCGACATGGATGCGTTGCCCGTCACCGAACAGGTTGACCTTCCGTTCGCGTCGAAAGCGAAGGGCGAATACCAGGGCAAGACCGTCGGCGTGATGCACGCCTGCGGCCACGATGCGCACATGGCGATGACTCTGGGTGTGGCCGCCGCGCTCGCGAAGCGCGGCAAGGATCTGCCCGGAGAAGTGATGTTCATTTTCCAGCCTGCAGAAGAAGGAGCACCGGCCGGAGAAGAAGGCGGCGCGCCGCTGATGGTGAAGGAAGGCGTCTTCGCGGACTTCAAGCCCGACGCGATCTTCGGCATGCACGTGACCAGCGCTTACAGCGCCGGCCAAGTCGCGTTCCGCGCCGGCGGCATGATGGCGAGTTCGGACACGTTCCGGCTCACCGTGCATGGCCGCCAGGCACATGGCGCGACGCCGTGGCAGGGCATCGATCCGATCGTCACCGCCGCGCAGATCGTGGTCTCGGCGCAGACCATCGTCAGCCGTCAGCTCAATCTCAACAAGGAGCCCGCCGTGCTGACCTTCGGCGTGTTCGACGGCGGCCAGCGCTTCAATATCATCCCCGACAGCGCCAGCCTGCAAGGCACCTTCCGCACCTTCGACAGCGGCATGCGCGACCAGGCCATGGCAGCGCTCAACACGATGGTGAAGAACATCGCTGCAGCGAACGGTGCGACCGTGGATACCGAAATCCCGGTCGAAGGCGCGAGCAACCCGGTCACCTACAACGATCCGCCATTGACCGGTCGCGTTCGCGCCAGCGCCGAGTCGGCCATCGGCAAGGACCACGTCGTCGAGGCGACTCGCTGGACTGCGTCGGAAGATTTCCCGCACTACGGCGCAGCCATCGACGTGCCGAGCGTCTACTTCTTCGTAGGTGCCACCACCGCTGGCGACGACGTGGCCACAGCGCCGGTCAACCATTCGCCGAAGTTCAAGCTCGACGAAGCCGCGCTGCCGGCAGGCACGGCGGTGATGACCCAGGCCGCGCTGGATTTTCTCTCCGCATCGCCGTGATCGACACGGGCCTGCTCCCGCATGCAAAAGTGCCCGGTGCAGGCGCACGCGCACTATTGTCTGGAACGGTAAGGCCGCATTCCCGGAGTCCGTTGTTTCGACTCGCTTTGGTGATGAATTCGGCGCGTGTAATTCACGAACCGGACGCGGCGAAATCCACAACCCTCGTCATTCCCGCGAAAGCGGGAATCCATTTTGATCTCCGTCAACCCGATAAAAAAGCAGCAGAATCAAAATGGATCGCCGCTTTCGCGAGACTGCGAAGGCAGGATGCCGAAGCGAACATCCGCGTTGCGGATGGCCCGAAGGGCGCGCGAAGGACTTCGCGTGTCATGACGACGATATGTTTGTCGGCCACCCGGTCAACTGGCAAGCAGATTCAGGACAGCATCGAGCGTACCTCTGCGTGAGTAACCGGAATCCGGCATTCGGCACGAGTGAATTAGGCAGGAATGTCGCGTGGGCGATGCCGCCTGATCGCGCCACCGTCGCCCGCGACCTGACCCTGCTGGTCCTTGCGCTGGCAGCGGCGCTGCTGCTGGTTGGTCCGTCCGGCAATTTTCCGCTGCTCGACGACTGGTCGTTCGCTTCGGCAGTCCGCGGGATTCTCGACGACGCCACGTTCCGGCCAACGCAGTGGACGGCGATGACGCTGCTGATGCAGACGCTGTGGGGCAGCGCGTTTTCGCTGGTCGCGGGTTACTCGTTCGACACGCTGCGATTTTCAACGGTCGTGCTTTCATTTGCCGCAGTCGCGCTCTGTTACCTGCTTTTGCGCCAGTTGACCCTGCCACGTTGGCTGTGCCTGCTGACGGCGGCGACGCTCGCCTTCACGCCGCTGTTCTTCCTTTTGTCCATCACGTTCATGACCGACGTGCCCTTCGTCGCTGCGATGCTGGCCGCGGCGCTGTTCCTGATTCGTGCGCTCGAAAAGCCGTCCTTGCGCACAATGGTCATCGCGATTGTGTTCACGCTGATCGCAATCCTGATTCGCCAGCTTGCGATTGCGTTGCCGCTGGCATTCGCGGTGGTCTATCCACTACGCCATCGCGGTCGCCCTCGCGATTGGGCAATCGCCGTCGCACCGTTGCTGTTCGGCATCACCGCATTCGCCGGCTACCGGATGTGGCTGGGCAGCGATGGCCGGCTGCCGGCGGTCAACGACGGGCAGGCCTTGTGGTTGCTGCATTCGCTGATCGACCCGGCCACGATCGGAATCGCGATACGCAATACCTACGTCGCCCTCGTTTATCTGGGTTGGTTCCTGCTGCCGCTGTCGATCGCCATCATCGCGATGATCGACGTCCAGCATCGCGTTGCATTGCGACGCGCCCTCGTTGGCGCCGGCCTCGTCATCACGCTACTGACTTTGGCTACCCGCGCTCGCGGCGGTGCATGGCTGGTCCAGATGCCGACGGCCGACAACATCGTGGCGCCGTCCGGACTTGGCGCGCCGCTGCTGCGCGACCAGTACCTGCTGCAGTTGAACAATATCGCTCCACTGCCCGATCCGTTCTGGCTGCTGGTAACCGCGGTCGGCCTGATCGGCGCGACGCTACTGCTGGCCTTGCTCGCGGTCAGCACGACTGTCCTCGTCCAACGCTGGCGAAAACGTCGCTGGACCTCCCGCGACGGAGCCGCCGCGTTTCTGCTGCTGGCGGTCAGTGCCTATCTTTTCCCCTTGCTGGCGACCACGTTCTTTGATCGCTATCTGTTGCCCACGATGCCGCTGCTTGCGGCGGGTCTTGCCGCTGCCTTGCTACCTGCCAGCGTGAATTTGCCACGCTGGCGCTGGCGTGTCGTTTCGATGGCACTGATCGCCGCGTTCGCAGCGATCTCGATTGCCGGAACGCACGACTATCTTGCGTGGAACCGCTTGCGCTGGCAGATGCTCGGCGACCTCATGCAGCAGCGCCAGTTGACGCCGGCTGAAATTGACGGCGGGTTCGAGTTCAACGGATTGCTCAACTACCGTGCGGACTACGTACCAGTCGAAGGCAAGAGCAACTGGTGGGTCGATGGCGACGACTGGATGCTTGGCTTCGGCCCGATACCCGGCTACGACATCATCGAGCGTCGCTCGTACCGCCGCTGGCTAGGCGGCAAGGGCGAACTGGTCGTGTTGCGAAAGCACGACGGCATCAAGCCGCATTGAGCACGCCTGCGTCGGCTTATCTCGCTGTCTTCAATCGCTTGAGGATCTCGACGCGCGCTTCACGGAGGATCGAGTCGCGATCCAGTGATTCGACAATTTCGCTAACCACGCGCTTGGCACCCTTGTCGCCCCAGCTCTTGCCGGCGACCAAGTAGCGATCCGCGCTGCGGCCGACCAGTTCGGTCGCGTACCAGGCCAGCGCACCTTGCGCTCCGGCGGTCAACACGGTGGATAGTCCCGCACTGATGCCTTTCAATGCCGATGCAACCAGATGCACGCCCCAGATCGCGCCCATCAACGCCGCCAGTTGTGCACTGATGGTGACGATCAAGCCGCCCGCTTCGCTGCGCGTCAGCGGCAAGCCATAGACGCGGCCGAGATGCATTACCAATGCCGCATCAAGCGCACCAGCAGCAAGCAGGTCGGCGACCGGAATCGGGTTCAATCCGACCGCCAGCGCCTTCGCGATGCAGTACTGACGAATCACCTTGTCGGCCAGCTCGCGCCGCGCGGCGGCAATCTTGACGGCGACGGCATCGGACAAGCGTCCGGCAAACAGGCTGGCATTCAACGCAGCAAGCGTCTTGCCTTCACGGCTCAACACGGCGGTCAGGCGTTCGCGCAACGCTTCGATATCGACCGGCTGATCGACGCGTTCCTCGTGTTCGACACCATCGCTGTCCACGCGTATCCGAAGCTGCGGCGCCGGCCGCGCGCTGACCGCAATCACGTCTTCGGCACGCACCGGTCCGTTCGCATGTGCGCGCAGGCTGGCGAGAAGATCGTCGCGATCCTCGTTGTTGTACCGATCGGCCTTGTTGAGCACCAGCAACAGCGGTCGATCGGTCGCTGCGAGCAAGGCCAGCGCATCGCGTTCGCGCGTGGTCAGGTCGCCATCAACAACGAAGATGACCAGATCGCTGACTGCAGCTACTTCATGCGCCAGTTTTTCGCGCGCCTCGCCATCCAATTCGTCGATACCCGGCGTGTCGATCAAATGCACGCCGGAGCCGGCGACTTCCTGCCACGGCCTCGGCTGCGCTTCGCGGGTCGTGCCATGCAGCACACCCACCTCGAACGCATCCTCGCCCAGCAACGCATTCGCCAGTGCCGACTTGCCGACACTGACCCGACCGAACACGGCCAGATGCAGGTCGCCGCGCTCCAGCTTGGCCAGCATTTCTTCGAGCCGGGTGAAATCAGTCGCCAGCGACCCACGGACCGAATCAGGAATGCGCTCGTCATCGAGCAACGCCCGCAGGCTCTCGGTCGCCTGCGCATGATGGCCATCGCCCGCCGATGGCGCTGGCCTCGACGCATCGTCGTCGCTACCAAACCACCCGCGCACGCGCTGCCAGATTGAAGGAGTCGTATTCACGACGACGATTGTGGGCTATCGCACCGCACGATGCGAAAGCAATCCAGCTTCATCCTCGGTACTCGTCTGGCTGTTATGGCGGATGTGCAACACCCTTCCGACCAAATGGCACATGGATTCGTCTATCCGACCAGCCGCGCAATGGTCTGGCGCATGGCACGCAAATCGTCCTCGCCAAGCCGTCCAAGGGTTTTGATGACGAGTCGCGCCTCGACGGTTAGCAGGATCGGTTTGATTGTGCCCGGCATGAGCAACCCGGCGGCGTGCGTATCGCTGACCGCCACATCGCCGAAGCGGGTGGAACCCGGGTTCTGGCTGGTGATCGGCATCAGAATCAGATCGGGACGCTCGCGATGATAGCGATCCTAGCTGACTACCACGGCGGGCCGCTTCTTGGCGCCTGTTTGATCCGTGAACGGAAACGGCACCAGCACCACATCACCGAAGCTATAACCGGTCATAGGCCGTGTCGGCGTCGTTGTCCCAGATGCTGGCGAGCGTGGTCTCGCTAGCGCCCTGCGCCGCGCGCACGAGATTTCGCTCTTGCTCGCGATCGGTGAGGAAATCGACGAAGTCGACGACTTCTGCAATGCGCTCCGGTGGCAACTGTGCAAGCTCTTCGGTGAGATGGTTGATGGCGGTGCTCATGCTGTCCTCATCGGTGCTCAGCAGTGGTGGATGCGGTGGTGGACGGCTCGGCATCGACGATCCACCGATCGAGCCGGGTACACTCGACAGGCGCGATTATCGCAGCAATGATGCTGCCGGAACCTGACGGCGGCCATTCTCGAGCGGCCGTCATGACGACGGCATGCTCGTCGCGGTGCAGGATCGAGCTAGGAAATCGGTGCGCTGCGGCGCAGGATCGAACGGGATGGTCGTTGTGCCGATTCTTCATCCGGTTCATGCGCGCGATAGTTGCCGTTGTTGCCAGTCATCGATGTGGACGATATCGGCGCTGCTCACGCTGTCGCGCTTGATCGCGCAAACAGGCTCACGTCAACACAGGCAGTCCGCGCACGCGCGAAAAATCGCGATCGTGGGTGACCAGCGCATCGGCGTTGATCGCCAGCGCACGGCCAACTGGATGGCGTCGGGAAGTTTCAGTCCGTACATGCCGCGCATGCGTGCGGCGCTTTCGGCAACGTCGGCCTCCAGTTCGATCAGCCGTCACGATTCGAGCACCTTGCGAAAACATCTGGCCAACGCTTGCTCGCCCGCCTTCAATGGGCCGCACAGCACTTCCGCGAGCGTGACCGTCGTTACCGCGAGTTCCAACTCGCCTTTGGCATGGCGTTCGAACAGGCGCGCGTAGCGCTCGGCCAACGGCGACCGCGCTTCGAGCGTGTAGATGATCGGCGCGCTGCCGACCAGAATCAGCGCGCCGACCGGCAGGGAGTCAGCTTAGGGATGCGCTGATCAACCCCGCACAGGC
>JBBSLA010000017.1:0-34635 GCA_038255665.1 Lysobacterales bacterium | reverse complement strand
GGTATTCGGCGGCTCGAAGACGCCGGCATGAGCGTCAGCATCGACATGGCCGCGACCGCGCAGATGCGTGCTTCGGACCTCGCAATGGTGCGGGGGCCTGGCACTGAATCCATTCCCGGCTTCGCCTGCTATCGCACCGTCGAGGAAACTTACACCACTATCGATGATCTGGTCAGCAGTCATCCGAATCTTGCCAGTGCCGAAGACATCGGTCCCACCTGGCAGCGCACCCAGAACGCGACGCAGGGCTATCCGATGCGGGCCTTGCGTATCACCAATCTCACCACCGCAGCGAGCGATCCGGAGCGACCGAAGATGGTTGCGTTCGGCTCTATCCATGCACGCGAATACACGCCAGCAGAATTGCTGACGCGGATGGCCGAATGGCTGGTCAACAACTATGGCGTTGATGCACAGGCGACCTGGCTGGTCGATCACGTCGACTTCCGTTTCATCCTCGAAGCCAATCCGGACGGCCGAAAAAAAGCAGAGGGCACAGGCCCGAGCGCGAACGGAATTTCCTGGCGCAAGAACACGAACATCGTTGATGGCTTCTGCGCGACGGCGCCGACCGGGAGCAACCATCCCGGGATCGATCTGAATCGAAATTTCCCGTTCCACTGGAGCACCGTCCCGAACGGCTCCAGCGGAATCCAATGCAGCGCAACGTTTCGAGGTCCCATCGCCGGCTCTGAAGCGGAAACGCAGAACCTGGTCAGATATGTAGCCGGCACTCCGGGTGGAGACGGCAGCTATAGCGGCGGCTTGTTCCCGGATCGTCGAGCCGACGGCACTGCCTTTCCCGCTCCCGACGATTACGCCGGCCTGTTTTTTGACGTCCACAGCTATTCCAAACTGGTCTTGTGGCCCTGGGGCGAGACCGCAACGCCATCTGGAAACGCGGAGGCGTTTACTTCAATCGGCCGGCGAATCGCGTTTTTCAACGACTACACACCCAAACAGTCAGTAGGGCTGTATCCGACGGATGGCACGACCGTCGACACCATCTACGGCCTGCTCGGCACTCCGAGTTTCACGATCGAACTCGGCAACGCGTTCTTCGAACCATGCGCTGCATTCGAGAGCACCATCCTCCCGGCCAACCTCGCCGCATTGAAGTACGCCGCACGGGTTGCCTGGCGCCCCTACCAGTTGCCGCTGGGCCCGGACGTGACTTCGATTCGTCCCATCATCCGCGTCGATCAAGGCACGCCCGTCACGTTGAACGCTGACATCGACGAGCTAGGCTACAAGCTCGTTGCGAGTGATCCGCAACCGACCTTTCCGATCACGGCAGCGAACGCCTACGTCGATCAAACTCCATGGGAACCGGGTGCTGTCGCAATCGCCCTGCAGGCCACTGATGGCAGTTTCGATACCAAGACCGAGCCCGTCACTGGCTCCATCGACACCAGCGCGCTCAGCGTGGGACGTCACCTGCTGTACGTACAGGGCGTCAACGCCCAAACCAGCGGCGGCCGGCCAGGCGCGCCGGATGCGGTGTTCCTCGACGTACTGCCCGTTGGCGACTCCATCTATTTCGGCAGCTTCGATAGGCCATAAGCGTGTTGCAAGCGCTTTTCCTGCCGACGCACATGCCGTTCGTCGGCGAGATGCGCGCTCTGGCCGGTCGGCGTAGCCGCGCCGCCGGCGAACCGATACCGTGTTCGATCTGCTGACAGTTGCAGGGCCGGGGGGATGTCTTTCATTGCCGCGCTGAAGGGAATTCGCCGAATACTGTGGGTCCTGGTGGCTGCGTCCGCGCTGCCAGGCAGCGGGCAAGTGTTGGCCGCGGAAACGATCGTCGTCGATGACGCGCCGGTGCAGCGGCTCAGCTTTCCCGATGTGATGAAGGAAGCCGTCAGGCAGATCGACGCCGACGCCATCCTGCGCGAGTTCGAGGCCCCGCACATGTTCAGCGCGTCGGGCGAGCAGACCGCCAATTTCGGATTCAGTGCTCATGCCTGGTGGCTGCATAGCCGATTGCGGGCGAAGGGAACAGCCGCCTCCAACCGTATCGTCGTCCTCGGCAATCCGCTGCTGCGTGATGTCGACTTCTACCTGCGGCACAGCGACGGCAGGATCGAATCCCTTGCCCCGTTGAACCTGCGTGGCGCGCCGCATGCGGCGATTCGACTTCCGCCTGACGGTGCGGAGATCGACCTGTTCGTTCGGGTGCAAAGCCAGCATCCGCTGGTGCTGCCACTAAGCTTGTACATGCCATCAGCGTACGCCGCGAGTCGCGAATCAGGGCGGATGATCACGGGCCTGGTGATCGGCATCCTTGCAGCACTGGTTGCCTATAACCTATTGCTGGCGGTCGCGCTGCGCAAGCGCAACTATCGCTGGCTGGCGCTGCACCTTTTCAGTTTCGCGTTGTTGCTGCTCGCCGTGCAGGGTTTCGGCAGCGACCTGATGGCAACGCTGGCGAATCAGCGTTCTACCAACCTGTTCTATGCCGCGCTGTCATTCGCCATGTTCGGCATGTTGGCGTACACCTTCAGCCTGTTGCGCCTCGGCAAGCAATTATTGCTGGCTGGCCGCGTGGTCAAGGGTCTGGCCATGCTGCGATTGCTGTTGGCAGCGCTGGCGTTGCTGCTGCCGGCGCAGTGGCTCGCGCAACTGAGCGTAGCCCTGTTGATTCCCGATATCGTCGCGATCGCGACGCCTGCGATCATGCTCGCGCTACGTGGCAGCAAGCCGGCGCGTTTGCTTTTGCTGGCATGGACAGTTTTGATGGGGCTGTTGGTAGCCGACTGCCTGTTGGCCTTCGCGCTGCTGCCGGCATTGGGCGTGGTCACCATCGGACTGGTGGTGGCGATCCTGATTGGCGCGGCAGTGATCACGTTCGCCAGCGTGCTGCGTTATGAGAGCCTGCATGAGCAGTATCAATCGGTGACCATGCAGTCGGCGAACACGCTGGAGAAAGGCGTGGCGGAACGCACGCGCTCGCTGGCGACAACCATGGCAGCGCTCAACGATGCCAACCAGCGCCTGCGCGATGCCAATGACCGCGACGGGTTGACTGGCGTGTACAACCGTCGCTATTTCGACAACCACATCGAGTCCCTGCTGTCACGCAGCCGGACGGCGGGGCAATCGTTCAGTGCGTTGGTCGCCGACATCGATCATTTCAAGAAGGTCAACGACACGGTCGGCCACCTGGCAGGCGACGACTGCATCCGCATGGCCGCGGACACGATGCAACAGCACCTGCACCCCGGCCAGCCCCTGGTTCGCTATGGCGGTGAAGAATTCGTGATCCTGTTGCCTGGCATGACGGCCCCAATGGCGATGGCCAAGGCCGAACAACTGCGCATCGCCATCGCGGCGGCCCAGGTTGACTGCAACGGCGAGCTACTTCGGATGACGATCAGCATCGGCGTCGCCACGGTGGCCGCCAACGAACGCATCAGTGCCCAGACGTTGATCCGGAGTGCCGACACTGCGCTCTATCTGGCGAAGGCCGACGGCCGCAACCGGGTCGTGCACGGTGGAGCGAACGTACAACCTACATTAGGGTAACGCCGGGGTCAGCTGCGTCACAGGCGAAGCCACCATGGACGGGCCTGGCTTGGCTAACCTAGATTTCCCGCGCCGCCATCATGTCGCAGACGGTCTTCACATCGCCATCCATCGCGCGATCGCGGCGCATGAACGCGATGCGCTCGCGAATGCGCGCATGGGCAGAGCGTACGGCATGGCCTGCGTGGAAGTCGTCCGCATCGGCGAGTGCCTGCATCAGTTGCTGAACCTCGGCGCGGAAGCCTGCATAGCCAGGGGAATCGTCGCGCGGCGCGTTCGCAATCTTGCTGATCATCGCATCGCAATCGCCGTCGGCCGACAACTGGCGCGCGGCGTTGAGCATGTCCTGGCGATACTCCAGCGCTTGCGCAGCCGTGTAGAACTCGAGCGCGATGACATGGGAAAGGTCCTCCGTCATCTCCAGCACGTGTCGCGCCTCGTTCGCCCCCATCGACACATGATCCTCGGCATTTGCGCTGGTCGGAATCGAGTAGACCGACGCCGGGTGCGCGCGTGACGCCAGGTCGTTGACCAAGGCAGCCGCCGTGTACTGCACGATCATGAAACCGGAATCGGTGGCGTCCTCGTTGCCGGTAAGGAACGCCGGCAAACCGTCGTTGGTGGCCGGGTCGACCAGCTTGTTGAGTCGCCGCTCGGAGATCGACGCCAGTACGGGAATGGATGCCTTCAGATAGCTCATCACCAGGGCCAGCGGCATGCCATGGAAATGGCCGGCCGAGACGACCTGGTCTTCGATATGGTTGGGTCTACCTGCCGCTTTTCCGCCCGCAAAAACCTCGTCATCCGGATCCGGGAAAACCAGTGGGTTGTCGGTGACGGCATTCAATTCGATATCGATCACCCGGCACGCCTGCGCCCAGGCATCGCGCACTGCGCCGTGCACCTGCGGCGCGCAACGCAGGCAATAGGCGTCCTGGGGTTGGTGTTTCTTGCCGCCACGAAACGGCTGGAAGCGTTGATAGAACGCCTCGCGTCCGTGGCGCTGGCTGGGTGGCACCCAATCCCAGGCGATGTCGAAGCGCTGCGCCTGTTGTTCGGGGCTGGACCAGGCATCAACCGTCCAACTTCGGAAGCGTGGTACCAGGTGATAGGGAATGTCGACCAGGGTCGAACCGTCGATCAGCTCACGCAAATGGTTTGCGGATTCGACCTGTCCCGGATGCGGACGTAGCGCATGGACCTCAGGGCGCAACGCACCGCTACGGCCGGCAAATGCATCCAGCGTCATCGCAGCCGCAAGATCGGCGCTGCGAATCAGGTAATCCAGGCGGTCGAGCGCAAGCACCGCCGTCGCCAGCATCTGCGCGGTGCCGTTGTTGAGTGCGAGGCCTTCCTTGAATGAGAGTTTGACTGGCTCCAGCCCAACCTTTTTCAACGCTTCCGCACCGCTCATGCGCTCGCCGTCGACAATGGCTTCCCCACCGCCAAGCAACACAATGGCCAAGTGCGACAGCGGAGCGAGATCGCCGCTGGCCCCGACTGAACCTTTTTCAGGCACAACCGGGGTCACATCGCGATTGAGCAGCTCGGTCAACGCCTGCAACGTAGAGACTCGAATTCCCGAGTGACCGCGTAAAAGAGTGTTGATGCGGATCGCCAGCATCGCCCGCACCACCTCGCGCGAGAAGGGTTTTCCGACACAGACGGCATGGGTGAGGATGAGGTTTTCCTGCAACTCGTCGAGTAGCGTATTGGCGTGAACTTCACGGCCACTTTCAGGCAACTCGTCGCGAACCCGATGCGCACCAAGCAGCTTGTCGGCATTGCTGCCGAAACCGGTGGTGACGCCGTAGACCGGCTCGCCGCGACGCACCTGGGTGGCAAGAAAGTTCGCGGCCTTGTCGACGCGAACCAAGGCACCAGCGTTCAAGCTGACGCTGCTACCGGCGGCAATGTCGGCGACATCTCGCCGGGTCAGGCGGGTTCCGTCCAGTTCGATCAGGGGTTTCGGCATCACGCGGGCCTTGTTTGCAATTACCCATTCTCGACTATTGCGCGCCGTTGAACCAATGCGGCTTGGCTGTAGAATCGCCGCACTTTGATTTCTGGAGTTGCCATGCGTGTCCTCACCTGCCTGATCCTGGCAACACTTTTGACCAGTACCTCTGCGCACGCTGATGGTCTAGCCGACCTGCGCGCCAGCCTCGCAAAGTTCGACGGCAAGGCGGCGATAGCGGCGCAGTTGTCGATGCAGAAGAATTCGAAGAACGGCGACAGCGACGAACCGAAGTCGTCCAGCGCACAGGCGAGCGTTAGCGCCTCGTCAAGCAACGGCGCTTTGCAGATCAGCTACGCCGCGGCCACGCTCAGCAAGGTCGAAGCCGAAGCCAACAAGCGCAGCGGAGACGCTGAAGCCGTCACGCCCTTGGCTGACCTGTTGCGCGAAATCACGCCGACCCAGGTGAAAGCAATGCTGTCCTACGCGGGCTCGCTGACGCGCAAGCTGGAACAGGCCACGTTGACAGAAGACAAGGTTGACACGCTGGACGGAAAGCCGGCGCGACTGCTGGTATTCGAGGTTCCCCTCAACGCGTCTGCGAAGGATCGTGAGTCAATGAAGGAATACACCGGCACCTTGAAGGTATGGCTCGATGACGCTGGCGTGCCGCTCGCGATCGATCAGCAGACGGTGTTCAGCGGTCGGCGCATGCTGATCAGCTTCAAGGGCAGCAACAGCGAAACCGCGACCTTGCAAAAAGTTGGCGAGCGGCTAGTGGTCGTCAAGCAGAAGCGTGGTCAAACGTTCTCTGGTTTCGGCCAGACTTCCGACAACAGCACGCACACCACGCTGACGATCCAGCAGTAAGGCTATTTGGTCGCCTGATAAGCAGCCAACGCGTCTTCGCGCGAAGCCTTGAGGTCAACCATCGGCGCGGGATAGCCGGTCCGTTCGAACACGTCAGGATCGTCCCACGGCCGATGCACCAGCGGTGCCGGCACGTCCTTCAGCTCGGGAATCCAGCGCCGCACGTAGGAGCCCTGCGGATCGAATTTCTCGCCCTGCGTCACCGGGTTGAAGATACGGAAATACGGCGCAGCATCGACGCCGCAACCTGCAGTCCATTGCCAGCCTTGAGAGTTGTTGGCGAGGTCGGCATCGACCAGCGTGTCCCAGAACCAACGCTCGCCATGATGCCAATGCTGGCGCAGGTTCTTGGTCAGGAAGCTCGCGACCAACATGCGTACGCGGTTGTGCATCCAGCCGGTTGCCCACAGCTCGCGCATGCCCGCATCAACCATCGGAATGCCGGTGCGGCCTTGCCGCCAGCGATTGAGCGCAACCGCGTCGCGACGATCCCAGCGAAACGCATCGAAACGTGGATTTAGGTTTTCATTCGGCATGGTCGGAAAGTGATAGAGCAGGTGCTGCGAAAACTCGCGCCAGCCGATTTCGCGAAGGTACGACTCGGATGCTTTCTCCATGCCGGCGCGACGATCGCCATGTTGCAATGACCAGGCGATCTGGTTCGACGAAATCTCGCCGAAGTGCAAATGCGGGGAAAGGCGCGAGGTGCCGACGCGGTCGGGGCGATCGCGATCAGTTGCGTAGTCGACCAGCGCGGATGACTGGAAATCGTCCAATGATTCGATGGCACCGGCTTCGCCAGGCTGCCAGGCATCGTGGAATTGCGTGTCCCAGCCGATGCTTGGCAACAGCTCGAGGTCCGCGATCGTGGTCGCCTGCATGATCGACGGAGTCGCGATCTTCTTCGGCGCAGGCAGCGGCTCCTGCGGTTCCAGGCGCGCCCGGATGTTGCGCCAGAACGGCGTGAAGACGCGGTACGGATCGCCCTGCCCTGTCTCGACCTGCCAAGGCTCGAACAGCAGGGATGCGTTGAAGCTTTCTGCGCTTGTACCGGCGTCAGCCAATGCGGACTTGATTTTCTTGTCGCGCTTGATCGCGGCCGGTTCGTATAGTCGATTCCAGTAGACCGCATCGATGTCATACGCCTTGACCAGCGCTTGCAACGAGGCCAACGATTCGCCAGCGACGACAACCAACGCCGCGCCATGCGCGCGCAAGTCGTTGTCGAGCGCGGTCAGCGAATGATGCAACCACCAGCGACTCGCCGCGCCGGGTTGCCAGGGTGCGTCCTCGTCCGGTGCATGGATGTAAACGCAAACGATCTTGTCGTGGCGTTCCAACGCAGCAGAAAGCGCCGGGTTGTCGGCAAGCCGCAAATCGCGACGAAACCAGACCAGCCCGGTGCTCACTTCGACTTCGCCGGCTTAAGCACTTTTTTCAGGAAATGCCCGGTATGGGATGCCTTGGTCTTCGCGATCTTTTCGGGCGGCCCAACCGCAATGATGCTGCCACCGCGATCACCGCCTTCCGGACCGAGATCGATCACCCAGTCAGCGGTTTTGATGACATCGAGATTGTGCTCAATAACGACGACCGTGTTGCCGTGCTCGGTCAGGCGATGCAGCACTTTGAGCAATTGCTCGATATCGAAAAAATGCAGGCCTGTTGTTGGTTCGTCGAGGATATACAGCGTATTGCCGGTATCGCGCTTGGACAATTCGCGTGACAGCTTCACGCGCTGCGCTTCGCCGCCGGACAACGTCGTCGCGCTTTGCCCCAGCTTGATGTAGCTCAATCCAACATCGACCAGCGTTTCCAGCTTGCGAGAAATCGAGGGCACCGGCGCGAACAACTTCGCCGCGTCTTCGATGGTCATGTCGAGCACGTCGGCAATCGTGTGACCCTTGTAGGTGATGTCCAGCGTCTCGCGGTTGTAGCGCTTGCCCTGGCAGACATCGCAGGGCACGTACACGTCCGGCAGGAAATGCATTTCCACCTTGATCATTCCGTCGCCTTCGCAGGCTTCGCAGCGTCCACCGCGCACGTTGAAACTGAAACGACCCGGCCCGTAACCACGCACCCGCGACTCGGGAACCTGCGAGAACAGGTCACGCAAAGGCGTGAACAAGCCTGTGTAAGTCGCCGGATTCGAACGTGGTGTGCGACCGATGGGGCTCTGGTCGATGGCGACGACCTTGTCGAAGAGTTCGATCCCTTTTATCTCGCGAAATGGCGCGGCTTTCTCGTTCGCACCGTTGAGTTCGGCAGCGGTGTGCCGATGCAAGGTGTCGTTGATCAGCGTCGACTTTCCGGAACCGGATACACCAGTCACGCAGACGAACAATCCAGCCGGAATTTCGAGGTCGACATCCTTCAGGTTGTTGCCGCTCGCGCCGAGCAACTTCAGCATCCGGTCGGGATCGGGCTTGCGGCGCTTCTCCGGCATCTCGATTTGCCTTTTGCCGGACAGGTATTGCCCGGTCAGCGAACGCGTTGCTTTCAGAATGTCCTTGAGCTTTCCTTGGGCGACGATTTCGCCACCGTGCACGCCCGCGCCCGGACCGATGTCGACGACATGGTCGGCGAGGCGAATCGCATCCTCGTCGTGCTCGACCACGATCACCGTGTTGCCGAGATCACGCAATCGGGTCAGCGTGCCGAGCAGGCGTTCGTTGTCGCGTTGGTGCAGGCCGATCGATGGTTCGTCAAGCACGTACATCACGCCAACCAGGCCGGCACCGATCTGGCTGGCCAGGCGAATACGCTGCGCTTCACCACCCGAAAGCGAATCGGCCTGGCGATCAAGTGTGAGGTATTCCAGGCCAACGTCGTCGAGGAAGTGCAGCCGCTCGCGAATCTCCTTGACGATCTTCACCGCGATCTCGCCGCGCCAGCCGGGCATCGTCAATTGCTCGAAGAACGCGAGCGACTGGTCGATGGGCAAGGCGCTGATGCTGGGCAGGTTGCGGTCGGTAACGAACACGTTGCGCGCACTGCGATTCAAGCGCTGACCGCTGCATTCCGGGCACGGCTGGTTGTTGATGTACTTTGACAGCTCCTCGCGCACCGCTGCCGATTCGGTTTCGCGATAGCGCCGTTCCAGGTTGTTGACGATGCCTTCGAAGCGATGCTTGCGCGTCACCGTGCCACCGGAATCGTTGAGGTAGCGGAACGAGATCGTCTCGCTGCCCGAGCCATACAACACTTTGTCGCGCATGGCTTTCGGCAACTCGTTCCACGGCTGCTCGATATCGAACTTGTAGTGCTTGCCCAGCGCACCAATCATTTGGAAATAGTAATTCGTACGTCGATCCCAGCCACGAATCGCGCCGCGCGCCAGGCTCTTTTCCGGATGTCCGACGATGCGCGCCGGATCGAAGAACTGGGTGATGCCGAGCCCATCGCATTTCGGGCATGCACCCACTGGTGAGTTGAACGAGAACAGGCGCGGCTCAAGTTCCGGTAGCGAGTAGTCGCAGATCGAACACGAATAGCGCGACGAGAACAGCGACTGCGGCGCTTTCGGATCATCGAGATTGGCGAGGATCACCAGCCCATCGCCGAGCCTTAGCGCCGTCTCGAACGATTCGGCCAGGCGCTGCTTGATGTCGTCTTTCGGTCGAAAGCGATCGACGACCACTTCGATGGTGTGCTTCTGGCGCAGGGTCAGCGGCGGCACAGCATCGAGTTCATGCACGACGCCATCGACGCGCGCACGGATGAAACCCTGAGAACGCAACTGGTCGAAGATCTGCACGTGCTCGCCCTTGCGCTCGCGGATGACCGGCGCCAGCAGCATGTAGCGCTTGTCGGCATCGAGCGCCAGCGTCGCATCGACCATTTGGCTGATGGTCTGCGCTTCCAGCGGCGTGCCATGTTCCGGACAGCGTGGCGTACCGACTCGCGCATACAGCAGTCGCAGGTAATCGTGGATTTCGGTAATGGTGCCTACCGTCGAGCGCGGGTTGTGCGACGTCGATTTCTGCTCGATCGAAATCGCCGGCGACAGCCCTTCGATGTGATCCACATCGGGCTTTTCCATGATCGACAGGAACTGACGCGCGTACGCCGACAGCGATTCGACGTAGCGACGCTGCCCTTCCGCGTAGATGGTGTCGAACGCCAGCGATGATTTGCCGGAACCGGACAGGCCCGTAATCACGATCAGGCTGTCCCTCGGCAAGTCGAGGTCGATGTTCTTCAGATTGTGGGTGCGCGCTCCGCGAATGCGGATTGTGTCCAGAGGCATGGAAACGACGATTCCGGTTCAGGCGAACGCCACTATATCGGGGCCGCCTGACTGCACTTCAACCGTGCGCGACGGCTATGATGACCGCCCTTTGGCGCTCCGGAATACCTTTGTCCGAGCCACATTGCTTCGGTATCGCCATCGTCGGCGCCGGCGCTTCCGGCGTGATGGTGGCCGCGCAGATCGCCCGCCAATCGCGTGCCGCTGGCGTTGCGATGCCCTCGGTGTTGCTGATTGATGGAGACGGCCAACCCGGTCGCGGCGTCGCCTATGGCACTGCGCGAGAGGAGCACGTACTCAATGTCCCGGCCTCCGGGATGAGTGCGTTCCCTGACCAGTTGAACCACTTTGTCGACTGGCTGCTTGAGCAAGGCGAGGACGAGCCCGGTTTGGGCCATCGTTTCCTGCCTCGGCGCGTCTACGGCCATTACCTGCAAGCACAGCTGGCGCAAGCGACCCAATGTGGCGTCGAGATGCTCCGTGACCGCGTCGTCGCTATCGCCGACGTTGCCCCGTATCGGCTTGGCCTCGCCAGTGGCAGCAACGTCGCTGCAAAATCGGTCGTCCTGGCCATCGGCAACAGTGCTCACGCCCTGCCAGTTCGGCACGACGACGTCCTGGTTGTCGAAGGCTGGGACGATGAAGCGTTGGGATTGATCCCCATCGATGATGACATCGCCATCGTCGGTGCCGGGTTGAGCATGGTCGATGCCGCGTTGACCCTTTCAGCCAGTGGCCATCGTGGCCGCATCGAGGTGTTCTCGCGACATGGTCTGGCACCACTTGGCCATGACGACGCTCACGACATAGCCGATATCGACGTCGACGCCTTGGTCGCCCTTCCGCTGCGCCAGCGCCTGCATCAGCTGCGGCAAGTCATCGCGGCAAACCCGCATTGGCACTGGCAGGCCGTCATGCGCAGCTTGCGGGCGCCGGGACAGCGGCTGTGGCAAAGCCTCAGCGCAACAGACCAGCAACGCTTCCTGCGCCACGTGGTGCGCTACTGGGACATCCACAGGCATCGCATCGCTCCGCACGTTGCGGCGACGCTGGACGCGATGCGTCAATCCGGACAACTGACTCTTCACGCGGGTCGGCCACTGGCATTGCGCCAGATCGACGGTCGAATCGTTGTGGATTTCGTGACCCGCCATGAGACTCGGCGCAGGCGTGTTCGAGTTGATCGCGTCATCAATGCAACGGGCCTGGAAACCCATTTTGAACAATCCAGCGATCCGCTGATTCGCGCGCTGCTCGCCAGTGGCAATGCGAAGCCAGGTCCACACGGACGCGGGTTCGACACGGACGCTGATGGAAGACTGCTTGACCGCGTGGGAACACTGCAAGCTAACCTCTACACATTGGGCAGCCCGCGCATTGGCAGCCTTTGGGAATCCATCGCAATCCCCGACCTGCGCGTGCAGGCCGCGAATTTGGCGACCCATCTGGTTCACGCTTCCTCCCTTTTGACGCGAGAGGGAGATCGCGACTAGCGCTACGCGCCACTCTTTCTTCCCTTGGCGGGAGAAGAGCCTGCCCCGGACTTGATCCGGAGGTGCGTTCGGCTGGCGCCTCGTTCTGTTGCTGGTGGGCACCAAACTGGTGCCAGACTGGTCAAGCGTTTCTCGCGCTTGCCGGCTCGCCAGCCACTTCTTTGCTTTCTAATTGTCGGGTTTCGCCAAACTGTTCAAGCGTTTCGCCGGGCTGCCGCCCGCCGCCTCGCGTTCTTGTTGGCTGTAACCAGACTGGTCAAGCGTTTCTCGCGCCTGCCGGCGCGCGAGTCACTTTTCTCGCGCAGAGAAAAGTAACCCAAAGATGCGGCCCGATGGCCTGTCGCCCGCACGGTGAAGCCGTGCGGGTACGCAAGCACTGGCCGGGTTCGGCTGAAGGCACATCCTGTGCCGCAGCCGAAGACGCGCTCCCAGCGCGTCCCGCAAGCGGCTGATCCGTCCAGCACGTGCCGACAGGAACGGGCGGGTGGGTCAAAGTCAAAAGCACAGCGCAGCGCAAAGCGCTGCGTGCCTTTGAACTACCTCCCGATTCGGGGAGGCGAGATGGCGCAGGAAAGCCCGAAGGGTGGCCGAATGGACTCGGCCAGTTCGCTGCAGGTGCAGGGATGCGCCTTCAGCGAACCCCGTAGCCAGCTTGCGTAGGCGTGCGGCTTCTCCGCACGACCGACCCGCCACGGGCGCATCTTTGGGCCATGTTTCTGTGCGAGCAGAAAGGTGGCTCGCTCGCCGGCAGGCGAGAGAAACGCTTTACAAACCTGGTGTCAGCCAACACGAGCGTAGCGACCAGAAGCAGACCGGCGAAACCCCCGGATCAAGTCCGGGGGAGTCTGGCGACAGCCAACAAGAGAAATGCGACGCGCTTGATCAGATTGGCGACAGCGCGATTGAACGTCGACGCAACAAATTACCAGCAACCCAACGTTGCCGGCGTGCGGGTTCCGATGGTGTTGATCGTCATCGTTCCGCAGGCGTCGCTCGCCTGGGTGCCTTGCGGGGTTGCTGTCACGGTGTATGCCGACGGCGTGCATACCGTCGAGACCTGATACCTGGCCGTTCCCGTGGTGGGCGACGGAACCGACTGCCCACAGACCGCTGTGAGGTTGGTGTAGTCGCGATCCGTGGTATAGCGACGTTCCAGTTGCTGGGTAAGGTCCAGCATTACCGACTTGGCATCCGCGCGGCGTCCTTTGCGGACCTGGTCCTGGTAACTCGGGTAGGCGATCGCGGCCAGGATGGCGATGATGGCGACTGTGATCATCAGCTCGATCAGGGTGAATCCCCGTCGCCGGCTTTTACCGATTCGACTGGACGGCATCCTTCGCAGCGCGTATGTCATTGGAAATGGCTTCATCGCAATTGCTTCCACGAAATACGTCCGCACGGGATCAGCTTGCCGGGCGTGCGGTTGGCGGCGTTCGGGGAACGCCAGCTGCATGAGTTGATGTCGTTGACGACCGGCGGATTGCTGCAGTTGGGGTCGGTGGGCAGGCAAGGCACCACCGGAACCGGCGGTCGCACCACGATGATGGGTGGCTCACCAGCCGGCGGCACGATGCCGGTATCGGTGCCGGCAATCGCACCGGTGGGTGGCTGCTGCCCGGCTGGCCAGCCGCCGACCGGACGGATCGGCGTAAAGCTGGCGCCGCCGGTCAAGGCATCGAACACCAAGGTCGCGTTCTGCGCACCGGGGCTGCAACTGTTGCCCGAAGGGCGGAACGCATTGATGACGACATCATTGAGGATGCCTTGCGGGGTCGCCGTCACACGCTCGCCAGCCAGCAGGTTGCTGCCGGTGCCGCCGCTGCCGCTCTGGAATTTGAGGTCGATGTACCAGCCCATGTAGCGCGGCGACGCAGTGGTTCCCGGTGAATCCGGGGTACGGAACTCGACCGGGTTGCGAGTGGCCGTGCGGTAGCCGCCAGTGCCAGTGTCGGTCAGCGGCGTGTAGCTGGTGAATTGTTGCGGTTGCAACGCGGCGCGGCCTGCCGAAAGGGTCATCAAGGTCGTCAGGTCGACCGGCGTGTTGTTGCTACTGGTGGCGATGGTCGTGAATGCGTTGGCAACAGGGTCGTAAACGCGGGTTGCGTCCCAGATTCCGTAAATGGTGTCAACCGATGGCCGGGTTCCCTGCCCGATTGCCGAGTCATCCGCATCATCTGCGTTGAGGTAGCGACCGGTACCGAACACCAGCATCGTGCCACCCAGCGGGTGGGCGACGGTATAGATGCCGCTGGTGATCGACTGGCGCTTGGCGGTTGCGGCGGTGCCCTCCTTGGCGACGAAGATCGGCTGGTTGCCGTTGCCAATCCGCCAGGCATTACTGGTGTACTCGAAGCGCCAGATATTGCCGAGGTAGTCACCGGCGTAGATGGTGTCTCCTACGCCGTCACCGGTGTTGTCGACCAGCGTCGCCGTCGCCATCCCGTTGGGGCCCGTCGTGCAACCGGTTTGGGTCCGTGGACAGCCGACGTTGGTGTCGATCTTGGCGATACTGGCGCCGTCGCTCAGGCGTCGAATGAACAACACCGCCCGCTGGTTGGCGCTGTTGTAGCCATTGCCGAATGCAGCGATCCAACGGTTGTTCGGATTAGCGTTTTCGGCGATGCCCACTGCCGGACGACCGACGAACTGGCCCATGTCGGGGTCGACCGAACTGTCGAATTCCCACAACACCTTGCTGGCATTGAAATTGCGCGGCGTAGTGACGTCGAGAGCATAAATACCCTTGCCGCCGGCACCGACCGACGCCACCAGCACCGACTTCCAACCACTGTTCAGATACGCATCCGAGACTGTCGGCGTGCCGTCGACGAAATATTTGTGGATGTAGTTGGGCCGCGCCAGTTCATGGACGTTGCCGATGATCGAGCGCGGGATGTAGGCAAACAGCTCCGTGCCGCCGCCGGCGCCGTCGCGACCATCGAATGCATGCAACATGCCGTCGTTGGCGCCGACGAAGATGATCGGCTGGTTGTTTTGATTGCCAAAAATGGTCTTCTTGCTCGTGACGTAAGCCTCGTAACTGTCGACCGCCGCCGCCGTCGCAATCGCCGGTGGCAACAGCGAATAGCCGAAGCTGGTTACGCCAATCACCGCTGGCGTCGAATTCAGTACGTCACCCAGGTTGGTACTGCGCTTGCGATACATGCAGGTCGTTGGCGTGCAGGTCGGCTGGCTGACTTCTCGGCTCTTGTCTCCACGCAGAAAGTCGATCAGCTGCGAAGGCACGAACACGTTGGGATCGAGCGATCCCTGCAAGGTGGACTTGGTCGCCGTGGACATACCGGCGACGGTGAATGGCACACCTGTGACGGCGGTACCCGAACCTTGCCCCGTGTAGATGTTGCGCAAGCCAAATGCCGGCATCTTTGTGCTGGCGCTCCAGATCGGCGATGCGTTCGCATAGGTGCCGTCCGACGACAACTGGTAGGCCTTGAGGTCGCCAGTCCAGTCGTTCGCATTGTACGAAACCTCGTAAGCCAGGCTGGACCCCGACACATAGCGCGGCGAACTGGTCGCGATGCTGGCGGAAGGCAGCGAGTTGGTGATGATGTCCTGGAATGCCTTGTCCAACTGGGACCGAAGCGTCGCCGGATTGGTCACCAGGAAGTAATTGTCGGGAACGCCGTCGCCGTCGACGTCGTTGTTGCCGGGGACCGGTGCGCCGTACTTCGCTGCGTACCACAGTGGGTCGTTCAGGATGAGAGCACCACTGCCTGCAGCGGCGGCGGCGGGTGTGAAGGTTCGCGTCGACGTCAGCGGCAATTGGGTCGAACACGCTGCCGGAGGAGTCGCCACTGCGCACCCGCCTGGCAGCAACGGATTAGGCGTGTTGAAGCCATATGGCAGGAACGAGCCTTGCCGCGAATCGGTATCGCGCACATCAAGGTAGACACCGTCCTCGGTGGTACCCGACATGATGTAGCCCATGTTCTGGTCGGCACTGCCGGCGCCGTATTCGGAGCTCAAGCTGACCGTGACGGTATTGTTCGCATTGGCGCTGATCAGGTAGCGGACAATGGCGTCCATGTCGTGGTCGTTGCCCTGCTCGACGTCCTCGTAGTTGATCCGGAACGCCGCAAACGGTCGGCCACCGTTGATGCTGGCGTTGAATGGCTGGTTCGGCAGGTTGGCAATCGATTCGACGTAGAAATCGACGATCGTGTTGGTCGGCTTGCGAGCGCCGGTGCCAAACGTGCCGCTGGCGGTCTTGCCGAACGGCAGCAAGGTGACCTTGCCGTTGCCGACAGGAAAATCGATGCGCGGCAGTGGCGAGGCCAGCGCGATGGCATAGGTCGAAACCTTCTGCGGCCCCGAAGCGGGGTTGACGTCGTTCAGTCGCGCAAAACGGGCCACGCTGGCGGTGTAGTAGGTACCACCCTTCGACGGCTCTTCCGGTGACAGTCCACGGATGTTGCCAAAGCTGGACGCTGTTTTGGCAGTCGGCGCGCCATCGGTGACATTGTTGACGTCGCCAATGAAGACGCTCTTGCCGCCGCCGCCGAACTCGGCGGTCCAGATCGCCTGGCCTTCTGTGGAAGCATTGAAGCCGGAAATGGTCGTCGGGGTTGTACCCGTCGTCGTGATCGCACCGGTGAACGCGCTACCTGGAAGATCACCGTCATAGCTCGGATTGATATCGCTGATGATGGTCTGGAACGGTCGCGCGCAGATCGGGAATCCCCCGCCACCGCTCGCGATCGACCCGTACGGATCTTTCCACGTGTCCTTCTGCAGGGTCATGGTAGTTTCTTCGCCGCTGCCTGGATTGGAGACAGTGTTGAAACGTGGCGTCGGCGCAGCCGCGCCCGCGTAGTAGCGCATGCTTTCGTACAACATTTCGGCGAGGGGATTACCCCACATGCGGCACTCTCCATTCGCCAATGCGCTGCCGCCCTGCGACGGGCAGCTGCCGGTTCCGTTGGCCCAGTTCCAGTTCGAGTCGGCATTGGTGTTGTCGGTACCGCTGTTGTAGTTGCCGCCGATCATCCGGAATTTGCTGATCGTGTTGGCGATGCCATCCACGTTGGTCTTGAACTGGCCAGTATTGGCGGTGATCTCGTCACCAAAGCTGGTCATGTTCCGACGCAGCACGCCACCCTCCAGATTGTTGTACTGGCTGCCAGTGATCAAACCAAAATACATGCGCGAGGTTTCGCCATAGTCGTGCAGGATGCCGGTTGGCTTGTACTGGCCATTCGGATAGGCCTTGCAAGACGTTTCGCGCAAGGTATCGCTGCTGGACGGGCACGACTGCACGCGCACCTCGTAGTCGGTGAGGGTGACGTTTGCAGCCGGCGTCACGCGTAGCAGACCCCAGTTGTCCCCGCCACCTCCTTCTTCATGACGGAACTCAATCGAGTGGCTACCGGCGCTCAATGTGACTTGCGCGGAGTAGGTCATAAGATTGCCCGAGCTTCGATTACTGCCGTGGCCGTTGTACCAACCAACGATGACATTGCCATTGATCGCAACATCGACTGCGTCGTCTCCATCAACGGCAAAACGGTAGGTTCCGGCTGTTGGAATCAGAAGCTGGCCGCTGATGCGGGTCAGATAGTTGTCCTGGCCGCAGCCATTGGTGCCGGCGAAGGGGTTGTTGTTGGAGCCGCTGGTATCAATCAGCGACAGCGGCCCGCTGCCACAACGGTTCGCTGTGGTGGCATAGGTACTGAAAAACGAGTTCATTCCAGCGACATTGGCCGGATGCGCGCCGGTATGCTTCCAGGTCGTGATCGTCAATCCACTGAAACCACTCGCGGGCACGACATCCCAACTGCCGGTTCCGCCGGTGGCCGGCACGCAGTCAACCCGGGAATTGGACGAAGTGAAGCACTTGTTGCCGGCCACCGGGCCTTCGATCGACAACCAGTTCCAGATTCGCTTGTCGGTGTTTTGGAGAACGCGCAGCACCGGAGCCTGATAGTTGGGATAGGCGTTGGCGTTGCCTTTCAGCGTCGTAACCGCGAACAAGTGGTACGTGCCGGTCGATGGTGCCGCCAGCGGCGCGTATTCGCTGATGTCGTAACCATCGCGGGCGACGCTTTCGTATTCCTTGCCCCAGCTATGGCCTTCCTGCGGGAAATAAGCACCCTGCAAGACCGTCTCGCTGGTGCTGTCGACCTGCCTCCAGCCGCCGTAGAGCACCCGGCGCAAGGCATCCATGCGCGAGGTGGTGAGGTAGTTAAGGAAGTCGCCGCTCCACTTCGCGCTGCACTTCTTGTTCGCGGTGGCGCTGGACGGCACGAACTTGTCGGTCGACCAGACATAGCAAACCTTCGAGTTGAAGTTGCCGTAATAGTCAATGATCGCGGGTTTGTAGCCGATGTCGAGCGCGCCGTCGCCGTTGAGGTCGGACGCGTCGTTATAGGCCTCGTAGTAGATCTTGTGGTCCTTGCCCATCACCAGCATGTTCAACGGTGGTTCGGCGACCTGGGTGAACAGTGGCTGTTGCGAGATGTCGATACCGCCGACCGCAGCCTGGGCATGGACGCGCGGACTCGCGCAAAGACCGGTGAACGTGGTCAACGTCAGCGCAAGCGCAATGGTGTGGATGGGGGACGTTTTCATCTGGGCATTCCCGTGGTGAATCAATAGACCTGGATGGTCTGGACGGCAGACCAGGCGGCAGTGCTGGGAGCGCTGCTGCCGGGATCCTTTTCCTGCGTGGTGAGGATATAGAAGCGCAACAGCGGAACCTGGCCGACCGCGCCGCCGATGCGCTGCGGGCAGGCGCCGCCGCAGGCACGAATGCGGGTATCAGCCCAACTCGTGTTATCGCCAAGCCGTGTAGCCCACGGCGAGGTGTTGCCGGCCGCAAGCGGCAGCGTAGTGGGATCGACGTTGTCGTACGCCGCCAGTGGATTACTGATCAATGCGCGGCTCTGCACCATGCGCCCTTCGGCACGCTCGAACGCACGTTGCAAGGCGCGGAAGTTGCCGGACATGCGCTCCTGCAGCACGGTTACCTGCGCAGCCGTCACCGCCAACAGGCTGAGCACGATCAGCAGGATCAGAGCGACAAACAGCACCGCGCCGCGCGATTTTTCCTGAAAAGACGGTGGTCGAATTTGCATCGCGAAGGCCTAGTTGAGTAGCCGATTGCGAACGGCGATGGTGGTTTCGTAAACCTGGCGCATGCGGCCGTCGTTGGCTGGCGTTATCGTCGTGCCCAACACGTTGTAGGTACGGGCCGAACCATTGACCTGGCCGTCGACGCCGGCGCGTTCGCTGCTGCGCGCGAGCACACCGACGCGGACACTGACGACCTGACGCCAGGCGTTGTCGAGCGCAGCATCGCCGACGACGCCATTGATCACCTCCGCCGCCGTCCGATAGGCATCGATGACGTTATCGCCATCGGTATCGACCCCGAAGCGGAGCAGCAAACGCTCGACACCTTCGGCGAGTTCTTCCGGATCGCCGATCGGAGCAAGCCCTGCGGCCGCGCCGGCGCGCTCGAAGCGGCGCACGTACAACGAAGGAACGTTGTTGACGTTGTTGCGCACGTAGATGCCGAGGTACTCGGCGCGGTGAATCTCGCCGTTGAGCACGGACGCGCCGACCAGCGGCTTGGCGTTGAGGAAGGCATTGGATACGCGGAAGTCCCACGGGCATCCGCCCAAACCATTGCTGCAATCGGTGACGGTGACGTCCTTGTAGACGTTGGGCGTGGTCAAACCGTCGATGACCAGGTTGCCGCCGTTCAACTTGGCCTGAAACACATCGGCGGAACGGCAGTTCTGCATCGCGTAGATCGCGTTCGACGCAGCAGCCGTGAAAATCGGTGAGGTGGTATTGGCAACCCCGACCACTGCCTGGGCATTGCCTGCGCTCTTGTCGAGCGTGATGACGGGAACGCTTTCTTCGCTGAGGATGCGCAAAACCAACACGTCGTTGTTCGGGAGTGGTGCGCTGGCGGAAGCAGCAATCGCCGTGAAGTCGGCCGTCGCGGTCATCGAGCCCGCCGTATAGGCCTCGATCGGGCGCTGGAACCGGTAGGCGGCACCGGTCGTGGCGGGCATGCTGCCATCGGCATTGGCGAGGTGATTGACGAAGCTGGTCTGATTGAAGCGACCGATATCCGAACCACAGCCCATGAAACCGACCATGCGTACCGAGCGCTGCAGGTAGTCCATCGCGAAGCGGCCGTTTTCCTGGACGCGCGACAGACCTTCCTGCATCTGGAAAGTGACCCGTGATGCCGAGAATATCTGGTACATGCCGAGCAACAGGATCGACGAGATCAGGATACCGACCATCAACTCGATCAACGAAAGGCCTTGCTGCGAACGCGACCCGGTAAGTGGCTGCTGGCAGATTTGGATTGGCATGTCAGAACCGCGTAGTCGTCACGAAAACGGTGAATTCGCCGTCGGTGCCGCTGCCGGTGCCATTGAGGGCTTCGCCCGCCTGAAACGTGGCAACGTCGGCGAGGCAACTGCCGCCGGAAGCATTACCGCCACTCACCCAACGGCTGTCGCTCCAGCGAATGCAGACGGCCACTTCGTTGGCGTTGATCGGCGCGATCGCTCCGCGCGCCTGAGGCAGTTGGCAAGCCAGCTGCTGCAACCACACTTCGCGGTCACGCGCCGCGATCGAGCTGGTCGTCGGTGTTCCGCTGCAACTGAAACTTGCGTAACCATCGGCGTAATAACTGACCAGGTTGGACCGGTTCGCACGCATGTTGTCCAGCGCCATGTTGGCCAGGACGACGGCCTGCGATCGCATGTTGGCGCTCTGGTTGGTGCGGATCGAAAACGTCTGCAGCGCCGCCAGGCCGAGCATGCCGAAGCTGAAGATCACCAGCGCGATCAGCACTTCCAGCAAGGTGAAGCCAGCGATGCGGCGCGATGCAAGGCTTTTCATGGTCAGACGCAGGAGTTCGGGCGACTGGTACCGACCCGGCCAATCAGGCCGATCGTCACCACGCGGGTTTGACTCGGTTTGCAGTTGCTGGCCGGTTTCAGGGTCAATGTCCTTTCGGCGTTGGCCAACACCTCGCCACGTGAAGAAAAGCGGACGAATGCGGCATTGCCGGCAACGGAGATTGACGCGTTGGCGACGCCGGTTCGCAAAACGTTGGCGGCGGGGACCGTGACTGGCGCACTGGTATTGGTGACCGTATCGACGAAAATCATCCAGCCCTGGTTCCAGGCCGTCGCCGCACCACAGGCTGTCGGTGTTCCGGTGCTGGTTGCGGCAGCGCAAATCGTGACGGGTCGATTACGCGAGATCGCCTCGTTGCGAGCCAGGTTGATGGCGGCCACGAAGTCATTCGCCTGCGAGCTGGCGCGATTGCCATTGATGGTGTCGCGAAAATTCGGCAAGGCAACGGCAAGCAGGATCGCGGCAATGCTGACGGTGACGATCAATTCGATCAGCCCGAAGCCTCGCTGGCGCTGCATGGAATTGCTGGCGGTAAATCGACTCCGCATCACGGCCCACCGTTTCCCGATATCAGCGGCAACCTTACTGATGGTGTCGACAGGTATGTAGCGGCGCGGTCATCTGTGGCGGCGATAGGCCGACAAGCGGCTCAGCTTGGCGTTCTGAGTGATGGACCAGCGGATTGGCGCACACGGCTGGACGGGACCGGCTTTGCCTAGTCGATTACGTTCAAGCGCAGTTCCTTCGGCAACGCGAAGGTGACGTTCTCGGGTTCGCCAGACAGGTTTTCGACCTTTCTGGCACCCCATTCACGCAAGCGCTCGACCACGCCCTGGACCAGGCTTTCCGGCGCCGACGCACCCGCCGTGACCCCAACGCAAAGCCGCCCGTCAATCCATGTGCGATCAATATCGTCGGCACCGTCAATCAGGTAAGCCGGCACGCCCTGCTTTTCGGCCAGCTCGCGCAGGCGATTGGAATTGGAGCTGTTCGGCGAACCAACCACCAGCACCACGTCGCACTGCTGACCAAGGAGCCGCACCGCGTCCTGCCGGTTCTGGGTGGCATAGCAGATGTCATCGTGGCGTGGCCCGAGGATCGCCGGAAAGCGCTCGCGCAAGGTTTCGATGACGACGCGGGTATCGTCGACGGATAGCGTGGTCTGGCTGACGTAGGCGAGTTGCCCGGGATCGCGCGGCTGAAGTTTCGCGACGCACTCAGGCATTTCGACCAGGTGGATCGAGCCCGTGTTGGCGCTGCTCCACTGCCCCATCGTGCCTTCGACTTCCGGATGGCCGGCATGACCGATCAAGACCACGTCGCGACCGGCCTTGCCATGTCGGGCAACCTCGATATGAACCTTGGTGACCAATGGACAGGTCGCATCGAAGACGCTCAGGCCGCGTCGGTCGGCTTCGCGGCGCACGTCGCGGGAAACGCCGTGAGCGCTGAAGATCACGGTGGCGCCATCCGGCACTTCGTCAAGTTCCTCGACGAACACGGCACCACGATCGCGCAGTCGATCAACGACGAAGCGGTTGTGGACGACTTCGTGGCGGACATGGATCGGCGCGCCGAAGGTGTCAATCGCGCGTTCGACGATCTCGATGGCGCGATCAACGCCGGCACAGAAACCGCGGGGATTGGCTAGCAGGACTTGCATGCTGCGATTATCCCTGACCCGGCTCGGCTTTCCCACCAAACACGCTGAACGCGACCAGCCCGACAGCGCCAATGCAGATTGCCGAATCGGCGATGTTGAATGCGGGCCAGTGGTATTGCGCGACGTAAACATCGATGAAATCCACAACGTGGCCCAACCGCACGCGGTCGATCACGTTACCGATCGCACCGCCAATGATCAATGCCAGCGGTGCCGCGTTGCGCCAGTCGCCACGCGCGGTGCGTGCCAGCCAGACAACCAGCACCGCACTGACGACCAAAGCCAGCACCGTGAAAAACCAGCGCTGCCAGCCGCCGGAATCGGCAAGGAAACTGAATGCCGCGCCGGGATTGAACGCCAGCATCCAGTTGAGGAAGCCGTCGATCGCCGCGATTGGCTGGTACGGTTCGAGCTTCGCCAGCGCAAGCCATTTGCTGGCCTGGTCGAGCACGATCACCACGGCCGACAGCAGCAGCCACGAAACCGCGTTGGGGCGGGGATACTGCATCAGAACCAGCGCCGGGTTTCGCCCGGTCCCTCGATGTTGCCGATGCAGCGGCCGCACAGCTCCGGATCGTCGGCATGGCTGCCCACGTCCGGCACGTAATGCCAGCAACGCACGCACTTCTGCGCTGGACTGGCCACCGCACTGACCCAGACCTCGCTGCCACCCATGTCCACCTTGACGGCATCGGCCGGTTTGTCGGCCAGGTCGGCGAGCTTCAGTGCGGACGTAATGAAGTAGTAGCGCAATTCCTCGGCAGCGTCGGCATAGCGCTGCCGAGTCTCGGTATCGACGTACAAGGTGACTTCGGCCTGCAGCGAGGCGCCGATTGCACCACCATTGCGCATGCCTTCCAGCATGCGCGATACCGCCGTGCGAATGGCTTGCAAATCACTCCACCAGCGTCGTTGATCCGAGGTGGAACCCGTTGCAACGAGGCCGTCGTACCAGGTTTCGAACAGCACGCTGTTGCTGCTCTTGCCCGGTGCCAGCGACCAGATTTCTTCGGCTGTGAAACTCAGGATCGGCGCCAGCCACCGCACCAGCGCGTGCATGATGCGGTACATCGCGCTCTGCGCCGAACGCCGACCAAGACTGTCGGTCGGCATCGTGTAGAGCCGGTCCTTGGTGATATCGAGGTACTGCGAGCCCATCTCGTTGGTGCAGAAATTCTGGATGCGCTGGACGATTTCGGGAAAGTCGTAGCGTGCATACGCGGCCAGAACTGCCGTGTTGACGTCGTGCGCTTGCTGCAATGCCCATTGGTCCAGCTCCAGGCACTGATCGGGAAACATCAGGTGCCGACCCGGATCGAAACCATCGAGATTGCCGAGCAGGAAGCGCGCGGTGTTGCGGATGCGCCGGTAGGAATCGGAAACGCGCTTGAGGATTTCGTCCGACACGGTCATTTCATTGCGGTAATCGGTCGAAGCGACCCACAGCCGCAGCACGTCGGCACCGAGCGTATCGACCACCTTTTGCGGTGCGACCACGTTGCCGAGCGATTTCGACATCTTGCGACCGTTCTGGTCGACCGCGAAACCATGCGTCAGTACTTCGTCGTAAGGCGCGTGGCGAGTCATTGCGTTGGATGTGAGCAACGAGGAATGGAACCAGCCGCGATGCTGGTCCGAGCCTTCCAGGTACATCACCTTGTATTCACCGGCACCGTTGGCCTGCAATTCCGGACGCGCGGCGATCACGCAATAGTGCGTGGTGCCGGAATCGAACCAGACGTCGAGCACATCGCTGACTTTTTCATATTGGTCGGCTTCGTCACCGAGCAGCTCGGCAGGGTCCAGCGCGGCCCAGGCGTCAATGCCACCTTTTTCGACGCGCTGCGCAATCTGTTCGAACAACTCGACACTGCGCGGATGTGGCAACTGGCTGACCTTGTCGACGAACATCGCGATCGGCACGCCCCAGGTGCGCTGACGCGAGATGCACCAATCCGGACGGCCGGCGATCATGCCGGTGATGCGTTCTTCGCCCCAGGCTGGGATCCAGCGTACGGTCTTGATCGCGGCCAGCGCATCGGCGCGCAGGCCTTGCTTGTCCATGCTGATGAACCACTGCGGGGTGGCACGGAACGCAACCGGTGACTTGTGCCGCCAGCAATGCGGATAACTGTGCTCGAACTTGGCGAACGCGAGCAGGCGATTGGCGTCGCGCAACACATCGACCAGCACGACATTCGCCTTCCAGATGAACTGGCCTTCTACAATCGGCGTACCTGGCAGATACACGCCGTTGCCGCCGACCGGGTTCAACACCGAGGCGTCGTACTTTTCAACGAGTCCGTATTGTTTGCAGACCGCAAAATCTTCTGCGCCATGGCCTGGCGCGGTGTGTACGGCACCGGTGCCTTCGTCGGCCGACACGTGATCACCAATCAGGATCGGCACGACGCGCTTGTAGAACGGATGCTTCAAATCAATCAGATCGAGTGCCAGACCCTTGCTCGCGCCGAGCATCTTCACTTCTTCAACGCCATAGCGCGCCAGCACTTTGTCGGCCAGCGATCCGGCAACGACAAGCAGTAATCGCTTACCGTCGCGCGTCGGTCCTTCGACCAGCACGTAGTCAAGATCAGGACCGACCGAAACCGCGAGGCTGGCCGGCAGTGTCCATGGTGTCGTGGTCCAGATCGGCACAGCAACAATGGTGTCGTCATCGACCGCTAGGCCAAACTTTTCTGCCAAGGCTTGCGGATCGACCGCGTCGTAGGCGACATCGACCGCCAGCGACACCTTGTCCTGGTACTCGATCTCGGCTTCGGCGAGTGCCGACCCGCAATCGAAACACCAGTGCACCGGCTTGAAGCCGCGCGTGACGTGGCCGTTTTCCACAATCTTCGCAAGCGCGCGCAGCATATTCGCCTCGAAGCTCGCGTCCATCGTTCGATACGGGTTTTCCCAGTCGCCAAGAATGCCAAGCCGCTTGAATTCACTACGCTGCTGGTCGATTTGCACTGCCGCGTAGTCACGGCACTTCTGGCGGAACTCCGCCGCATCGACTCTCTGGCCGACCTTGCCGACTTCCTTCTCGACCGCAATCTCGATCGGCAAACCGTGGCAGTCCCAGCCCGGCACGTACGGCGCGCGATAGCCGGAAAGCAGCTTCGACTTGACGACGATGTCCTTCAGCACCTTGTTGACCGCGTGGCCGATATGGATCGCGCCATTCGCGTATGGCGGGCCGTCGTGGACGATGAAAACCTTGTCGCGACCGGCCACGTGCTGCTGGATTGCCTGGTAGCGCTGCGCGGTTTCCCAGTCGGCCAGCATCGCCGGTTCGCGTTTGGCCAGGTCCGCCTTCATCGCGAAGTCGGTGTTCGGCAGGTTGATGGTGTTCTTGTAATCCTTGCTCACGGCATTCTCGGTAGTCGTGGTGACGCTATCGACCGCCAATTTGCCAGCCTTTCAAGGCGGGCTCCAATGGCGGGACAGCAATAATCGAATGACTTTGTCGGGAGGCGACAGATGCAGTTTTCGACGAAGCGGCTCAGGCGCGAATCCGCTTCGTCGAGCTAATTCGCTGAGATCCAGCACCGGCAATTCCCAGAATGCGCCGAGCCTGCGCAGCGTCGATATCCATCTGCACGACCAGCGCGTCGAGCCCATCGAACTTGACCTCGTCGCGCAGCTTGGCGACGAAATCCACGTCGATATGGCGCCCGTAAAGGTCGCCATCGAAATCGAAAAGATGCGCTTCCAGCAGCGGCTCGACACCATCCACGGTCGGCCTCACGCCGAGACTGGCGACACCCGGCATCGGCTGCTCGCCCACGCCATGCACCCACACCGCGAAGATGCCCGTCACGGGTGACAGGCGCCGACCCAATCGCACGTTGGCAGTCGGATAACCCAGTTCGCGACCCAGCTTGCGGCCATGCACGACGTGCCCGCCGATCATGAAGCGCCGACCGAGCAGGCTGGCAGCATCATTGAACTTGCCCAACCCGAGCAGGCGGCGGATCTCGCTGCTGCGCACGCGCTGGCCATCGACCTCGAAATCGCCGAACACGTTGACGCTGAATCCCAGTTGCTCACCCATGGTGCGCAGCATGTCGACATCGCCGACGCGGGCGCGGCCGAAACGAAAGTCCGCGCCGACCCACACCTCACGGGCAGCCAGTTGTTTGACAAGGATCGTTTCGACAAACGCTTCCGGGCTCATCGCCGCGAGCTGCGCGTTGAAGCGCAAGCTGAGCAGTTCATCGATGCCGGCTTCGGCAATCCGTTCGATCTTGTCCCGCGCGCTGGTCAGCCGCAGCAGTGGCGAGCTGCGCGCGAAATATTCGCGCGGGATTGGCTCGAAGCTGACCGCCACACTGCGCAGGCCAAGCTGGTTGGCGCGCGCGGTCACACGTTCGAGCAGCGCGCGATGGCCGCGATGGACCCCGTCAAACGCCCCGATACAGACCACACTGCCCCGCAGCGCCCCGTCGGGACGGCGGATATCACGCGAAAACCGGATCATGGCAGAAGTATAACGGCTATACCGCACTGCACAACGCGAAAACTGCCGCTTGAATCAGCTGTTCCGCAGGTCGTTCAGTCGAAAACCGCAGGCGAACAGCGTGATCAGGAAACTGCCGCCGCCAGCGGCCATCAGAGCCGCAAGGCGCAGGATTCGCGTGGCTGCAGACCACGCCGTCCAGTCGTTCCAGAACCACAGGCCGACCGACAAGACGACGACCATCACCAGGCAGGCGGTCCCCAGCCTTATCCAGTGTCGCGCCCAGCCTGGATGCGGTTGATAGACGCCGTGGCGGCGTAGTGCGCGCCAAAGCAGGAACACGTTGAGATAGCTTGCGCAGGCGCTGGCAAGAGCTAGTCCAACGTGCAGCCCCGGGATCTTCGCCAGCGCCGCGATGAAGCCATCGTCAAGCTGTTCCGGCTGGTGCCAAAGCCAGAACAACACGCCGATGAACAGGAAATTGAGCAACATCGCCGCGGCCATCGAGGTAATACCGGCGCGGACCGGTGTTTTCGTGTCCTGGCGCGAATAAAACGCTGGCGCCAGCGTTTTCACCAGGGCAAATGCCGGCAAGCCAAAACTGAGCGCAGCCAGCGACCATGCGGACATCTGCACGTCATGCGCGGTAAAGCGACCATGCAGGAACAAGGTCGCCAGCATCGGCGTCGCCAGCAGGATCAAGGCCAGCATTGCCGGCACCGCGATCAAAAGCGTCAGCCGCAGGCCCCAGTCCAGCGCCCTTGAAAAACCTGCCGGGTCGGCACCTACATGGTGCTTGCTCAGGGTTGGCAGGATCACCGTGCCGAGTGCGACGCCAAACAGGCCGAGCGGAAATTCCAGCAATCGGTCGGTATAGCCCAGCCAGGTTTGCGAGCCGACGATCAGGAACGAGGCCAGCAAGGTATCCAGCAACAGGTTGACCTGCGCCACCGACGAGCCAAACAAGGTCGGGATCATCAATTTCAGAATTCGCCGAACGCCGGCATGCGCCCAACCCCAACTCGGCCAGACCAGCATGTCGAGCTTTCGCAGCGCCGGCAACTGCACCAGCAATTGCAGGATGCCGGCAGCAAGTACCGCCCAGCCCAGTGCCATGATCGGAACTTCAAGGCGCGGCGCCAACAACAGCGCACCGGCGATCATGCAGATATTGAGGATGACCGGCGTCACCGCCGCGAGGCCGAACTTGTTGAAACTGTTGAGGACACCGCCGGACAGCGCGGTCAGCGAGACAAACAGCAGGAACGGAAAGGTTAATCGCAACAGATCGGTGGTCAGGGCAAACTTGCCCGGCTCGTCAAGCGCACCGGGAGCGAATCCGCCAACCACCACGTTCGCGAAAATCATGCCCAGCGCGGTCACCACCAACAGCGCCGCACCCAGCGTACCGGCGGTACGCGCGACCAGTTCCTTCATCGCGGCGTGGTCGTGGTTCTCCTTGTACTCGGTCAGCACCGGCACGAAGGCCATCGAGAACGAGCCTTCCGCGAACAGCCGTCGCATGAAGTTGGGGATGCGGAACGCGATCAGGAATGCGTCGGTCGCCGCGTTGGCGCCAAACACGCTGGCAATGACGATTTCGCGGACCAGGCCGAGCACGCGCGACACGAATGTGCCGCTGCTGAAACTCAACATGGATCGCAACAGGCTGCGCTGCATCAGGTGCGCTTGATTCGTTGGGGCAGCGCTGGCATGCGGCGGAAGTTCCCTGCGAAAAGTGGCGCGTATCATGCCCGATGCAGGCTGGCACGAGGATGGCGCCAGTATGGCCAACTCGCGGCTGCAGCACTGGCTGGCTTCGGCGGATGCGCCCAACAGCCCCGTATTTGTTGACCGTGGCCGCCGGGGACCGCATAATTCGCAGTCAATTTTCGCCCTGACCCAATTATTCTGGAGTTTTACCCGTGGCCAATATCAAATCCGCCAAGAAGCGCGCCAAGCAGTCCGAAGCTGCCCGCCAGCGCAATGCCAGCGCGCGCTCGATGGTGCGTACCTCGATGAAGAAGGTCCTGAAGGCCATCGACGCCAAGGACAAGGCCGCTGCCGAAGCGGCGTTCGCCGAGGCCGCGCCGGTGATGGATCGCTACGCCGCGCGTGGCCTGATCCACCAGAACAAGGCAGCCCGCCACAAGAGCCGTATGACGGCGCACATCCGCGCACTCGGCTGAGTTTCAACTGTATCGATCGAAAAGACCGGCGAGAGCCGGTTTTTTTGTGGTCGCGGGTTGGCGACCCCGTAACATCGTCGTCATTCCTGCGAAGGCAGGAATGACGAGATTGAAGGTTGGCGCGGCGACCAGGAATGATCCGGTCAAAGCGGTTCCACGCGTTATCCTTGCGCGATGAACGAGCCACTCCGAATCCTCAACTTCATCGACGGCCAGATGGTTCCAGCGAGCGGCGGTGAATGGCTTGATGTATTCGAGCCGGCGACCGGTCGCGTCTTTGCGCAATGCGCTGATTCTGACGCATCCGATATCGATACGGCAGTCGCGGCTGCACAACGCGCTGCGCCGGCGTGGGCGGTGATGCCTGCCGAACAACGTTGCCGGCTGATGCAAGCGCTGGCCGATCGCATCGCTGCCGAATCGGATGCGCTGGCAAAACTCGAATCGCGCGATAGCGGCAAGCCGGTCGCATTGGCAGCGCGCATGGACATTCCGAGAGCAGTCGCCAACCTGCGCTTCTTCGCCGAGATGATGACCGGCTGGTCCAGCGAGGCGCACGTCAACGCCGGGCAATCGATCAATTACACGCTGCGTCAGCCGCTCGGCGTGGTCGGTTGTATCAGCCCGTGGAACCTGCCGCTGTACCTGTTCACCTGGAAGATCGCGCCGGCGCTGGCGACGGGAAACTGCGTGATCGCCAAGCCGTCGGAAATCACGCCGTGCACGGCAGCGCGGCTCGGCGAACTGGCAATTGAAGTCGGCTTTCCTGCCGGCGTGCTCAACATCGTGCAGGGTCGTGGTGATCGGGTTGGCCAGGCGATTGTCGATCATCCGGCGATCTCGGCCATTTCGTTCACCGGCAGCACGCGCACCGGCGCGCGCATTGCCGCGAGTGCGGCGCCTGTCTTCAAAAAACTGTCGCTGGAACTTGGCGGCAAGAACGCGGCGATTGTCTTCGACGACGCCGATCTCAGTGACGCCAACCTCGACACCATCGTCCGCTCCGGCTTCGCCAACCAGGGCGAAATCTGCCTGTGCGGATCGCGACTGCTGGTGCAGCGGTCTATCTACAACAGCTTCGTCGAGCGCTACCTCGCGCGTGTTGGCGCGCTACGCGTTGGCGATCCGAATGATGCCGACAGCGACCTCGGTGCGCTGGTATCGGCGGAACACCATGCAAAGGTAATGGCCTGCATCGAGACGGCGCGTGAAGAAGGTGGCGAAATTCTCTGCGGCGGTGACGTCTCGAACGTCCGCGGTCGCTGCGCCAATGGCTGGTTCGTGCAACCGACCGTCATCGCGGGGCTGCCATCGAACTGCTCGACCAACCAGGATGAAATCTTTGGCCCGGTGGTCAGTCTGATTCCGTTCGATGATGAAGCCGACGCCATCGCGATTGCCAACGACAGTCGCTACGGTCTCGCCACGTCGGTATGGACGCGCGACCTGGGACGCGCCCATCGCGTTGCTGCCCGTGTCCAGTCCGGCATTGTCTGGGTCAACTGCTGGTTGCTTCGTGACTTGCGCACGCCGTTCGGTGGCATGAAGCAGTCGGGCGTTGGTCGCGAAGGCGGCGTCGACGCTCTGCGTTTTTTCACCGAGGCGCGCAACGTCTGCATCGCGACAGACGGCTGATAGAATTCCAGGTCCTTTCCTTCCTATCATCTCCCGACCATGGCCCGACTCGACGACCTGCTCGCCAGCAACCGCGCCTGGTCCGACCGCGTCAACGCGGACGATCCCAAGTTTTTCCAGCGCCTCTCACAACAGCAGGCGCCGAAATATCTGTGGATTGGCTGCTCGGATTCGCGCGTTCCGGCCAACCAGGTAATCGACGTCGCGCCCGGCCAGGTATTTGTGCACCGCAATGTCGCCAACGTGGTCTCGCCCAGCGACCTGAACTGCCTGAGCGTGATCCAGTTCGCCGTGGATGTCCTCAAGATCGAGCACATCATCGTGGTCGGTCACTACGGCTGTGGCGGCGTGCAGACGGTACTGGAAGATCGTCGTTATGGGCTGGTTGATAACTGGCTGCAGCACGTTCGCGACGTGCGCCAGAAACATTCACAGATGATCGAAGCACTCGATCCCGTCGACCGCATCGACCGGCTTTGCGAATTGAATGCCATCGAACAGGCCCAGAATGTTTGCCAGACCACGGTGGTTCGCGATGCCTGGATGCGCGGCCAGCCGTTGACCGTGCACGCCTGGTGCTACGGCTTGCGCGACGGTGTTGTTCGCGACATAGGCATGGATGCCGACAACATTGACGAAGCCCCAAGCCAGTATGATCGGGCGATCAGGAATCTTTCCGCGCCTTAGCGAGTCAGATCGGGCGCACCGCAGGAACCACGGAGGCACCATGTCCGTCGCTCGCCATTTTCTCATCGCCGCCGTTGGCGCGGCGCTCGCCATTCCGGCCATCGCGCAGGAAGACTCGGCGTCCGGCTACAACATTTCGCAACAGCGCGCAGCCGTCGCGAAATCCGAACGGATCATGGCCGAGGCGACCAGGCGCAAAGGTCTGCTGGCGCAGTTCCTGTACATGCGCTACACCTATTCCACGTCCAACGACTATCCGTTCCGGGTCATCTTCAACCAATACGTCAGCTGGTATCAAACCTGGGTCGGAGACTACAACGGTGCCCGCGCCACATTTTCCATTGCCAGCCAGGCGGCGTCAGATGACAACGAATCGCCGCTGAAGGGCGGCTACCAGGCGGAGCCCGCAGTTGATGTTATTGCGACGTTGGCGAAGGGTCGCCAGGCGTTATTTCTCAACGAGGCGCACAGCAACGCGCTTACGCGTACGGTCACCGTGCAGGTGCTGGAGAAGCTGCGCGCCGAAGGCTTCGACACGTTTGCGGCTGAAACTCTTTACGACACCGACAAGGATCTTGCCAAGCGCGGATTTCCCGATTCATCGAGCGGCTTTTATATCGAAGAGCCCGTCTACGCCGAAATGGTGCGCACCGCGCTGCGGCTGGGTTTCAAGATCGTGCCATACGAAGCGACCTCGAACGCGACCGGCAACGATCGCGAACTGGAACAGGCACGCAACCTGATCGCTGCAACGCTGAAGAAAGACCCGAAAGCGCGCATCGTCGTCAACGCCGGTTTTGCACATATCCAGAAGGCGGGAACCTACCTCGGCGGCGAGTCGATGGCGCAGCATTTCGAGCGGCTGTCAGGTATCGAGCCCTTGTCCATTGAGCAGACGATGATGGTGCCGCACCTGAAACCCGCCAGCGATCATCCCTACTACAGCGCGATCATCGCGACGAGGTCACCAAACGTTCCCGTGATTTACGTCGATGCCGATGGCAAGCCGTGGTCGCTCAAGAAGAGTGGCTACGACGCCAGCGTGGTTTTTCCCCCTGAAGTCTACGAGCGCGAGCGGCCGACCTGGCTCGCGTTGGGCGGCCTGCGCGTGCCGTATCAGGTCTCTGGCGCGCTCTGCAGTCTGAATTACCCCTGCCTGGTCGAAGCGCGATACAAGGACGAAGACGACAGCGCGATTCCAGCGGATCGCGCAGTGGTTTCCATTGGCGGAAATTTCGCGACCGTCAAAGATTCGCTAAACGAGAGTACGTCTACGCTGCCGCTGCGTACGCTCTGGCTGCGGCCCGGCGAATACCGGCTGGTGGCGAAAGACAAGGACGACCGCATCCTGACCCGACGCAACGTGATCGTCAGTGACAAGGGAGGCTCCGCACCATGACCGAAATTCGACCCACCTACACAACCGGAAATGCACCCGCTGCCGTTGGCAGCTACCCACATGCACGGCGCGTCGGCGACCTGCTGTTCCTGTCCGGCATCGGCCCGCGCACGCCCGGCAGCAACGTGATTCCCGGCAACGTCCATGACGACAATGGCTTGCTGGTCGAATACGACATGACTGCGCAGTGCCGGCAGGTTTTCGCCAACGTCCGCGCCGTACTCGAAGCGAGCGACGCCACCTGGACCGACCTGGTTGACGTCACCGTCTACCTCACCGATATGGAACGCGACTTCCCCACCTACAACCGCATCTGGGCCGAGCATTTCCCGGACCCGGCGACCGCACCATGCCGCACCACGCTGGGAATCATTGCCCTGCCGACACCGATTGCGATCGAGCTGAAATGTGTCGCCATGGCCCAGCCGCGCGATCATCGCGATCGTTCGGCGTGGTGATCGGATACTGAAGGACCTTCGACATGCTGCCAGCGCCATTCAACCTGCAAGACTGGATCGACGAACACCGCCACCTGCTGAAACCGCCGGTCGGCAACAAGTGCATCGTTGATGGCGACTTCATCATCATGATCGTCGGAGGCCCCAACTCGCGCAGCGACTACCACCACGACGAAGGTCCGGAGTTCTTCCACCAACTGGAAGGCGAGATGGTGTTGAAGATCCAGGAGAACGGAATCGCCCGCGACATCCCGATCCGAGCCGGTGAAGTTTTCTATCTGCCGCCGAACATTCCGCATTCACCGCAGCGCGCTGCGAATTCCATCGGCCTGGTGATCGAACGCCACCGCCTGGCTGGCGAGAAGGATGGTCTGAGCTGGTATTGCCAGGATTGCAACAGCAAACTCTACGAAGAGTTCTTCACCCTCAGCAGCATCGAGTCCGACTTCCCACCCGTGTTCGAACGGTTCCACAATTCGCTCGATGCACGGACTTGTCCGCAGTGCGGAGCGCTGCATCCCCTGCCCCGCTAGTTTTTCGCTCTGGCTCCGCGATGGCGCTCTCTTTTTCGGCTACGCCGGGCGTTGCCTCCTCTCCCGCCGCGAGCGGGTTTGGCGCTACGGTCTGCTCGCTGTTCTCCCTTCTCCCCTCGGGAGAAGGGTCGGGGATAAGGGTCCGACCCTTGTACGGCGCCAGTTTCGGTTTGGCCGTTTAGCCGTCTATACGATCTTAGTTGCTTGCCCTCAGTCTGGTCTGGCGCATGACTCGGCTGCCGCGCCGCGTTCTTTCGTTGGCTGTTGCCAATCTGGTCAAGCGCTTCGCCGGCTGCCGCCCGCCGCTTCTCGTTGGCTGGCTATCGCCAGACTGGTCAAGCGTTTCACGCGCCTGCCGGCGCGCGAGTCATTTTTCTCGCGCAGAGAAAAGTAACCCAAAGATGTGGCCCTATGGCCTGTCGGTCGTGCGGTGAAGCCGCACGACGTCGCAAGCACTGGCCGGGTTCGGCTGAAGGCACATCCTGTGCCGCAGCCGAATCCGCGCGATCCATCGCGCGGCCCGCAAGCGGCTTTTCCGCCCAGCACTTGCCGACAGGAACGGGCGGGTGGGTCAAAGTCAAAAGCATCCGTCGCATAGCGACGGC
>JBBSLA010000016.1:0-34647 GCA_038255665.1 Lysobacterales bacterium | reverse complement strand
GACGTAGCGTGGCTTGCGATAGCGCTGGATGGCGAACCCGGCCAGGACCAGAACGCTGGCGCTCGCGGGCAATGAAAACCACCAAGGCAGTGCGCTGATCGCCAGCGAAGCGAGCGCAAGAAAAACCATTGCCGCGCTCGCGATCAGTAGCTGGCGGGACGGCCGCGGCTCAAAGCTGATGGCGGGAACGGATCGCATCGATGATGGTGGCCTGTTCGGCGTCGTCGGGCCGACCTCGACCCATCACCCAGTCCCAAAGATCGGGGTCCTGCGCTTCCAGCAGTGCAGCGAACGCAGATTGTTGGTCGGGGGAAGCGCTCGAATGGTGCTGCTCCAGCCACCAGCCGACCAGTTGATCCAGTTCGCGCGTTCCACGCCGGCAACGCCAGCGCAGTCGTTTCACATCAGGCACTTCGGTGGTCAACCGAGCAGGCCCCAAGCCAGTCGCAACCAGATTGCAAGCAGCACCAGAGCACCGGCGAGATACGCGCAAAATCGGTGCATTACCTTGTTGTAACTGCAATGGATCGCGCTATGGGTGACGCGCAGCGCGACGAACAACCAGGCCAGCGTCGTGAACAGCGGGCCGGCCTGCGCGGTCACGAAGGCGATCACCAGCGCCAGATAGAACAGCACCGGCAGTTCGAACAGGTTGCGCAGGTTGTCGGCGCAGCGCGAGTCGATCAGTTTGGCGGCGAGTTGCGCGGAAGTGGAAACCGATTGCGGATGGATCTTGCCGCGCTGCATCTGGTTGACGCGTTCGCGCAAGGTCAATGCCATCACCACGAAGGTCAGCATCGCCATCGCGACCGCTGGCCAAAAGATCGAAGCAGATGCCATGACTCACTCCCCAGCGATGACGATTGGATTTCGCGTTGCCACGAAACGATACGATCAGGCGCGGCGCTCGACCATCAGTTTCTTGATTTCGGCAATCGCCTTGGCCGGGTTCAGACCCTTGGGGCAAGTGCGGGCGCAATTCATGATCGTGTGGCAGCGATACAGTTTGAACGGGTCTTCGAGATCGTCCAGGCGCGCGCCGGTGTCTTCATCGCGGCTGTCGACGATCCAGCGATAGGCTTGAAGCAAAACGGCCGGGCCGAGATAGCGATCGCCGTTCCACCAGTAGCTCGGGCACGCCGTCGAACAGCAGGCGCAGAGGATGCATTCGTAAAGGCCGTCGAGCTTGGCGCGATCATCCTTGGATTGCAGGCGTTCCTTGTCCGGTGCCGGGCTTTGCGTGCGCAGCCACGGCTTGATCGAGGCGTACTGCGCGTAAAAATGCGTCATGTCCGGGACGAGGTCCTTGACGACGTCCATGTGCGGCAGCGGATAGATCTTCACCTCGCCCTTGCCCTTGCTGCAGTCTTCGATGGCCATCGTGCAGGCCAGCGTGTTGACGCCGTCGATGTTCATCGCGCAGGAGCCGCAAATTCCTTCGCGACAGGAGCGACGGAACGTCAGCGTCGGGTCGACCTCGTTCTTGATCTTGATCAGCGCATCCAGGACCATCGGACCGCAGGCGTCCAGATCGACGTCGTAGCTGTCGATGCTGGGATTCTGACCGTCGTCCGGGTTCCAGCGATAGACGCGAAACTGGCGCACGTTCTTCGCTCCGCCCGGCGCATCGAAATGCTGGCCTTTGCGGATCGTCGAATTCTTGGGTAGCGAAAACTCTGCCATTGCCTGTAATCCTTCAGTAAACCCGCTTCATCGGCGGTACCACGTCCACTTCATCGGTCAGCGTGTTCATGTGCACCGGTCGATATTCGAAACTTGCCTTCCCGGTTGGGTCGACCTTCACCAGCGTGTGCTTCTGCCAGTTGGCGTCGTCGCGATCGGGGAAGTCCTCGTGCGCGTGGGCGCCGCGGCTTTCCTTCCGCTGTTCGGCCGAGGTGATCGTTGCCACCGCGTTGTAGAGCAGATTCTGCAACTCGTAGGTTTCGATCAGGTCGGAGTTCCAGATCAGCGAACGATCGGTCACCTTGACGTCCTCGAAGCTCTTGAAGATCGCGTCCATCTTCTCGCAGCCTTCCGACAGGGTCTTCGATGTGCGGAACACGGCGGCATCGGACTGCATGGTTTTCTGCATCTTGTCGCGGATGACCGCTGTCGGCGCGCTGCCATCGGCGTTGCGCAGCTTGTCGAGATTGACGAGTGCCGCATCGCACACCGAAGCCGGCAGGCGCTTGTGGCTGGCGCCGGGCTTGATCGTCTCGGCGCAGCGATTGGCGACCGCGCGGCCGAACACGACAAGGTCGAGCAGGGAGTTCGACCCCAGTCGGTTGGCGCCGTGTACGGATACGCAAGCTGCTTCGCCGATGGCATACAGGCCCGGCACGACGCGTTCGGGATCATCGCCAACGCGCTGGACGACTTCGCCGTGGTAGTTGGTCGGGATGCCGCCCATGTTGTAGTGCACGGTCGGCAGCACCGGAATCGGCTGCTTTTCGACATCGACGTTGGCGAAGATGCGCGCGCTCTCGGCGATGCCGGGCAGCTTTTCGTGAATCACTTCAGGGCCGAGGTGGGTCAGGTCGAGCAGGATGTGGTCCTTGTTCGGGCCGACGCCGCGACCTTCGCGGATTTCGATCGTCATTGAACGCGACACCACGTCGCGCGACGCCAGGTCCTTGTACTGCGGCGCATAGCGTTCCATGAAACGCTCGCCACTGGAGTTGCGCAGGATGCCGCCTTCGCCGCGCACGCCTTCGGTAATCAAACAACCCGCGCCGTAGATGCCGGTAGGGTGGAACTGCACGAACTCCATGTCCTGCAACGCCAACCCGGCGCGCAGCATCAAGCCGCCGCCATCACCGGTGCAGGTATGTGCCGATGTGGCACTGAAATAGGCGCGGCCGTAGCCGCCGGTCGCGAGCACCACGCCCTGGCCTCGGAACAAATGCAATTTGCCTTCGGCCATGTCGAGCGCGAGCACGCCGCGGCAAGCACCTTCGTCGTCGAAGATCAGGTCGAGGGCGAAATATTCGATGCGGAAATCGGCATCGTGGGCCAGCGATTGCTGGTACAGCGTGTGCAACATCGCGTGGCCGGTGCGGTCGGCAGCGGCGCAGGTGCGTTGCGCGGGCGGGCCTTCGCCGTATTTGGTGGTCATTCCGCCAAACGGGCGCTGGTAGATTTTTCCGTCATCGGTGCGCGAGAACGGCACGCCGTAGTGCTCCAACTCGATGATCGCGGCTGGTGCTTCCTTGCACATGTATTCGATCGCGTCCTGGTCGCCGAGCCAGTCCGAACCCTTGATGGTGTCGTAGAAGTGATAGCGCCAGTCGTCGTCGCCCATGTTGCCGAGCGCGGCGGAAATACCGCCCTGTGCCGCGACCGTGTGCGAGCGGGTCGGAAAAACCTTGGTCAGGCAGACTGTCTTCAGCCCTTTCTGGGCAAGCCCGAATGTCGCGCGCAGGCCGGAACCGCCGGCCCCGACCACGATCATGTCGACCTTGTGTTCCTCAATCTCGTAAGCACTCATTGAACGGGTTTCCTTTGCGCCGCGATCATGCGCCGGCGACGGCAATGCGGACGACGGCGAATACGCTGGCCAACGCGGCGAGTGCGCAGACGAAACGCACCAGCAATTGCGAGGTCAGGGCCAGCCACGGTGCGTGCACGTAATCCTCGATGACCACCTGCAGGCCCAGTTGCGAATGCCAGAACATCGCGATCAGGAAGGCGCTGATGAGGACGGCGTTCCACGGATTGGCGACCACAGCGCGGGCAGCGGCATAGTCGGCGCCGACCAGTGAGACGACCAGCCAGAGGAAATAGATGCCAAGTGCCACCAAGGCAACGGCCGTGATGCGCTGCATGACGAAGTGATGCACGCCACTCTTGGCCGAACCCAGGCCGCGTGCCTGTTTCAACGCCGTGCGATAGCCGTCGTAGCGATTCATGCGAAGCCTCCGCGTGCGATCACCAGGGCCCAGATCGCGACCGTCAGCAGCAGGCTGCCGATCACCGATATCCAGCTGTTGCGAACGAACGTGTCGACCGCATAACCCCAACCGGCGTCCTGCAACAGATGGCGGATGCCGTTGATGAGATGGAAGGCCAAGGCCCAAGTCCAGCCGATCAGCACGACCAGGCCGATCCAGCTACCTGCGCACGTACGCAATTCGTTCCAGGACGATTCGCCCAAGGCCAGGGCGAAGAGACCGTACGCAATTAACAGGCTGCCGACTGACAACACGATACCGGTCGCCCGATGCAGGATCGAGGTGACCATCTGCACCTGCCAGCGATACACCTGCAGATGGGGGGACAAGGGTCGCGCCGGATTTTGCATGGCTGGGCCTTATGGGCTGGCTGGGGTTGAACACCTGCCGGCCGTGCCGGCAGCTCGCGAAAAACTGATCAAAAATCGATGCAGCGTCCGTTCTTTTCCCAGTCGCCGTAACGGGTGGGGTCGAGACCGCCGCGACCGCCAATCTCGACAACCACCTGATCGCTTGTGCGTACGCCCTCATCGCCAGTGCCAGCGGGGGCGGGCGGCGCGATGTCGGCAGGATCGGGAGAGGGGGATCGGGACATGGCAGGACCCATGCAGGGTAAACCTCGGCGGCATTCTGGACAAGCTGAGTGCGTCCTTCAGCCGCTGGTGATGTTGCAGTTGCAGCACGAACAATTGCCCACAACCATTGGAAGCGTCGGCGATGGGGACCATCTTCGTGCTGCAAACACAAAGAGTTGACTCGACACGTTATACTGCTCGACTTCCCCATGCCTTCCAGCGACGTTCCAACGGTACGCCGCCTTTTTCCATGTCCATTGAAAACCTGCGAAACATCGCAATCGTCGCCCACGTCGACCACGGCAAGACCACTCTGGTGGATTGCCTTCTGAAACAGTCGGGCACCTTTTCCGACCGCACCGTGCTTGCCGAGCGGGTGATGGATTCCAACGATCAGGAAAAGGAACGCGGCATCACCATCCTGGCCAAGAACACCGCGATCACGTGGCGCGAAAACCGGATCAACATCGTTGATACGCCGGGCCATGCCGACTTCGGTGGCGAGGTCGAGCGGGTGCTGTCGATGGTCGATACCGTGTTGATTTTGGTCGACGCGATGGACGGTCCGATGCCTCAGACGCGCTTCGTGACCCAGAAAGCATTCCAGATGGGCTTCAAGCCGATCGTCGTCATCAACAAGGTCGACCGTCCCGGAGCGCGCCCGGATTGGGTGTTGAACGCGACGTTTGACCTGTTCGACCGCTTGGGTGCAAGCGAAGAGCAGCTCGATTTCCCGGTTGTCTACGCATCCGCGCTGCACGGCTACGCGGGCCTGGACGCCGACGTGCGTTCGGGCGACATGACGCCTCTCTACGAAGCGATCATGAAGCACGTGCACCCGCCGAAGGTCGATCCGGACGGCCCGTTCCAGATGCGCATCAGCCAGCTCGATTACAACAGCTATGTCGGCCTGATCGGCATCGGCCGCATCGAGCGCGGCAGCGTGCGCACCAACATGCCAGTCGTGATTCTGGATCGCGAAGGAAAAAAGCGCACTGGCAAGGTATTGCAGGTGCTTGGTTTCATGGGCCTGGAGCGCCGCGAGGTGCCGACCGCCGAAGCCGGCGACATCATCGCGATTTCCGGCATCGAAGGCCTTGGTATTTCCGACACCATCTGCTCACCGGACGCGCCCGAGCAGTTGCCGGTGCTTACCGTCGATGAGCCGACCATCAGCATGACCTTCCAGGTCAACAACTCGCCGTTTGCCGGCAACAAGGAACACAGCGGCGGCAAGTACCTGACCAGTCGCCAGATTCGCGAGCGCTTGATGCGCGAGATGCTGCACAACGTGGCGATGCGGCTGGAAGAAACCGAAGACCCGGACAAATTCAAGATTTCCGGTCGCGGTGAACTGCATCTTTCCGTGTTGATCGAAACCATGCGCCGCGAAGGTTATGAACTTGCCGTGTCGCGTCCGGAAGTGATCATCAAGGAAATCGACGGCATCATGCAGGAGCCGATCGAGCAACTCGTGGTCGATCTGGAAGAGCCCTACCAGGGCGGCGTGATGGAGCGCCTCGGCATGCGCAAGGCCCAGCTGAAGAACATGGAATCCGATGGTCGAGGCCGTGTTCGCCTCGACTACGAAATTCCGGCGCGTGGTTTGATCGGCTTCCAGACCGAGTTCCGCACGCTGACCGCCGGCACCGGCCTGCTTTTCCACGTGTTTGACCACTACGGTCCCAAGGCCGAGGGCGCGATCGCCAAGCGTCAGAACGGCGTGATGATCTCGAACGGGCAGGGCCCGTCGCCGGCGTATTCACTGATCAGCCTGCAGGAGCGCGGCCGTTTGCTGGTCGCCGAGGGCGACAACATCTACGAAGGACAGTTGGTCGGCATCCACTCCAAGGACAACGACCTCACCGTCAATGCCTTGCGTGCCAAGCAGCTCACCAACGTGCGCGCGTCCGGCAAGGACGAGAACGTGCAGTTGACGCCGCCGATCCGGATGTCGCTGGAGCAGGCGCTGGAGTTCATCGAGGACGATGAGCTGGTGGAAGTGACGCCCAAGGGCATACGCCTGCGCAAGCGACACCTCACCGAGAATGATCGCAAGAAGGCATCGCGCGGCCAGCCGGCCTGATTCTCACTGCACGGCGTTATCTAGGAAGGCCACGACGGAAGTCGTGGCCTTCTGCATTGATGATCGTGGCATCGGTTCCCGTCGCCTCTTGCGGGCTGTTCATTTTCACGATCTTTGTGCGATGCTCCGCAGCCGCGCCAGTGCTGATCCGGCGCGTTTTCGGCACGTCCAACAACTCGGGGTAGGGCATCGATGAATTCTCCCGTCCGCAAGATCGGCCCGGTCCTCGCGACGTTCATGGTCGCGAACAACATGATCGGCTCGGGTTTCTTTTTGTTGCCAGCCAGCCTCGCCCAGGTCGGTGGCGTAACGGCGCTGAGCTGGTTGCTCGGCACGGTGCTCGCGGTGGCCCTGGGTGGGGCGTTCGCGCGGCTGGCCCGCGATTATCCCAACCTGCAGTCACCCGACGACTACGTGCGACCGGCGCTGGGTCGCGACATGGGTTTCCTGACAACAACCCTGTACTGGATCGCTTCGTGGGTCGGCAACAACGGCATTGCCATCGCCGCGTTCGGTTATCTGGTGACCTTGATGCCATTCCTGGACGGCGCCAATCCGGCCGTCCAGGTTGGCGGGCAGATCGCCTTGATCTGGTTGATGTTCGCGATCAATCTGCTCGGCCCGCGCCAGGTGGCGAAGTTCCAATCGTTCTGCGTGGTGTTCGGCCTTACTCCGGTGCTGCTGGTCTTGTTTGGCGGCTGGGGCCACTTCGACCGCGCCATCTACGACGCCGGCTGGAACGTCAGCGGGCAGTCCGACGTGTCGGTCGTTTTCCGGTCACTAGCGCCGGTGTTCTGGGCCTTCGTCGGGCTGGAAACGGGTGCGATGGTTGCAGGTATTGTTCGCGATCCGGATCGAAACGTACCGCGCGCGACCTTTGGCGGCATCTTCATTGCCGGCGTGGTCTACCTGCTGTCGTCAGTTCTGGTCATGGGCATCGTGCCGGCCGCTGACCTGGCCGCATCGAGCGCTCCGTTCGCCTTGGTCGCGGCGACCATTTTCGGTCCATGGGCCGGCATGGCGATTGCCGCCGCTGCGGCCTTGAAAGCAACCGGAACCCTGGGCGGCTGGATGCTGGTCGCTGGCGAGTCCGGCGCGCGGGCAGCGCAACGCGGTTTCCTGCCGCCGGTGTTCGGGCGCTTGCGAGCGAACGGTTCGGCTGGATGGGGCCTGTTGATTGTCACGGTGTCGATGACTGCAATCGCCTTCCTGACCATGTCGGCAACCGTGGCTGACCAGTTTGGCGTGATCATCAACGCGGTCGTGCTGGTGATCGTGATGGCCTACGCGGCTGCCGGCCTCAGTTTGCTGGTCGGTACCAAGATGCGTCCGTCCACTTCAAGTGACCGCTGGCTCGGAGCCGGCGCGTTGCTGGCCTGCGCTCTGCTGATCTTCTCGTCGCCACCGCTGATGATCGCTGGTGCGTTTGCAGTGGCCGCGCTGGCGTGGATTCTGTTCCGGATGTTTTCCCGGCAGATACTGGCAGCCGACCGGACTTGAGCGCCGGTGATTTGGAAGGGTTTCCGTCACCCCGTATCATTCGACACTGCTACGGCCCCGTAGCTCAGCTGGATAGAGCGTCCCCCTCCTAAGGGGAAGGTCGCCCGTTCGAATCGGGCCGGGGCCACCACGTGGGGCACAATCGGTAGCGCGGTAGTCGCCAACTCATTGCGGGACCACACAGCGAAAAAGCAGCGACGAATCGCTGCTTTTTCGGGTGGTCGCACTGTCGGCGAGTTTCTAGCGTCGACGCAGGAACGTGTAGAGGGCACCGACCAGCAGGCCACCGATGATCATCGCAGCAGCGGTGGAAACGGGTCGCTCGCGGACCAGTTGGCCGGCACTTCGAGCGGTCGACACCACGTCGGCGAACAAGTCGCCAGCCAGTTCCTGGCCATCTGACGCCGCACTCCGCAACTGTTTGCCGGCGCGCTTGGCGCGACGACGGCTGGCGTCTGCGAAATCGGAAAGGGTTTCTTCGGCGTCATCGACGCCTGAGCGGATCAATTTCTTCACTGTAGCCATGGGGTACTCCTTGTTCGGTCTTACGGCGGCGGCTGCTGGCGCCGGCGGCTTGGTGGATCGGTGTCACTCGGCAGCGTGTTGCAGTGTGGTCCGGCGCATGTGACCGGACCCGGAACGCTCACCCGACCTGCAACGGCGACGCCAGCGCAGGTCGGGTGATGTGGTCTGTCGCAGGGTGGCTTAGTTGACCCTCAAGGCCGACGTATTGACGCCCTTGACGCCCTTGGTGCCCTTGGTGATCGACATGGCGCGACTGCGCTCTGCATTCGACTCAAGGACACCGGCGAGCGTGACTACGCCGTTGTCCGTACTGACGTTGATGTCGCGCGCCTTGACCATGTCATCGGCGATCAACTGCGACTTCACCTTGGTCGTGATCCAGCTGTCGGACACGACTTCACCGGTGGTTTCAGCAGCGTCGCCGACGACTTCGCCGGTGCGCTCGGCGCCGGTCTTGTTCGGATTGCTGGTACAGGCAGGCAGGGCAAATGCCATCGAAGCGGCGATGGCGAGGACGAGCAGTGAACGCTTGGTGAAATTCGAATTCATGGAGGTCTCCTGAGTAGGTCGAAGGCTGTTTGGCGCGCCGATGCTGCCGGGCGTGCGTTCAGCATAATGAATAGGCAAAGCTGAAGGCCGGATGGCCGGCGACGCGGAATTCCTAGACTTTCGGCTTGCGACCGAAGATCAGCGCGGCGAGGAACAAGACGATGAAGACGACGAACAGAATCTTCGCGATCCCGGCTGCGGCACCTGCGATGCCGCCAAAACCGAGAACTGCGGCGATGATCGCTACAACGAGGAAGATGATGGCGTAATGCAACATGGGGGGTCTCCTGTGCGGGGGCACTGATCGCGACGATCACGATCAACCGGTGGCGGTCGAGATGACGCAACCCGGAAGCCACGCGCAGGGCAGTAAACTACCAACTGCCATCCACGTGGGCCGAAGCGTTGTCTTCACGGCCACCAGCGGCGCATTTCGGGACAGCGCCAATGAACCTGGTGTGACCTGGCGGATCGGGACGAAGGAAGTGTGGCTTCAAGGCAGGCGATGGGGCGATTGCTGGTCACAGCCACGCCTTTCAAACTCGTCCTGGAACGGACGCGAGATGGTGGTACAAAGCCATCGTCGCGGCGTTATCATCGGCATCCCATGGAGCGGTGCCGACGGTGCCGCATTCCCCACCCGATCCCGGCAGCGCGGATCACGGAGCTAGCAGGTCACAGTCATGGCAAGAGGCATCAACAAGGTCATCATCGTCGGCAACCTCGGTGCCGATCCCGAAACCCGTTACACCACGAGTGGTGGCGCAATCTGCAACCTGCGCATAGCCACGTCCGAACAGTGGAAGGACAAGCAGACCGGTGAAAACCAGGAACGCACCGAGTGGCACCGCGTGGTGCTGTTCGGCAAGCTCGGCGAGATCGCCGGCGAGTACCTGAAGAAAGGCCGACAGGTCTACATCGAAGGTTCGCTGCGCACCAACAAATACACCGACAAGGAAGGCATTGAGCGCTACAGCACCGACATCGTCGCCAACGAGATGCAGATGCTCGGTGGCGGCGCTGGTAGTAGCGAGGGTGGTGGAGGCGGTGGCTATCGCAATGAAGGTGGTGGTTCTTCGCGCGGCGGCGGCGGTGGAAGTGGTGGCGCATCGCGTGGCTCGGGGTCGAATGCCCCGAACCGGCAAGGCCCGCCACAAAACGACGACACCTTCAATGATGACGACATCCCGTTCTAGGCCCTACGACTGCATCTGCACAATGAAAACGCCGGCCATCGGGCCGGCGTTTTCGTTTCAGTCTGTGGATTTCTTGCCGCGCAGTTTCTGGAATGCCGTCACGGCCGCGAGCACGATGGCACCGGTGATAACGCCCACGATGGCGTTGCTGATCTGGGCAACGATGCTGCCGAGCAGCCCTGCCGGTGAGATCGATTCGACCAGATGGTGCAGCGGCGCGATGGCGTGGACGAGGATGCCGCCGCCGACCAGGAACATCGCGATGGTGCCGACGAAGGACAGCCCTTTCATCAGCCACGGTGCGAACGCGACCAGACCACGGCCGAGCGCCCGCAATGCATTGCCGACCATTCCAACGTCGTTGCGTTTCGCGAGGTACAGCCCGGCATCGTCCAGCTTGACGATGCCAGCGACGAATCCGTAGACGCCGACGGTTATCGCCAACGCGATGACCACCAGCACGATCACTTGATTCATGAACGGCTGCTCGGCCACCACGCCAAGTGAGATCACGATGATCTCGGCCGACAGCACGAAATCGGTGCGGATCGCCCCCTTCACCTTGTCCTTTTCCATGGCGACGACGTCGACCGATTCGTCGGTCATCGCGTCCAGACGTCGCGCACGATCATGTTCCCGCTGGTGTTTGTCGCCCATCCAGCGGTGGGTAATTTTCTCGACGCCTTCGAAGCACAGGTACGCGCCACCGATCATCAACAACACGACGACGGCCCATGGTGCGAATGCGCTGATCAGCAAGGCTCCCGGCACCAGGATCGCCTTGTTCAGCAAAGAGCCCTTGGCGACTGCCCAGACCACAGGCAACTCGCGGTCCGCAGAAACGCCTGAGACCTGTTCCGCGTTCAAGGCGAGATCGTCGCCCAGCACACCGGCAGTCTTCTTGGCGGCAATCTTGGTCATCACCGAGATGTCGTCGAGCAAGGTCGCGATATCGTCGAACAGGGCAAAGAAACTGGAACCGGCCATCGGGTTTCGCCATGCGGAGAATGCGTTCGATTCTCGCACGCCGATCAGCAGGTCGTGTTCCCCACGGTCGTCATTCCGGCGAAGGCGCTCTGCTGTCCGGAACGTTCGTCCGGGCTCGCTCAGCCGACCAGAAATAGTCCTTCGTCGCCCTTGCGAAGGCAGGGGTCCATTTTGATTCTGCTGTACTTTCAGTGATTTGACGAAGGTCAAAATGGATTGACCAGCCTTCGGCTGTTGAAAAGCGCATCTGCCTTCGCGGAATGAAGAAGAGATAGATGGTCGCGGTCCAACCTCGGTTGATTTGCGCGGGTCTACCTATCGTCCAGTAAGGCCAGCGATGTCGATACGCGGGAATCGTGTCGTCCACGATCCTGTTGGCCCAGGCTTTTCGACCAGTCCGGCGACTTCTTCAGTGAAATCGGCACGCGACATCGTCGTCGCACCCAGCGTTTCCAGGTGATCCGACTGTATCTGCGCATCCAGCAACGGCCAGCGCCAAAGCGCGAGCACATGGCACAGCGCGAGCAATGCAACCTTCGATGCGCCGCTGACCGTGCCGAACATCGACTCGCCGAAGAACATGCGGCCGATGGCGACGCCGTAGATTCCGCCGATCAAGCCGTCGCCATCGAACACTTCGATGGAATGGGCGTGACCGGCGTCGTGCAACTGGCCATAGGCGTGCAGCATTTCTCCGCTGATCCACGTCGTCGGTTGGTCGGGGCGTGGCTGGGCGCAGGCATGCATCACGTCGCGGAACGCGGTGTCCGCGCGAACCTGCCATGTGCAGTTGCGTAAAGAGCGCGCGAGGCGTCGCGGGGCGTGTATGCGATCGGTGCGAAACACCATGCGCGGATCGGGCGACCACCACAGGATCGGTTCGCCATCGGAATACCACGGGAAGATGCCGTGGCGATAGGCGAGCATCAGACGCTCGACCGACAGATCACCGCCAGCAGCGAGCAAGCCATTCGGGTACTCAAGCGCCTTGTCAACGGCAGGAAACGCGTCAACGCGCGACGAATCGAGAACCGTCAGGCGTGTTGTCATTCTCCGGCGTCGTCGCGATAGGGCGAACGCAGCATCAGGTCGGCGCGGTAGGCGCGTCGCGAGACCGTTTCACGGCGAAGGTAGTCGGCGACGGCGAGGCGAAATCCCTCGTCGCGCAGGTAGTGAAATGACTGCGTCGCTGTTGGCAGGAAGCCGCGCGCGATCTTGTGCTCGCCCTGCGCGCCGGGCTCGAACGTGCGCAGTCCGTGGCGCAGGCAATAGTCGATGCCCTGGTAATAGCAGGCCTCAAAGTGCAGGCCTGGTACGTCGACTCTGGCGCCCCAATAGCGGCCGTAGAGCGTCTCGTTACTGCGCAGGAACAGCGCCATCGCGACCAGTTGATCGCGATGGCGACACTCGCAGACGATGACGCGTTTCGGCATCGTGCTGGCAAGGCGACGGAAAAATCCCTCGGTGAGTACCGGCAGGTTGCCGTGATCCTCGAACGTCGAAACGTAGAGGCGGTGGATCGCGCTCCAGTCCTGCTCGGCCACTTCGTCGCCGTGCTTCATCGCACAGCGAACGCCGGCGCTGGCGACGTGGGCGCGTTCCTGGCGGAGGTTCTTGCGTTTTTTCGCGGTCAAGGCGGCGAGGAATGCGTCGAAGTCCGGCCAATCGCGGTTTCGCCAATGGAACTGGGTGTCTTCCCGCCGCAACCAGCCATCGCCACCGAGCGCGGCTGCGTCGTCGGCATTGGTGAAATTCACATGGACTGATGACAGCCCTAGCTTGTCGACATGCTCGCGCAATGCCTGCGCCAACACGACGCGTCGCGAGCTGGCCGCGTCATTGCTACCGACCAGCAGTCGCGGACCGTTGACCGGGGAGTACGGTACCGCCGCCAGCAGCTTGGGATAGTAGGAATGGCCGGCCTGTTCCCAGGCATTCGCCCAGGCCCAGTCGAACACGAATTCGCCGTGCGAATTGCCCTTGAGGTACAGCGGAACGGCGCCGATCAAGTCATCGTCGGCATGCAGGGTCAAATGATGCGGTGTCCAGCCGTAGTCACTGCGCAGGCAGTGCTCCGCTTCGAGCGCATCAAGGAATGCATGGGCCAGGAACGGATTGCCGTCGGGAACGAGCGCGTCCCACTGCGCGGCGGAAATCTCGTCGATCCGTTGATGGATCTGCAAACGCATCGGAGCGCCAATCGGTGATTCGCTCACGTCGCCGCGCGCGATCATTGATCCAGGAACTTCTCCGCATCGAGCGCCGCCATGCAACCGAAGCCGGCCGAGGTGACCGCTTGGCGGTAAACCTGATCAGCGACGTCGCCGGCTGCAAAAACGCCAGGCACGCTGGTCGCCGTGGCACCGCCGTGCAGGCCGCTCTTGATGTTGATGTAACCGCCGCTCATGTCGAGCTGGCCGTCGAAAATGCCGGTATTTGGCGTGTGGCCGATCGCGACGAACATGCCAGTGACGTCGATGTCGCGGGTGCTGTCGTCGACCGTGCTGGACACGCGCACGCCGGTGACGCCGGTGTCATCGCCGAGTACTTCGTCGACAGTCGCGTTCCAGATGATCTCGATCTTGCCTTCGCGCTCTTTCGCGAACAGCTTGTCCTGCATGATCTTTTCCGAACGCAGCTTGTCGCGGCGATGAACCAGGGTCACCTTGCGGCAAATGTTGGCAAGGTAAAGCGCTTCCTCGACGGCCGTGTTGCCACCGCCGATGACGGCGACATCCTGGTCGCGGAAGAAGAAGCCATCACAGGTGGCGCAGGCTGACACACCCTGTCCCTTGAACCTTTCTTCCGATTCGATGCCGAGGTACTTCGCCGTCGCGCCGGTCGCAATGATCAGCGCGTCGCAACTGTATTCGCCGCTGTCGCCCTTCATGCGGATGGGTTTCTGCGACAGGTCAACGCTGTGGATGTGGTCGAACACCATTTCGGTTTCGAAGCGCTGGGCATGTTCGGCCATGCGCTTCATCAGGTCCGGGCCTTGCAGGCCGTGAGCGTCGCCGGGCCAGTTGTCGACATCGGTGGTCGTCATCAACTGGCCGCCTTGGGCGATGCCGGTAATCATCGTCGGTTTGAGGTTGGCGCGGGCCGCGTAGACCGCTGCCGTGTAGCCGGCCGGGCCGGAGCCAAGGATGATGAGTCGCGAGTGCTTGGTAGTGCTCATGTATAATTCCGGCCGTTTTGCAGACCTGCGCTGGGCGACGAAGTGTCGTTCCCAAGTGATTGAGGCGGAAGCGGTTTTTCGACTTCACCGTTGACCGCATCGACGCCATTATGGCGCGACGGGACTTCGTTTCGATCCGCGAGAATGGAGGCCAGCGCCGCAGGTTTCAAGGTTTACAGCATTCATCAGCAGTCGCCATCAACCGCATCCACTCGCCGAGGAAACACAATGCGTATCGGTATCCCGTCTGAAACCAAGACCCTCGAAGGCCGCGTTGCCCTCGTTCCCGCCGCCTGTGCCGATTTGATCCGGCATGGCCATGAGGTGTTCGTGCAAGCGGGAGCCGGCATCAAGAGCGGCTTCACCGATGACGACTTCACCGCCGTCGGCGTCAACATCGCCGCTGATGCCGATGCGCTATACGAAGCGGGTCAGTTGATCGTCAAGGTGAAGGAGCCGATCGAGGGGGACCTGACCCGGCTGCGCAACGACCATCTGTTGTTCTGTTACCTGCATCTTGCTGCCGAGCCGAAACTCACCCAGCGTTTGCTCGATATCGGCCTGACTGGCATCGCCTTCGAATCGGTACAGGAACCGGACGGCTCGCTGCCGTTGCTGGCGCCGATGTCGATTATCGCCGGCCGCATCGCGGTGCAGATCGGTACCCAGTTGCTGCACCAGCCTGCTGGCGGCAAAGGCAAGTTGTTGGGCGGCCTGCCAGCGACCGAACGCGGCAAGGTGGTCGTCTTCGGTGCGGGTGCGGCGGGCAGCAATTCGGCGCAACTGGCGGCTGCCGGTGGTGCCAATGTCGTCGTCTTCGACATGCGCCCTGATCGCCTCGCCCAGATGATGGCCCTCGGCGCAAATGTGACCGCCTTGTATCCGTACCAGGAAACCGTCGCCCGCGAAATTCGCAACGCCGATCTGGTCGTCGGTGCCGTGCTGATTCCCAGCGCGAAAGCGCCACGCGTGATGACGGCGGAAATGGTCAAGTCGATGGAGCCGGGCAGCGTTCTGGCTGACATCTCGATTGATCAGGGCGGCTGCTTCGAGACCTCGCGCCCCACAACCTGGGCTGAGCCGACCTATAAGGTCGATGGCGTCACTCATTTCTGCGTCACCAACATGCCAGGCGCCGTACCGCAGACGTCGTCGCAGGCGATTTCCGCAGCCATCCTGCCGTATGTGGTTCGTCTTGCCGCAGGCAACGAATGGCGCGACCATCCTTCGCTCAATGCCGGCATCAACGTCGACGCGGGCCGGATTACCCATCCCGCGTTGCAGGCCTAGGTCCAAGTAGGTAAGCGTGGGCGGCGATCCGGGTTAGGATCGCTGCTGACCGCCGCAACGGATTTCCGTTGCGAATTCCCGCAACCCGCCGGCGTTCGGACCTTGTCCCGCTCGCCCGAGCCCGGCCCTGAAGGCACCCATGGCGACACGACCCGCAGCACGCGAAACCCGCAACCAGCGATCCACGGCAGCCAAGCCGGTGCCCGTGCGCAACGTGCGTCTGCATCGCGTTTTGCGTGAGGCGGGTTTCCTGTTGTTGCTGCCGCTGGCCGTCTACCTGTTGCTGTGCCTGATCAGTTACAGCCCGCAGGACCCTGGCTGGTCGCATTCGGGCCAGCCGGACAATATCGCCAACTTCGGCGGCCAGCTCGGTGCATGGATTGCCGACCTGCTGTACTACTTCTCCGGCTATTGCGCATGGTTGTTTCCGCTGTTGCTGCTGGCCTTCGGTGCACGGGTGCTGCGCGGCAGCGCTGTTGTCACGGCGGAGGGCTCGCAACTTGATCCTTCATTCCGGCTGGTCGGCGGCTTCCTGCTGTTCGTCAGCGGCACCGGTTTGTGCCATCTCAACTTCGGTGGCCCGACGATTTTGCCGGGCGGCACTGGCGGCATCCTCGGACGATTGATCGGTGGAGGCTCTGCGCATGCGGCCGGTCTGATTGGTGCCAACATGCTGCTGTTCGCAGTGTTCCTGATCGCGATCACGTTGGCGACCGGCCTGTCGTGGTTCCGGGTGATGGATGCGATCGGTGGCTTCATCCTGCGCAGCTTTGGCAGGATCGGAGAAGCCCGCATCGCGGCTGACGACATGCTCGCCGCACGCAGCGCGCGTAACGAGCGAGACGGCATGCGCAAGGTCGAGACGGCACGCCAGTCCAAGCGTGAACCGATCAGGATCGAGCCCGCTCCAGTGCCGGTCGAGCGCAGCCAGCGCGCGCAGAAGGAAAACCAGATTCCGCTGTTCGTCGGCGCAGCAAAGGATGGCGAGCTGCCGCCGCTGGCTCTGCTCGACGATCCCAAACCGCAAGCGAAGGGGTATTCCGCCGAAACGCTGGAAGCCTTGTCGCGACAACTTGAACTCAAGCTGCGCGACTTCCGTATCGAGGCCGAAGTCGTCGGCGTATTTCCCGGCCCGGTCGTAACCCGATTCGAGATGCAACCGGCGGCTGGCATCAAGGGCAGCCAGTTTTCCAGCCTGGACAAGGACATCGCGCGCGGCCTGTCGGTGATGAGCGTGCGCGTGGTCGACGTGATCCCGGGCAAGTCGGTGATCGGCATCGAGATTCCGAACGTCAATCGCGAGATCGTGTACCTGTCGGAAATCCTGCGTTCGGACAAGTACGACGCGATCAAGTCGCCGCTGGCGCTTGCGCTGGGCAAGGACATTGGCGGTCGCGCCCACGTGGTCGATCTGCAGAAGATGCCGCACCTGCTGGTTGCCGGAACCACCGGTTCGGGCAAGTCGGTGGCGCTCAACGCGATGGTGTTGAGCCTGCTCTACAAGGCCACCGCCGCCGACGTGCGGATGATCATGATCGATCCGAAGATGCTGGAACTGTCGGTCTACCAGGGCATTCCGCATCTGCTCGCGCCGGTCGTCACCGACATGAAGGAAGCGGCCAATGCGCTGCGCTGGTGCGTTGCCGAAATGGAGCGCCGCTACAAGCTGATGGCGGCGGTTGGCGTGCGTAACCTGGCCGGTTTCAACAAGAAGGTGAAGGACGAGGAGGCACGCGGCCAGCCGCTGCTCGATCCTTTGTTCCGACCGGATGCCTCGCAACCGCAACTGCGTGCCGAACCCTTGCAGACACTGCCGTACATCGTCGTCATCATCGACGAATTCGCCGACATGATGATGATTGTCGGCAAGAAAGTGGAAGAGCTGATTGCCCGCCTCGCCCAGAAGGCACGCGCCGCTGGCGTTCACCTGATCCTGGCGACGCAACGTCCGTCGGTCGATGTCATCACCGGCCTCATAAAAGCGAACATCCCGACCCGTATCGCATTCCAGGTATCGAGCAAGATCGATTCGCGGACCATCCTCGACCAGTCCGGCGCGGAAGCGTTGCTCGGCCACGGCGACATGCTTTATCTGCCGCCCGGCACCGCGTCGCCGGAGCGCGTCCACGGTGCCTTCGTCGACGACCACGAAGTACACAAGGTCGTCGAATGGCTGCGCGCGCAAGGTACGCCGAACTACATCGACGGCGTGCTTGAAGAGGTGCAGTCCATGGCCGATGGTCGCGTCATCAGCGAGATCGGACTCCCGATGGATGCTGCGGATACCGAAGGCGGGGAAGACGCGGTCCTTTACGATCGTGCCGTACGCATCGTCACCGAAACCCGTCGCGCATCGATTTCCGGCGTGCAGCGCCATTTGCGGATCGGCTACAACCGCGCCGCGCGCTTGATTGAGCAGATGGAAGCGGACGGCGTCGTCAGTGGCCCGGAACACAACGGCAATCGCAGCGTGCTTGCACCGCCGCCGCCGCGAGACTGAACAAGACGCGCTGAACTTGGGCGCGCTCAATCACTCCAATGTCGCGGCATCGATCAATCGATACCGCCACCTTTCCTTGCTGGAACGCCCCGATGATGCCTGCCCTGATCCTGTTGCTGCTGTTTTCACCGCTGCTCGTGAATGCGGCCGATACCCCGGCCGACGCGCGCCAGCGCATGCAGGCGTTCGCGAACAACCTGCAATCGGTATCGGCGGACTTCAAACAGGTGGTCACCACGGCAAACGGCAAGGCGACCGACGAGACCGGCGGCACCTTGGCTCTGTCCGCGCCCAACCGCTTTCGCTGGGACACGAAGACGCCATTCGAGCAATTGATCGTCGCCGATGGCGCGAAGGTGTGGATCTACGATCCGGACCTTGAACAGGTCAGCGTGCGCAACCAGAGTTCGGAAGAAGCGCACAGCCCGCTCAGCGTACTGACCGACCTCGGCCGCATGGATCGCGAGTTCACGACCAGTGAGTCCGGTGAACGCGGCGGCCTGCGCTGGTTGAAACTGGTTTCCAAGGCCAGGGAACCGGATTTCCAGTACGCCGAGCTCGGCTTCGATGCGCAAGGCTTGGCGCGCATGCACTTCATGGATCAACTCGGCAACGACACCGAGATACGCTTCAGCAACTGGCAGCGCAACCCGTCGTTGCCGGCCAGCACCTTTGCGTTCGAACCGCCCGCCGGTGTCGACGTGATCGGCGACGTGAAGCCGGATGCCGATGTGTTTCCGATCAGGAACTGATCTCGATCGCGTTCGGGGTTTTCGTTCCGCGACGGATCTACAACGGCACGGCGCCGGTTATCGAGCCGGGGTTTCGTAGATGTCCTCACCCTTGCGTCGGGTCTGCGGAATCGCTTCGCCATGCACCAGGAAATAGATGTTCTCGGCGATGTTGGTGGCGTGGTCGCCGATGCGTTCGATGTTCTTCGCCATGAACAGCAGGTGGGTGCAGGGCGTAATCGTGCGCGGGTCTTCCATCATGTAGGTGAGCAAGTCGCGGAACAGCCCGGTGTAGAGATCATCGAGTTGTTCGTCACGGGTCCATACCACCAAGGCGCGATCGGCATCACGGTCGCGGTAGGCCGCCAGTACCTCGCTGACCAATTCGCCGGCGAGCTCGGCAAGCGAGGGCAGGGCTGAAGCAAGCTTGACCGGGTCATTCTGGTTGAGGATGCGCGAGCGCTTGGCAACGTTTGATGCGTAGTCGCCAATGCGTTCGATGTCCGACGATATGCGCAGCGCGGCAATCACTTCACGCAGGTCGCGGGCCATTGGAGCGCGTGCCACCAGCAGTTGCAATGCGTCGCGTCCGACTTCCATTTCCAACGCATCGATGGCCGCGTCGCCGCCAATGACTGCTGTCGCCGCGTCGGTGTCGCGGGCGCTCAGGGCGTGGATCGCGCTTTCAAGTTGGGCGACGGCAAGGTCGCCCATACGGACGATCTCCCCAGTGAGCCGGTTCAACTCGTTGTCGTAACTCTTGACGATGTGATCGGCGTGGACGGCAGTCATGGCGGGGTCCTGTTGCTGGGTTCCAATCGACGGCAGCGCGAAACGTGCCGCGTTCTCAGCCGAAACGGCCAGTGATGTAATCCTCGGTCTGCTTCTTGACCGGCTTGGTGAAAAGCTGCGCGGTATCGCCAAACTCGACCATCTCGCCAAGGTACATGAAGGCGGTGTAGTCGGAAACGCGTGCGGCCTGTTGCATGTTGTGGGTGACGATGGCAATCGTGTAGCGCTCTTTCAGCTCGGAGACCAGTTGTTCGATCTTGCCGGTCGCTATCGGGTCCAGCGCCGAGGTGGGTTCGTCGAGCAGCAAAACGTCGGGCTTCAGGGCGACAGCCCGGGCGATGCATAGACGCTGTTGCTGGCCACCGGACAGGCCGAGCGCGCTCTGCTTGAGCTTGTCCTTGACCTCTCCCCACAGTGCGCCCTGGATCAGCGCCTCTTCGACGCGGTCGTCCATATCCGACCGCGACAGCTTCTCGTAGTGGCGGATCGCATAGCTGACGTTTTCGTAGATCGACATCGGGAACGGCACCGGCTTCTGGAAGACCATCCCAACCTTGCTGCGAAGCCGGTTCAACGAATAGCCTGCATCCAGGATATTCTCGCCATCGAGGGTGACTTCACCGCTGGCCACCTGCTTGGGATAGATCGCGTAGATCCGGTTGAAAACGCGCAACAGGGTCGACTTGCCGCAACCGGACGGCCCGATCAACGCGGTGACTTTCTTCTCCGCGATATCGAGGTTGACGTCCTTCAACGCACAAAATTCGTCGTAGTGGAAATCGAGGTGGCGCGCGGCCATCTTCGGCTGCGCCTGCGAAATGGTCGGCTGCGCCGTCGTGACGGAAGCGGCGGCGTTGGTATCAGTCATGACGGATCTTTTTCCGAAGGATGATGGCGCGAGCGATCAGGCTGGTCAGCAACACGAAGGCAGTCAGCACCAGGGCTCCGGCCCAGGCCAGCTCCTGCCAGGATTCGTACGGGCTGCCGGCGTACTGGTACATCACCACCGGCACGCTCGCCATCGGCTCGGTCAGCTTCATGCTCCAGTACTGGTTGCCGAACGCCGTGAACAGCAGCGGGGCGGTCTCGCCACTGATTCGGGCCAGCGCAAGCAGGATGCCGGTCAGGATGCCGGCCGAAGCGCTGCGATACAACACCTGCACAATGACTTTCCAATGCGGTACGCCGAGCGACAAGGCCGCTTCGCGCATCTGGCCGGGTACCAGGCGCAGCATTTCGTCGGTCGTGCGCACTACGACCGGCAGCACGATGAAGGCGAGCGCGATCGCACCGGCAATGGCCGAGAAGCCGACACCCATCTGCGCGACCACCAGCGTGTAGACGAAAAGGCCAAGCACGATCGAAGGCGCCGACAACAGGATGTCGTTGACGAAACGAACGACCGTGCCGAGCTTGCGGGCGCCGGCATATTCGGCCAGCCAGGTTCCGGCGGCGATACCCAAGGGTGTACCGATCAGGATCGCCAGCCCGCACATCAGCAAACTGCCGAACAGTGCATTGGCGAGGCCGCCCTCGGTCTGTGGCGGTGGCGTGGATTGCGTGAACAGCGCGACATTGATGCCGCCCAATCCCTTCGACAGTGTCGTCCACAGGATCCAGAACAGGAACACCAGTCCGAACACGGCCGCGGCACAACCCAGCACCATCGAAATCGCGTTCTTGATCGAGCGACGCCGATAGAGTTGCTGTGCGACTCGATCGGCGTCGCTCATTGCCGGCACTGCCGCGTTCATCAGCTACCTTCCTTGAGAGCGAGTCGGCTCAACATTAGTCGGGCCGCGGCGAGCACCACGAAGGTGACCATGAACAACACGAAGCCAAGCAGCAGCAGCGCCGAGCGATAGGTTTCGGTCGCTTCGGCGAAATCGTTCGCGATCAGGGCCGCGATGGTGGTGCCGGGTTCCAGCAGCGACGGAGAAAAGCGCACCGTATTGCCGACGACAAACGCGACTGCCATCGTTTCACCCAGGGCGCGACCGAGCCCCAGGAAAATGCCGCCGACCGTCGCCGTGCGCGTGTACGGGACGACCACATCGCGAACCACTTCCCAACGTGTCGAACCCAACGCGTAGGCCGACTCCTTCAAGCGCGATGGCACGGTGAGGAAAACCTCGCGCATGATCGAGGCAATGAACGGGATCACCATGATCGCCAGCACCAGGCCGGCGGTCAGCATGCCGATACCCAGCGGCGGCCCGCGAAACATCGGGCCGACCAAGGGCAGGGTGCCGAGGTTATCGTTGAGCCAAGGCGTGACGTGCTCGGTCATCATTGGCACCAGCACGAACAGGCCCCACATGCCGTAGATGATCGACGGGATGCCGGCCAGCAGTTCGATCGCCGATCCGACCGGTCCACGCATCCACCCCGGTGCAAGTTCGGTAAGGAAATAAGCGATCCCGAAGCTGACCGGTACTGCGATCAGCATCGCGATCGCAGCGGTGACCAGGGTTCCATAGATCGGTACCAGGGCGCCGTATTTGTCCTCGACGGGATTCCACTCGGCGGAAAAGAAGAAGCTCAAGCCCTCCTGGGCAAGCACCTGGCGGCCACCCCACAACATCGAAAGAGCTGCGCCGGCGAGCGCGATCAACACGAAAACCGCCGTCGTTGCGAGGATCAGCCGGAAGACGGCATCTTTCCTGGCATCGCGGCTAGCCTTTGTTTCCAAGTCCGTGCTGGCAGTCAGTGAAGTCATGAGGACTTGGCTACTCGACACTTTGAAGTCCCGCCTTCAACCAGGTGGCGGCACGGAAAAGGGCGATTGCGTCATCGCAAACGCCATTGTTGGATCACTTGATTTTCGTTGTCCAGTAGGCCTTGATCTGGGTGACCAGTTCGTCCGGCAATGGCACGTAATCCAGCGATGCTGCCTGATCCTTGCCCGACGCGTAGGCCCAAGTGAAGAAATCGCGGGCAGCCGTGGCACGTTCGGCATCCTTGGGCTGCGCGTGCATCAGGATGAAGTTGGTTGCAGCAATTGGCCACGACTGTTCGCCCGGTGCGTTGGTGATGACCAGGCTGAAGTCCGTCGCATTCTTCCAGTCTGCGCCGGCGGCGGCTGCCGCGAACGACTCGGCGCTCGGCGACACGTAGACGCCGGCGGCGTTCTGCAACTGCGTGTACGCCATCTTGTTCTGGATCGCGTAGCTCAGCTCGACGTAGCCGATCGAATTCTTGACCTGCTTCACATAAGCGGCCACGCCTTCATTACCCTTTCCGCCGAGTCCATACGGCCACTGCACCGAGGTGCCTTCACCGATGCTGGACTTGAAGTCCGAGCTGACCTTGCCGAGGTAGTTGACGAAGTTGAACGTGGTCCCCGAACCGTCCGAGCGATGGACGATCGTGATGGTTGCTGATGGCAGTTCCAGACCGGCATTCAGGCCGGTGATCGCTGCATCGTTCCACTTGGTGATGTTGCCCTGGAAAATGTCGGCGAGGACCTGCCCAGTCAGCTTCAGCGCGCCCGGCTCGACGCCCGCGACGTTGACCACCGGAACCACGCCGCCAATGACGGACGGGAACTGGATCAAGCCCGCCGCAGCGAGGTCAGCCGGCTTCATCGGCGCATCGGACGAGCCGAAATCAACGGTGCCTGCCTTGATCTGGGCAATGCCGCCACTGGAACCGATCGACTGGTAATTGATCTTGTGGCTGGTTGCGGCGTTGTAGTCGGCCGACCATTTCGACATCAACGGAAACACGAACGAGGCACCGGCACCGGTAACGTCGGCAGCCTGCACGGCATTGGCGCCGACCAGGGTGGCGATACCGAACGCAGCGGTACGCAAGATGATCTTCGAAGACACGGGCAACTCCTTCAACGGGTTGGAAGACGATGGTCGCCTTTCTATCCGCGCGACGTTGCGGAATGATGTGAATTTTGTTGCAGAAATAAGTCAACCTTTGTAATCAAAGGCTTGCAGCGCCGCCTCGCAGGCTCAATCGCCGCTGATGAAGTTGGGTCCCTTGCCGGCTGTTTTCTCGTAGACACCCTTGCCGGCGCGCTTGTACTGGGTGAAACCGTGCTTCTCGATGTGGCTCTCGCGGTTCAGGTGGGCACTGCCGCTGACGACGGCCGGGGCACTGATGACGCGGTGCAAGGCCGCGCCGCATTGGGGGCAGGCGCTCAGTCCGGGATCGGAAAGCTTCAGCAATTGTTCGATGCCGTCGCGGCACTGCTCGCAGGTGCCGGCTTCGTCATCAGGGATGTACTGGTAGATCGGCATCGGGTCAGTGGTCAGAAACCGCAGTCATTTCAAGCTGGGCGTCTTCGAGCAGTTTCCAGCGATTGACGATGCGGCAGAACAACTGCGCGGTGCGTTCGGTGTCGTAGACGGCCGAATGCGCCTCGTTCGGATCCCACTCCAGGCCACACGCATGCACGGCACGGCTGAGTACGGTTTGTCCATAAGCCAGGCCGCCAAGCGTCGCCGTGTCGAAACAACTGAAGGGATGGAACGGGCTGCGCTTGTGCAAGGTCCGGCGGATCGCCGCATTCAGAAACGCGAGATCGAAAGCGGCGTTGTGGCCGACCAGGATCGCGCGTTGGCAACAGGTTTCCTTCAAGGCCAGGCGCACCGGCGCGAACACGTGGTCCAATGCCGCGCGTTCCAGCTTGGCAAAGCGGAACGGATGGTCGGGATCAATGCCGGTGATCTCCAGCGATTTCGGGTCGAGGTTGGCGCCGGGGAAGGGCGTGACATGGGACGATACCACGGCTTCCGGCTCGACCCAGCCAGCCTGGTCCATCCGGATCACGCTGACGGCGATCTCCAGCAAGGCATCGCGCTCGGAATCGAAACCGCCGGTTTCGACATCGACCACCACCGGCAGGAATCCGCGGAAGCGATCAAAGATGCGGGTCGAGCGGGAGGCGGCCATGGCACAAGTATAGAGGTTGGCATCGCGGACTGACGGCGTCTTTGAACAGCCGCGATGATCAATCGGCGATCGGTCACAGCGAAACTGTCATCGCAACAAGTACGCAAAATTGCGCATCACTGCGCCGTTGTAACTTGTTTGTCATCGTTCGTGCATCTGGCTGTCACGGCAGTGCAGCATTCTGCACTCCGTCCGCAGTAGGAGCCGCTTCATAGCGCCAACTGCCATATTTTCTGTTGTCTACGGAGTTCCCGTGAATACACGCAACGCACGCTCGCTGCTCGCCATGGCGATGTTGGCCGCCACGCCGCTGGCCCGTGGCGAATTCAGCCTGGGCGAGATCCTGGGCTACAACGTGACGTTCGAAGGCCTGGTCCAGGTCGACCGCACGCATTACAACGACGACGTAACGCCTTTGGTCGACGATGGTGAAGTCCGTCGCGCCGAGTTGGTGTTGAAAGGCAAGAAAGACAATTTCGATTGGGTGGTCGGCTACGACGTCAGCACCCGCAACGACAAGTTCCTCGACGTCAACGGCCGCTACAAATTCAATTCCAAGTTCAGTACGCGGGTCGGTCAGTACAAGCAGGCCAACAGTCTCGAAGAGTTGTCCAGCACCAAAAACAACGACTTCATAGTCAAGGGCATGGCAACCCAGGCGTTCGCCGTGGCTCGCCGTCAGGGCGTCAGCCTGGCCTGGCAGGAAAGCAGTTGGCTGCTTACCGGAGGCTGGTTCGGTCGCGAGATTACCGATGGCGGCGGCACCGGTGCCGGCTATGGCGGTCGCTTCACCTACACACCCGTGCTGGAGGACGGAAACATCATCCACCTCGGCGTTTCGGCGATCAGCTACGACACCAACGACGACCGCGATCGCATTCGCGCGCGTCCCGGCTTTGACATCAGCACCACTCCGCGACTTATCGACAGCGGCACGTTCCGCGATGCCGACAAGCGCACCACGTACGGATTGGAAGCCGGCTGGGTCCGCGGCCCATTCAAGCTGCAGGCGGAATATTTCGACGCCACCGTCGATCGCCTCACTCGCGCCCATTACAACGCCGACAGCTGGTATGTATCGGGCCTGTGGAACATCACCGGCGAGACCTGGGGCTACAAGGACGGCGTATTCGCGACCAACCGTCCGGTCCACAAGACCGGCATGTGGCAGGTCGGCGTGCGCTATGAAGGGCTGAACCTCAACGACGGCCCGGTCCGTGGTGGCGAAGAGAACAACATCACCATCGGCGTCAACTACTACGCGCTCAGGAACTTCAAATTCTCGCTCAACTACGTTCGCGCCGACGCGACGAAGGGCAGCGGAATCTCCGACAAGCCGAATGCCATTGAAGGGCGCGCCCAGTTGTTCTGGTAAACCTCCAACGACTGCTCCTCCCTCAGTCGTTCACTTTTGACGGGCCCATGCGGGCCCTTTTTTTTGATGCGCCGAATTCGGGCCGATGTAACAGTCGGCCAAATTTTGTCAGCAGGCGGGGATCGTTGCGCGTTTTTGTGACCGCGGTCACGAACATTCCTGAACAAACTCGATAAAGACCGTGTTGGTCAGTTCGTTGCCGCTGGCCGATCGCCTGCGACCGGCTGGCACCACCCTTGCATTGAACGGGGACCGCTCAACATTTTGAACGAGGGGCCGGATGCAACGGGACGACGGAATGAACGAACTCTATCGACAACTGATGCGCGCCATACCGCACCGGCACTCGCCGGACGAATCGGTGCCTGGTTCGGTCCCACGCACCTTGCGCGGCTGGATCGATGCGCTGCCGTTGGCCAATTTCGGCGCGACGTCGAGCCAGTTGCTGGACCGTCTGCGCGCGATGAACAAGGTGCGCATCGAACCGCTGCAACGCCTGGAGATGCTGGAGGTCCTGCGTGTTCCGGTCGGCCAGTGCATCTCCACTGCCGATGCCCAGATCCTCGGGTCGACGTTCCCGCTGACCCCTCAAAAGGCCGAGCTGGCCACCCTCACCGAGATGTTCGAGTTCGAACTGTCGCTGGGCTACATCGAAGTTCTGTACGACCTGTGCGCTCCCAAGGAAGCCGTACCGATGTTCCGTGGCGGCCAGGCTGGCTTGGCGGCCGTTCGCGCGCTCCAACACGGCGGGCAGTGCCTGCAGAAGTCCTACCAGTGCTATCACGCACCGCTGTCCGGCGTCTGGCAGTCGATGCACGACGTTTATCGCGTGATCGTCGATCTCAAGCTGCAGAGCCGACCGGCGGATGGATCGCGCTTCGGTGGCGGCGCGCGACCGCGCCACGTTTACGCGCACGCCCTGCTGCTGTCGCTGATCAATCCCTACAGTTTCACCTTTCGCGAACTTCCGGAAATCACCGCGATCACCCGACTGCTCGCACCGCTTTGCGAGCTGCGCGAGGTTGGCGCCGAGGTCGAGCCGGGCGGGACCTTGCGATTGGCCGATACGCGTAGCGATGTCGGCCCCGGTTTCGTCGTCGAGGACACGATGATCGACAATCAGACCCTGCTCGGCATCGACACGACGCGCGTCTACAGCGAAATCGAATCGCGGATCAACGCCGCCAGCGATGACGCCCACTCGGTGGAGCTTCCGCATCGCGGTGGCACGCCATTGCGTGCCGAAATCCGGCTGTTGCGCCACTTGGTCGGCAGCCTCACGGCCGACTACTCACGCGACTTCGAGCGTCTGGACAGCGAGCAGGAGATGGAAACGGTCATCGGCCTGCACGACCTGCACAACGTGATGGCCAACAACGAGGATTTCCGCAGCTTTGCCCAACGCGTATTCGGCAGCGGCGATGCTGCAGAACACGAAGTGATGGCGTCCTGGGTGCATGTCAGCAGCGAACAGGCGCGGGTCAGTCAACGCTCCGCGTATGTACTCGACCAGAGCCTGCGCGGCTATCGATTGCGCTGGAGCAGCGGCCCGCGTGGCGAAACCGTCCGCGCCAAGGTCGGCGAGGTGATCGGACTGCGATCCGAACGCGACAGCGCATCAAACTGGATCGTCGGCTCGATTCGCTGGTTGCGAGTCAACGAAGACGGTGACGTCGAAGCCGGCGTCGAAGTACTGGCACGACGGGCGCTTCCGGTCGCGGTGCGGCTGGCCGACGACAAGGCGCCGAGCCGCGCGCCAAGCCGCGGATTGTTGTTGGCACCGTTGCGCAGTGTCGATGCCGGCATCTACTCGACCTTGCTGGTGCCATCGGTGGTGTCGCCGAATCTGGTCGACCGAAGCCTGGTCGCGCTGAACGTGGCGTCGCCGCGCGATGGCAATCGCTGGTGGGTCGATGCCGGGGTGCATCGACTTGGAGCAACCGGCCTACTCGATCGATCCGGCACGTACATCCATTTCCGACTGCCTTCCATGCGCCGGGCTGAAGACGCACGCGATGCGATTCCCAGGCAACAGGCAGTAGGCGCGGACTGAACCAGCTGCCCGACCGCAGGTGCAAAGCACGGCGGCAACATCAGTGCGCTGCAAGCCTTGCTAAAATCGGCGTCCCGTTTCGTGGATTGCCTCGGGATGCTCTGAACAAGTCCGCACATGCGTCACCGATCTTTCTGCCCGCAGATCAAGGTGCGACGGCGAAGACAGACTGGCCGTCTGTCAAGGCGGCGCAACGCGGAGCTGCGGGCAGACAGATCGGCTCCAACTTGTTGATTTCATATGACGGGGTGATGTCCGAAAGGTCCCCGGATCTGAGCGCGCGGGTTGACCAGGCGGCCAGCCTGCACTGCGCCACGCACATCAATTCTTGAACCTTTCTGACATCATGCCGCCTGCGTGGACTTGTTCAGAGTATCCCTAGTGACCCAGCAAGCACCAATCGGCGGACTGATGGCCCGTCGCGCCAGCATCGGCGTTCGCATCGACCAGATCACCGTGGGTGGCGGCGCGCCGATCGTCGTGCAGTCGATGACCAATACCGACACGGCCGACGTCGCAGGCACCGCGAAGCAGGTCGCCGAACTGGCGCGCGCCGGTTCCGAACTGGTCCGCATTACCGTCAACAACCCCGAATCGGCTGCCGCCGTCCCGCGCATCCGCGAACGCCTGGACATGATGGGCTGCTCGGTGCCGCTGATAGGCGACTTTCATTACAACGGTCATCAACTGCTGGAAGACGAACCGGCCTGCGCGGTCGCACTCGCCAAGTACCGGATCAACCCTGGCAACGTCGGCTTCGGCAAGAAGCGCGACACCCAATTCAGCGCGATTGTCGAAACCGCGTTGCGCCACGGCAAGGCAATCCGAATCGGTGTCAACTGGGGCTCACTGGACCAGTCCATGGTCACCGCGATGATGGATGAGAACACCACGCGGGCCGAGCCGTGGTCGGCGGCGCACGTCGCGCGCGAAGCATTGATCCGTTCGGCGCTGGAATCAGCTGGCCGCGCTGAAGAACTTGGAATGGGGCGCGACCGTATCATCCTGTCCTGCAAGGTGTCCGGTGTGCAGGAACTGATTGCCGTCTATCGCGATCTTGGCGCGCGTTGTGATTACGCCTTGCATTTGGGTCTGACCGAGGCCGGCTTGGGCTCGAAAGGCATCGTCGCCTCGACCGCCGCATTGGCGGTGCTGTTACAGGAAGGCATTGGCGACACCATCCGCATTTCGCTGACGCCGGAACCCGGCGAGTCGCGTACGCGCGAAGTGATTGTCGGCCAGGAAATCCTCCAGACCATGGGCCTGCGCGCGTTCACGCCGCTGGTCACCGCTTGTCCCGGTTGCGGCCGCACCACCAGCACGTTCTTCCAGGAACTGGCCAAGACCGTGCAGGACCATGTCCGCGAAAAGATGCCGGAATGGCGCATGAAATACGACGGCGTCGAGAACATGACGCTCGCCGTGATGGGCTGCGTGGTCAATGGACCGGGCGAATCCAAGTACGCCGACATCGGCATCTCGCTTCCCGGCACCGGCGAGGCGCCAACCGCGCCGGTATTCATCGACGGCAAGAAGGCCATGACCTTGCGTGGCGAAAACATCGCGCACGAGTTTGTCGATGTGATCGAAAACTACGTCGCCGACAAGTATCAGCAACGCGTTTAGCCGAATGCTATTCCGGCTCTGCCAACATCAGCGCAAGGTCGGTCACGCCGACTTCGACGCCCGCCTGATTGAGCAACGTAGTCGCCTGGCCACGATGATGGGTCTGGTGATTGAAGAAGTGGGTCAGCAGGAAACTCAAGCGGCGTGTGAAGGCAATGCCCTTGGTGTTGCTGTAGCTGATCGGGGCGACCAGGCGTTCATCGCTTAGTTTTGCGATCCACTTCTGGATCGTCGCGTCGATCATCTCGCGTTGCGTCGCAAGTTCGGCCAGCGATCCTTGCAACGGCTGGTCGAGCAGAGTCGGTTCGATCATCGCGCGAACGGGATCGAGTTCGTGGTCGCTGTCGTCGGCGCGCGCAAAGCGATGCAGCCACAACAGGTCGGCGACCATGATGTGGTTGAGCGTGGCGAAGATCGAGCCGAAGAAGGCGCCACGATCACGCATGATTTCCGCTTCCGGCAAGGTTGCCGACACGGCGTAGATGCGCTGATTCATCCACCGGTTGTAGCGGGCCAGCACGGCCAGTTCATCGCGCATCGCCTGCCTCCAGTTCGGTATCGGAAGTCGGTAAAATCAACGCCAGCAACGGATACCGACCTTCGTCGGCAAGCAGGTTGTAGGTGCGACAGGCTGCGCTGTTGTCCATGGCTTCGATACCGATCCGTTGCTGCAACAACACGCTGCGGCTTGATGCCGACGGAAACCGCAATTTTTTCCCTGTCCCCAGCAAGATCAGTTCCGGCTTCAGCGCAGCCAACTCCTGCGCAACGGCTTCGGTAAATGCATCGATATCGTTGACCTGCCATTCTTCGACGACGCGATCGGGCAGCACCAGGCAACTGCTGTGCAGGCTGCGATCAATGATGGTGACGCTGCGCGCGTCGCAGCTGCGGATGAAGAAGTAGCCTTCCGGGCGGTCGTGGATCAGCGCCATGGGGCCAAACTATTTCGGCAACGTGATCTTCGGCTGCTCGGCGTTGCGCCGGAACAGGCTGGCGGTATGGCCGATGCTCTGGACCAGTTCGGCCTTGCTGCCGTCGAGCAGCGCAGAAAGTATTTTGGCGCGCTCTTCGCGGTCGCCGCCAGCGAGTTTGACCTTTACCAGTTCGTGATGTGACAGGGCGAGATCAAGCTCGCCAAGCACACCCTCGGTCAGGCCCTTCTGGCCCATCAGGATGACCGGGTTGAGCGCGTGGGCAAGCCCACGCAGGTATCGAATTTGTGTCTTGGAAAGCGACATCGGCGGCAGCGAGGCTTGGCGTTGGCCGGGGTCCGGCGAGTCGATCAGGTTATCATGCAGACCATGGCACGCAGCAAATCCTCGCAGGTCTGGCTGAAGGAACATTTCAGCGATCCGTACGTGAAGCGTGCGCAAGCCGAGGGCTGGCGTTCGCGCGCCGTGTACAAACTGGAAGAGATGATTGAACGCGATCGTTTGCTGAAACCCGGCATGACGATCGTCGATCTCGGCGCAGCTCCTGGCGGCTGGTCGCAGATGGCGCGGCAGCGGCTGGGTGATGACGGTCGCGTGATCGCGCTCGACATTCTGCCTATGGACAGCATCGCCGGCGTCGATTTCATCTGCGGCGATTTTCGCGAGGACGAGGTGCTCAAGCGTCTGGAATCGGAGCTGGACGGCCAGCCAGTCGACCTGGTCCTGTCGGACATGGCCCCGAACATGAGCGGGGTCGGCGAAATTGACCAGATTCGGGTGATGGACCTGGCCGATTTGGCCGATGATTTCGCTCGCCAACATCTGAAACCGGGCGGCGCATTGCTGATCAAGCTGTTCCAGGGCGCCGGTTTCGATGCCTACGTGAAGCGGCTACGAGCCAGCTACGGCAAGGTCAGCGTCCGCAAACCCAAGGCATCGCGGCCGCGCAGCCCCGAGGTTTATGCGCTGGCCATCGAAAAACGGCGATAATCCGGGCACTTGGGAGAATTTTGCCCGAATCGACCTGTTAACAGCCGCTGCGATTGAGTTTTGCGGCAAAGGCCCTAGATCATGCGTCGTCCCGTGCGTTCCGCGCGGGAAGCTATAAACGGGTCGGCCGCTGCTGCGCCGAAACGCGTCCCGCGTTCCAAGGAAACGAAGTTTGATGAATGACATGACCAAGAATCTGTTGCTGTGGTTCGTGATAGCGATCGTCCTGCTGTCCGTCTTCCAGAGCTTCAACCCACGCGGCGCGGCTACTTCCAGCGAAGTTCCGTACTCGGAGTTCATCTCCCAGGTTCGCAATGGCCAGGTTGACGAGCTGGTCGTCGGCAACGACAACCGCAGCCTCAAGGGCACGCTCAAGGACGGTGCCACCATCACGACGCAGGCATTGCTGACCGACAACACTTTGGGTGAGCTCGAAAAATCGGTGGCCAAGCTCACTGTGCAGCCGTCCGACAGCGGTCCGTCGCTGCTGAAGATCCTGCTCGACTGGATCCCGCTGATGATCTTCATCGGCATCCTGATCTACTTCATGCGCCAGATGCAGTCCGGCGGCGGTCGAGGCGGCGCGATGAGCTTCGGCCGTTCGCGCGCCAAGTTGCAGGGCGAAGATCAGGTCAAGACCACCTTTGCCGATGTCGCGGGTTGCGACGAAGCCAAGGAAGAAGTCTCCGAGCTGGTCGACTTCCTGCGCGATCCAAGCAAGTTCACCAAGTTCGGCGGCAAGATTCCGCGCGGTGTACTGTTGGTCGGCTCGCCCGGTACCGGCAAGACCTTGCTCGCCAAGGCGATTGCCGGCGAGGCCAAAGTACCGTTCTTCGCGATCTCGGGTTCTGACTTCGTCGAAATGTTCGTAGGCGTCGGCGCGGCTCGCGTCCGCGACATGTTCGAACAGGCCAAGAAGCAGGCACCGTGCATCATCTTCATCGACGAAATCGATGCGGTCGGTCGCCACCGCGGCGCAGGTCTGGGTGGCGGTCACGACGAGCGCGAGCAGACCTTGAACCAGTTGCTGGTCGAGATGGATGGATTCGAAGGCACCGAAGGTGTCATCGTCATCGCCGCGACCAACCGTCCAGACGTGCTCGATCCGGCCTTGCTGCGTCCGGGCCGCTTTGACCGCCAGGTGATCGTTCCCTTGCCCGACATCAAGGGCCGCGAGCAGATCCTGAAGGTGCACATGCGCAACGTACCGATTGCGTCCGACGTCGAGCCAATGGTCATCGCGCGCGGAACGCCGGGTTTCTCCGGTGCCGATCTGGCAAACCTGGTCAACGAGGCCGCCCTGTTCGCCGCGCGTGGCACTACGCGCGAAGTGGACATGAGTCACTTCGAGAAGGCCAAGGACAAGATCATGATGGGTGCCGAGCGGCGCTCGATGATCATGAGCGAGGAAGAGAAGAAGCTCACCGCGTATCACGAGGCCGGTCACGCGATTGTTGGTCTGTCGGTGCCGGGCCACGACCCGGTCCACAAGGTCACGATCATCCCTCGTGGTCGTGCGCTGGGCGTCACCATGTACCTGCCCGAGCAGGATCGACACAGCTATAACAAGACCGAACTCGCCAGCCGTCTTGCCAGTCTCTATGGCGGCCGCGTTGCCGAGGAATTGATCTTCGGTGAAGACAACGTCACCACGGGTGCATCCAACGATATCGAGCGCGCCACCCAGATGGCGCGCAACATGGTCACGCGCTGGGGCCTGTCCGACGAGATGGGTCCGATTGCCTATGGTGAGCAAGAAGACGAAGTGTTCCTCGGTCGCTCGGTTACCCAGCACAAGAGCGTGTCGGACGATACCGCGCGCAAGATCGACGAAGTCGTGCGCAGCATCCTTGATCGCGAATACCAGCGCGCCAAGGCGATCCTCACCGAGAAGATCGACATATTGCACGCGATGGCTGATGCCCTGCTGGTCTGGGAAACGATCGACCGCGAACAGGTCGAGGACATGATGGCCGGCCGCACTCCGAAGCCGCCAAAGGATTGGACCGAGAAACCCAAGACGGGCACTAGCGCTGGCGGCACGCGCGGCGGCGAAACGCCGATCGGCGCAACGGCGACGCAGTCGCGCGAAAGCAACGACTGATCAGTCGATTCATCGGGAAAAGCAACGGCCGCGACGAGTCATTGTCGCGGCTTTTTCTTTTCGGAGTATTGCCTCAGCGCCCCAGCGTATCACTGTCGACGACGCGGCCATTGACGACGAAATAGCGGCGCAAGCGCAACCGGTCGCCGAGGTCGTAGATCAATTGTTCGCGCTGCTCGACGCCGTAGAAAGCGATGCCCGGAGCCGGGCGCCTGACGATGCCATCGTCGTTGCGTCGACGTGAAACCGGTTGACCGCAATGGGCAACCAGTTCACCAACGCTGAAACCGTCATAACTCGCCTGCGCGTTGCAATCGTCACCAATCCGGTTCACGCCGTAACCCAGCGTGTCCTCTCGGGTCATCACGCCGTTGCGGAATACCAGCCGCCGCATCAGCATCCGTGGGCCGAAGTTGTAGGTCCATGCCTCGACTGGTGTTTCGCGCTGGCGCTCGTACGGCCCGTAGCCGCCAAGCACTTCCAGTTCGCTGCTGCGCTCAATCCAGATCGGCTCGCCACAGCGCGAGCGAACCTGGAAATCCTGGTCGCCCGGCCCGACCAGTTGCGTGCCGCAACGCAAGGCCCATGCCGGTGAGGTTGCGGCAAGAAGGATCAGCAGGATTGATGCGCGAATCATCATGGTTGGTTCCGTTGGCGCTGCCGTCATGGTCGCATTCATGGTAGTTGGATGGGTGAATCGCTCAATAGGTTCCGGCTATGCTTCGGACGATGGAAATGTCCGCCCCGCAAAAGACCATCGACTGTGCTGGTCGACTGTTGATTCTCGACCGCCCGCG
>JBBSLA010000015.1:0-36095 GCA_038255665.1 Lysobacterales bacterium | reverse complement strand
CGGTCGCAACTTTGCGAGGGTTTCCACCGTGGTGCCGGGGCGTGGACCTTCGTCGGTGTCGATCGTGCGTGAGTCGGTCTTGATCGTGCCATTGGCCAAGTTGGGGTAATGATCGTCGAGCATGAAGGGCACGGTCTCGGCGTTGAAATAGCCGGCGGCAATCGCGGCTAGTGCCTTGTCGTGACTCTTCGCAGCGAACACATCCTGGTCTTCGCGACTGACCCGCCATTCCTTGGCGACGTTCTCGGCGGTGATACCCATGCCGTAAGCGATGGCGACGTTTTCGTCGGTGAACGCGGCCGGGTTCATCGCGATCTTGTTGCCCATCATCGGCACCATGCTCATCGATTCGGTACCGCCGGCAAGCATCAGGTCGGCGTCGCCGGTGCGGATGCGATCAGCCGCGAGTGCGATGGCCTGCACGCCGGACGAGCAGAAGCGGTTAATGGTCAGCGCGGCGACGATGTTGGGCAGGCCAGCGAGCAGTACGCCGATGCGGGCGATGTTCATGCCTTGCTCGGCTTCGGGCATGGCGCAACCGATGATGGCGTCGTCGATGCGCGAGGTGTCGATGCCGGGTGCCAGCGCGACGGCGTGGCGCAGCACGTGGGCGAGCAGGTCATCCGGGCGCGTGTTGCGGAATACGCCGCGCGGTGCCTTGCCAACGGGCGTGCGGACGGCGGAAACGATATAGGCGTCTTGCAATTGCTTGGTCATGGTTTTTCCTCGGCGCTCAGTTACGCAGCGGCTTGCCGGTGGACAGGGTGTGTTCGATGCGCGCCTGGGTTTTCTCGGTCTGCGCAAGTTCCACGAAATGTTTGCGTTCCAGCGCGATCAGCCAGTCTTCGTCGACCAGCGAGCCACGTTCGATCACGCCGCCGCACAACGTGTCGGCAATTCGCGATCCGATGTCGTAGTCATGCTCGGAGATGAATCGACCGGCCAGCATGTTGACCAGCATCATCTTCAACGTTGCCGTGCCGACGTCGCCGGCGGCCACGATGTTGCGCGCCGGCAACGGTGGTCGATAGCCGGACTCGGCCAGCGCTGACGCGACCTGCTTGGCGATGTAGAGCAACTCGTAGTTGTTGAAGATGACGACATCGTCCGGCCGCAGCAGACCGAGATTCTTCGCCTCGAATGCTGACGTGGATACCTTCGCCATCGCGACCGTTTCGAACACCTTCTTGATGCCGTTGAATGGATCGGCGTCGATGCTGTCACGCGACGCGCGCAGGGCGAGTTCCTTCAAGCCGCCGCCTGCGGGCAGCAAGCCAACGCCCGCTTCGACGAGGCCGATGTAGCTTTCCAGCGCCGCGACCGTGCGCGACGAATGCATCTGGAATTCACAACCACCGCCGAACGCCATGCCGCGAACCGCCGAGACAATCGGAATCAGCGAGAACTTGATCGTTTGGCTGGTGCGTTGGAAATTTTCGACCATGCTTTCAAACGCATCGATCTTTCCTTCCTTGATCAACCCAAGCGCACCCTTCAGGTCGGCACCGGCAGAGAACGGCTCGCCGGGCTGCCAGATGACCAATGCCTTGAACTGCTTTTCGGCCGTGGCGACCGCCTGCTGGATGCCTTCCATGACCTGATCGTTGACGGTGTTCAACTTGGTCTTGAACGACAAGATGCCGATGTCGTCACCAAGGTGCCAAAGGCGAACGCCGTCGTTCTCCCAAACGGTGGTGCCCTGGTCGAATGTTTCGCCAAGGATGGGATCGGGATAGAGCTGGCGCGCGTAGACCGGATGCGTCGAGCGCGGCAGCAGCTTCTTCATGCTGGTCGACCACGAACCTTTCGCCTCATGCACGCCATCGCGGCCATCGCTCACCCATTCCGGCAGTGGCGCATCGCTCATTGCCTTGCCAGCGGCGATGTCCTCGTTGATCCATTGCGTGATCTGACGCCAACCGGCCGACTGCCAGGTCTCGAAAGGACCAAGCTTCCAGCCGTATCCCCAGCGAATGGCCAGGTCAACGTCGCGAGCACAATCGGCGATGTCGGCGAGATGGAACGCGGTGTAATGGAACAGGTCTCGGAACATCGCCCAGAGAAACTGTGCCTGCTTGTCGTCGGAAGCACGCAAGGCGGCAAATTTTTCGGCCGGGTTGCGGATCGCCAAAATCTTGCTGACCTCGTCGGACGCTTTTTGATCGGCTTCCCGATAATCCTGCTTGCCCAGATCGAGCACCTGGATTTCCTTGCCGACCTTGCGGAAGAACCCGGCGCCGGTCTTCTGGCCCAGTGCGCCTTTCTCGATCAGTGCCTTCAGCCACGCCGGAGTCTTGAAGTACTTGTGCCAAGGATCGTCGGGCAGGGTGTCGGCCATGGTCTTGATGACGTGCGCCATGGTGTCGAGGCCGACCACGTCCGAGGTGCGATAGGTCGCGCTTTTTGGACGGCCAATCGCTGGTCCGGTGATCGCGTCGACTTCATCGAAGCCCAGGCCAAATTGCTCGGTGTGGTGCATCGTCGCCAAAATCGAGAACACGCCGATGCGATTGCCGATGAAGTTCGGTGTGTCCTTCGCGTAGACGACGCCCTTGCCGAGGTTGGTGACCAGGAATGCTTCGAGACCCGCGAGCAATTCGCGATCGGTGTTCTCGGCTGGAATCAGCTCGACCAGATGCATGTAGCGCGGCGGGTTGAAAAAATGGATACCCGAGAAACGATGCCGCAACTGTTCCGGCAAGGCTTCGGCCAGCGCATTGATCGACAGGCCCGAGGTGTTGCTGGCGAGAAAGGCACTGTCGGAAACGTGCGGCGCAATCTTGTGGTACAGGTCGCGCTTCCAGTCCATGCGCTCGGCGATCGCTTCGATGATCAGGTCGCAGCCTTCGAGCAGGGCGAAGTCCTGGTCGTAGTTGGCTGGCGTGATCGCGGCGCCGAGTGCCTTGTCCGCCAACGGTGTCGGCGACAGCTTGGCGAGATTGGCCAGCGCCTTCAGCACGATGCCGTTCGGCGGACCTTCCTTGGCGGGCAGATCGAACAGTATGGTCTCGACGCCGGCGTTGGTCAGGTGCGCAGCAATCTGCGCGCCCATGACGCCAGCGCCGAGCACGGCGGCCTTGCGGATAGGTAGGGTGTGGCTCATCGAATGCTCCGTGGTAGTGACTCAATGAAGGGTCGGCGCGGTCTCGCCGGTGCGGATCGGTGCGTGCAGATTAATGCGGGAAGGTCAGGGTGCGCGCAGACCGGCGGCGGCGAAGTGGATCAGGTGTTGGGCACTGCGTTGGCGATGCGCGTCGCTGCTGTCGTCGCGGCGCTGGATGACGCCGAAATCGGTCATCGCATAGGTCAGTGCGCCAGAGATGATGTCGAGCCGTGCGTACATTTCCTGCTTTGCAAGGCCCGGCAGGTGGCGCCTGAATTCGGCGACAAATTCCTTCAGCACGTGGCCGTAATTTTCGGAAAGGAATTTACGCAGGCGCTCGTTGTGCTCGGCGAACGCGCGGGCCAGCACGCGCACGAAAGTCAGCCCACCGCTGCTGTCGAGCGATACATCCAGCGCGGGATGGATGAACGCGGCGAGGACATCTTCCAACGTCGCATCAGGATCGGCCTTGACCCGTTGCAGTGCTTGCACGCGGCGTTCGTTGAGGTTGTCGAGGCGGCGGCGAAACACCTCCTCGATCAGGTTGTCCTTGGAACCGAAATGGTAGTTCACCGCCGCGAGATTCACCTTGGCACTGGCCGTCACCTGACGCAGCGAAGCGCCGGCGAAGCCATGCTTTGCGAACAATTCTTCGGCAGCGCCGAGGATTCGTTCCTTGGTGGAATAGAAAGAGACGGTCATGGGCGGGTGGATTGAGGCTCCGCTGTTTCAAACAAGCGTTTGAATCATAGACGCAGGAGTGTGCCGGGTCAAACGGGTGCAACCGGAACCGAGCGTCTGCCGTGTACGATTGCTGCGGCGCAAAAGGCCCTTCGCACGGACCAAGGACTGCTGCGTGTGAGGCTACCTGGTTGCTGGGTTCGCCCACCCAGATGGCGCAACAAGCCCCGAATTTGCTAGAATCAGCGGTCAATTTGTCATGCAAGTGCGCGATCCTGCGAGCTTTCGTGATCACCGCATCGACCGGTTTGTCGATCATTCACCTTTCTGGAGTCCCTCGCATGGCGTTGGAGCGCACCCTTTCGATCATCAAACCCGATGCCGTTGCCAAGAACGTGATTGGCGAAATTTACAGCCGTTTCGAGAAGGCCGGCCTGAAGATTGTTGCAGCGCGCTATCGGCAGTTGAGCCGCCAGCAGGCGGAAGGCTTCTACGCCGTCCACAAGGATCGCCCGTTTTTTGGCGCGCTGGTTGATTTCATGATTTCCGGCCCGGTGATGATCCAGGCACTGGAAGGTGAAAATGCCATTGCTCTCCATCGCGAGTTGATGGGCGCGACCGATCCGAAGAAAGCCGAGCCGGGCACGATCCGCGCCGACTTCGCCGAGTCGATCGATGCGAACGCAGTGCATGGCTCCGATGCTGCCGACACGGCGGCGGATGAGATCGCCTACTTCTTCGATTCGTCCGACGTCCACTCGCGCTGAGTCAGGCCAACGTGACGACGGAAAGGACCAACCTCTTCGACCTGGACCGCCAGGGACTTCGTGATCTGTTTGCGCAGATCGGCGAAAAGCCCTATCGCGCGGAACAGGTGATGAAGTGGATCTACCATCGTCACATCACCGACTTCGCGCAGATGACCGATGTCGGCAAGGTGCTGCGCGAAAAGCTTGAAAAGATCGCGCGCATCGATCCGCCAAACGTGTTGTTCGAGAAGCAGGCCGGCGATGGCGTCAACAAGTGGTTGCTCGGCATGGATGGCGGCAACGCGATCGAAGCGGTGTTCATCCCGGAAGCTTCGCGCGGCACGCTGTGCGTGTCGTCGCAAGTGGGTTGCAGCCTGGCCTGCACGTTCTGCTCGACCGGCACACAAGGGTTCAATCGCAACCTGTCCAGTGCCGAGATCATCGGCCAGGCCTGGGTGGCTTCGAAGCAGTTGAACAACCTCCCGCACCAGCGCCGCACATTGACCAACATCGTGATGATGGGCATGGGCGAGCCGCTGCTCAATTTTGACAATGTGGTTCGCGCGATGAGCGTGATGCGAGACGACCTCGGCCTTGGTCTTGCCAACAAGCGGGTCACGCTGTCGACCGCTGGCCTGGTGCCGATGATCGACAAGCTGGGCGAAGTCAGCGATGTGTCGCTTGCGGTGTCGTTGCACGCGGCCAACGATGAGTTGCGCACGGAACTGGTGCCGCTCAACAAGAAGTACCCGATTGCCGAATTGATCGACGCCTGCAATCGCTATGCGGCGCGTCGTCCGCGCACGACGATCACGTTCGAATACACCATGATGAAAGGCATCAACGACCAGCCCGAACATGCGCGTCAGTTGGTGAAGCTGATGCGCAAGGTGCCGAGCAAGGTCAACCTGATTCCGTTCAATCCATTCACTGGAACGAAGTACGAGCGCTCGGACGAATCCACCATCCGCGCATTCCAGACCATCCTGTTGAACGCGAACGTATTGACCATGGTACGGCGCACACGTGGCGACGAAATCGATGCGGCCTGCGGGCAGTTGAAAGGACAGGTGATTGATCGCACCCGTCGCCAGGCCGCGTTCAATCGCAGCCTTGAAAGTCTTCCCGAAAACAAGGGCGTCGCCGATGCTGCGTGATCTGCGCTGGTTGTGGCTGGTGGTGCTGCTCTCGATAGCGGGCTGCTCGAGCGGCGTCAGCACGGGCGTGCGCAGCGACAGTCGCGACCAGGCGCGCGAAGCCGCGAGCGCGAACACGCAACTCGGCCAGAGCTACATGAAGCAGGGCAAGTACGAGGTCGCATTGCAGAAACTGCAACGCGCTCTTGCGCTCGATTCGACCTTCGTCAACGCGCATACGGTTATCGCGGTGCTCTACGAAAACATTGGCGACAGCAAGCAGGCCGAAGAGCATTACCGGCGGGCCAGCCAACTCAAGCCCAAAGGTGGCGACGAGGCAAACAATTACGGCACGTTTCTATGCAAGTTGCAGCGCCCGGACGAAGCGGAAAAATACTTCCAGATTGCTCTGGCCGACCCGTTCTACCAGACGCCGGACATCGCCCTGGTCAACGCGGGGACTTGCTTTGCCGGCTCAGGCAAGTACGATGCAGCTGAACGGACGCTGAGGGCGGCCTTGGAGCGTCGTCCGGACAACCCGGATGCGTTGTTCCAGATGGCCAACGTGCAATACGGAAAGGGGCAGTATCTTCAGGCTCGCGCGTTCATGCAGAGGCTGGATGCAACGGGGGCAATCGGGCCGGACGCACTTTTGCTGGGGCGAAACATCGAAGCAAAACTGAACAACGCGCAAGGCGCGGCGGACTTCGTGCGCCGGCTGCTTCGCGATTTTCCGAAATCTCCACAGGCCAATTCGTTGCGACTGGCACAAAGCGCGCAGTAGCCGCCAAGCTAAACCGGCTGACAATCGCAGCGCCGGTCGCACGACAAAAATCAGGTTCAATCATGGGCACCGATCCCGAGATCATTGAGAACACCGACACGACCACGCCCAGCCTCGGCCAGCAATTGCGGGCCGGTCGAGAGCGATTGGGACTGAGCGTGTCGGACGTATCCGCAAGGCTGAAGCTGTCACAGCGGATCGTCACGGGCATGGAGGAAGACAACCTCGGGGCATCGGACGATGGTGTGTTCCTGCGCGGCTATTTGCTCAGCTACGCGCGACTGGTCGGCCTGCCTGCGGACGTGATCCATGACGTGGTGCGTGAATTCACCCGGCCGGCGCCATTGGTTGCAACCGGCACGATTCCGAAGTCGCGCTATCTGCTCGACCGTTGGTCGGTGAGCGCCACGTATTTGATCCTGACCGGCCTGATAGTCGGCCCGACGGTGTGGCTGGCGATGACCCACGGCGGCATCGAGCATCAACTGGTGAGCACGATGAAACTGGATCGTGCTGCACAGGTTGCGATCGCAGACACGGCGCAGGACCGGACCGGAATGGACACCAGCGGCGATCCGACAAGCGCAGCGGCGACGCCGTCGTCGGTAATGACGGATGCGGCATCGCCTGACGAATCCACCACTCCCGTGAAGGCCTCACTGGCACCGTTCGCCGGGATGTCGGGCCCGGGAACACCTGCGCCAGCAGCGACTGTCCAGAACCGGGTCACCCTGACGATCAGCGAGCCAAGTTGGGTGGAAGTGCTCAAACCCGATGGCACGCGACTGGAGTACGGCGTGTTGCCGGCTGGAACCGAGCACAGTTACGACGGCGACACGGCGCTTACGGTGCGCATCGGCAATGTCGCCGGAACACGTCTTGATGTCGATGGCGAAACCGTCGACCTTGTGCGGCTCAGTCGCGGCAACGTCGCCCACCTGCGCCTTTTCGGTGACGAAACGACGGTGGCTCGCGCGGAACCGTAGTCAGAGCAGGCTTGGCCGGGGCGGACCCGGTCGTCTCCATACGTGATTTCCGGTGCCTAAGAAGGGTCAATCCTGCTAGGCTAGCGGGCTACGCGTGACCTGAAATCCCTTGCAATCTGCGCCGGAAACCGACGATGGCTTTTGATGATCTTGACGAACACGAACAGGGCGAACTCGTCCGCAAATGGCTGCGCGACAACTCGATGGCGATCATCGTTGGCGTGGCACTCGGGCTGGCTGCCTTGTTCGGCTGGCGCTACTGGCAAAGCTACCAGGTCGGCCAGCAAGCCGAGGCGGCGCTCCAGTTCGGTGCCATAAACAAGGCGGTGGAAGCAGAGAACGTTGCCGATGCCGACGCCATTGCCGCAGCGATGCAGCAGAACTTTCCGAAATCCACCTACAGCGTCCTCGCCGCCCTTGGCGTTGCCGAGCGGGCGGTCGCGAAGAATGACCTGGACGCCGCCAGCCAGGCGCTGGCCTGGGCCGAAGGGCATGTCGAAGCAGTCGAACTCAAGCAACTGATCACGTTGCGACAGGCGCGGGTGACGCTGGCGCGCGGCAAACCGGACGATGCGCTGAAGCAGCTTGACGCAATGGCTAAAGGCAACTATGCCGGCCTGGTGGCTGACCTGCGCGGCGACGCCTTGTACCAACTTGATCGTGCGGACGAGGCGCGGGCGGCGTACCAGGATGCGTTGGCCAATGTCGACCCCCGGGCGGCCAGTCACGCCCTTATCCAGATGAAGCTCGACCGCATTCCGGCTGCTCCTGCGGCCGTCGCGCCTGTACCCGAGTCGCCCACAACCCCGGCCACGACGGCGGAGAAGAAAGAATCATGATGAATTCGATGATTGCCCGGAACGGGCTTGCGCTGGCTCTGCTCGTAGCGACGGTTGGTCTGTCCGGTTGCAACTGGGTCAAGGGCCTGGGCAAGAAGGACAATGTCGCGCCACCTGCCGAGCTGGTCGAATTCAGCCCGACGCTGAACGTGCAACGGATCTGGTCGACAGGTATTGGCGACGGCGCTGGCACGTCGGGCGCACGGATGGCACCCGCCGTGGCGGCAGGCCGAGTCTACGCTGCAGGCGTCGACGGGCGGATCAGCGCGCTGGATGCCGGCAGCGGCAGCAAGGTCTGGAGCGAGAAGTCCGGCGAGCGCATCGGTTGGTTCGGTCGCGGTGGCAACAGCGTGCGCTGGTCTGGTGGACCGGCCGTCGATGGCGACCTGGTCGTCGTTGGTGGGCTTGATGGCCAACTGCAGGCGCTTTCATCGGGCGACGGCAGCATGCGCTGGGAAGTGCAACTTGGCGCTGAAATCATCAGCGCTCCTGCAATCGGTGACGGCATCGTCGTGGTCCGTACCCAGGATGGAAAATTGCAAGGCTTCGACAGCACGACCGGCAACCGGCGCTGGGTCTATGAAGAATCGGTTCCCGCGCTCAGCCAGCGCGGCAATGCGTCGCCATTGATCGGCAATGGCGTCGCCTACGTCGGTTATGACAACGGACGCGTTGTCGCCGTCAGTCTTGCCGACGGTAGCCCGGTCTGGGCGACACCGTTGTCGCTAGGCGAAGGCCGCACCGAAGTCGAGCGCATTGCCGATGCCGACGGCCGCATGGTGCTGGATGGTAACGATCTTTTCGTCGCCAGCTATCGCGGACAGATCGCCGCGTTGTATGCCGATAGCGGCCGCGTTGCCTGGCAGCGCGACCTTTCCAGTTATTCCGGCGTCGACGTCAATGCGACCGCCGTGGTGGTTACCGATGCCGACGGCACGGTCTGGGCCTTCGATCGCCAGAGCGGTGCCAACCTTTGGAAGCAGGATCAGCTCTCCCATCGCTGGCTGAGTGCGCCGGCGATCGTTGGCGACAGCGTCGTCGTCGGAGACCTTGACGGTTATCTGCACTGGCTCGGCATGGACACCGGTGCACTTCAGGCGCGCGAGCGACTCAGCCGCAAGGCCATCGAGGGCGCGCCAATCGCGGTCGATGGCGTTGTCTACGTGGAAGATGTCGCAGGCAAGCTCGCCGCTTACCGCGCATCGCCCTGATACCCGGCAGCGCCGATGTTGCCCGTCGTCGCCCTTGTCGGGCGCCCCAATGTCGGCAAGTCAACGATTTTCAATGTGCTCACGCGCAGCCGCGACGCGCTGGTCCACGACCAGCCTGGCGTTACCCGTGACCGCCACTACGGCTACTGCCGGCAATCGTCCAAACCATTCGTCGTCGTCGACACCGGCGGCATCGCCGATACCGACGAGGGCCTGGCCGGACTGACCACGCGCCAGGTTGAAACCGCGATTGGCGAAGCCGATGTGGTGGTCTTCGTGGTCGATGCGCGGCAGGGTCTTTTGCCCAGCGACGAAGCGATCCTTGCGCGCTTGCGACGAACCTCGCGACCGGTGCTGCTGGCGGTCAACAAGGTCGACGGCCTGGATGAGTTGGGTGCCGTTGCCGAATTCGCGAAATTTGGTTTTGCTGCATCTTTGCCGATGGCGGCATCGCACGGCCGTGGCATGCCGCAGCTGTACGCGGCACTCGATGGGCTGTTACCGGAACCCGAGCCGGAACCGGCCGCGGAAGATGACGGCATGCGAGTTGCCATCGTCGGACGTCCAAACGTTGGCAAGTCGACTCTGGTCAATCGCCTGATCGGCGAAGATCGCCTGATCGTGTCCGACGTTGCCGGGACCACGCGCGATTCGATCCGCGTGCCGATGGAGCGCGATGGCAAGCGTTACACGCTGATCGACACCGCCGGTGTGCGCCGTCGTTCGAAAGTCGAAGACGTCATCGAGAAATTCAGCGTGATCAAGACGCTTCAATCGATCGAGGCGGCCAACGTGGTCGTGATCCTGCTCGATGCCAATGAAGGCGTTACCGATCAGGATTCCGGCTTGATTGGCCACGTGCTCGACGCTGGGCGCGCTCTGGTGATCGCGGTCAACAAGTGGGATGGCCTGAAAACATACGATCGCGACCAGTGCCGGAACTCGCTGGAGCGCAAGCTTGAGTTCGTCGCCTGGGCGCCGCGAGTGACGATTTCCGCGTTGCACGGCAGTGGCATCGGCGAGTTGATGAAGGCGGTCAACCGCGCCCACGCAGCAGCACATCGCAAGCTGACTTCTTCCGAATTGACGAAAAGCCTGGAAGTGGCAATCCAGTCGTACCAGCCGCCGTTGGTCCGTGGCCACGCGCCGAAGCTGCGTTATGCGCATCCCGGTGGTTCCAATCCACCCACCATCATCATGCATGGCAGTCGCACCGCGCACCTGGCAGATTCGTACCGACGCTATCTGGAAAACTATTTCCGCAAGCGTTTCAAACTTGACGGAACGCCGGTGCGAATCATCTTCCGCGATGGCGAAAATCCCTACGCCGACAAGAAGAACGTGCTGACCGAAGGGCAGAAGCGCAGTCGTCAACGGATGATCCGCAACGCCAAGCGCGGCAAGCGCTGAGCGACAGGCCGGCAATGGGCGACGCTACGGTCACGGTGGCGATACTCGCCGGCGGACAGGGGCGACGCCTCGGCGGAGTCGACAAGGGCTTGCAAATCCTTGATGGCAAACCGCTGATTGCACATGTGTGCGAGGCCGTCAAAGCGATGCATGCGCCGCCAGGCGCACATGGCAATCGCGATCTGATGATTCTTGCGAATCGCAATCGCGAAACGTATTCGATGATCGCAAGGACGTTGCTCGACGATGTCGACAGCGGCGACGGCCCGTTGGCCGGTATTGCGACGGCATTGTCGGCAATCACCACACCATGGCTACTCACCGTGCCGGTTGATTGCCCTTGTCCTCCATTGAATTTGTGGCGACGACTGCAATCAGCGATTGGCGACGCCGATTGCGCGGTTGCGCACGATGGCGCGCATCGACAGCCACTGTTTGCGTTGTATCGTCTCGGCGTGGCACCGTCAGCAAAAATAGCGGCGAAGGCGGCTTTGGGGCCGCTGGCGTGGCAGGAACAGATTGATGCCGTCGAGGTCGATTTCCACGACTGGCGTGAACAGTTCATCAACCTCAACAGCACCGCCGACTACATCGCCTACGGGAACGTTTCAGATGAGTGAGCGCACTGTTCCGACGATGCTTTCCGTTGCGGACGCGCATGAACGGCTGGTAGCGCTTGCGCAGGCGCGGACGCTCCCGAGCGAGTCAGTCAATCTGGCCTGCGCCGACGGTCGCGTTGTTGCCGACGACATCATTGCGCCGATTGCCTTGCCACCGTTTGACAACTCGGCGATGGATGGTTTCGCGTTGCGTGGACAGGATCTTCCACCGGACGACCGACGTGCGTTTCGACTGATTGGAACGCGCCTTGCCGGCAGCGCCGACGCGTTCGTCATTGGCGAAGGGGAATGCCTGCGCATCACAACAGGGGCAGCAATGCCGACCGGTGCCGACACCGTCGTCATCAAGGAGCATGTCGAAGTCGATGGTGGCCAGGTCTGGATAGCCGCAGGCGAAACCGCAGGTGCAAACGTTCGATTTGCCGGTGAGGATCTGGCTTCCGGTGCGCTCGCGTTTGCCGCCGGGACGCGCATCAATCCAGCACGCCTTGGTGTCCTGGCCAGCCTCGGCCTGGCGCAGGTCAACGTCGTTCGACGACCACGCATTGCCTTGTTGACCACGGGTGATGAACTTGTCGCACCAGGCGAGTTGTTGTCGACAGGACAGATCTACAACAGCAACGGCTACTCGCTGGCGTGCCAGTTGCTGCGGTTCGGCGTGGAACTGACACTACCGGAGACGCTCGAATCCGATCATGCGATGCGTATGGAAATCGATGGCAGCGAGCTTCGGTTCCTGCATGTGAGAGACAACAGGAAATCGCTGCGGGCTAGCCTCAGTGCTGCGGCGTCGGTCGCCGACATCGTGATCAGCAGTGGCGGCGTTTCCGCCGGTGAGGCCGACTTCCTGCCGAGACTGCTTGCCGAAATCGGCATCGTGCATTTCTGGAAAGTGAAGATGCGACCTGGTATGCCGTTGCTGTGCGGCGAAATGGATGGCACGTTGATGATGGGCCTCCCCGGAAATCCCGTGTCGAGCCTGGCGACTCTCGTTGCACTGGTTGCTCCTGCTCTGGGCGCGATGCAGGGTATTCCGCCCAACGAAAAAAACAACGCGTTGCGCGTGCGCATCGATCGCGATTGGGAAAAGCGCCACGACCGTACCGAGTTTCTTCGTGCAAGACTTGAGAGTCGCGACGACGGCAGTCTGTGGGCGACGCCGGTCACGCGCCAGGGGTCGGGCATGCTCTCGGGCATGGCTGAAGCGGACCTGTTGCTCGAAGTCCAAGCCGATATGCGCCAGATTCCCGCTGGCACGGTGTTGAAGGGACTGCGGCTGGAATAGACGGCCGAGTCGACGTCGTGTTGCGTGATGCACGGTTGCTGCGAACGGACTCCGTGACATGAGTCCCGGCCATCCGGGCCTGTCACGTTCATGCGTTGGTCGGCATCATGGTCGGGCTGCATGACCCGACCCATCCGGTGGAGCGTATATGTCCAACTCTTACGTCACCTGGACTCTCGCGGTACTGCTCGTTCTGCTGCTCGCGGCGATCGTGAAGGTGGTCATGCATGGCATCAGAAATGGGCGAATCTACAATGGCCATAAACGTCCGGCGAAATTTGATTTCAACCTGATCGTCATTGGCGCTGGATCCGCGGGACTGGTCGCCGCCTACATCGCTGCGATGGGTCGGGCCAAGGTGGCTTTGATCGAGCGCGACAAGATGGGTGGCGATTGCCTCAACACCGGCTGCGTTCCATCCAAGGCCTTGCTGCGCACCGCCAGGCTTGTTGCGGAAGCTCGACATGCCGAGAAGTTCGGTATCGCGAAAGTTGAAACCGAGATTGATTTCGCGCAGGTGATGAAGCGCGTCCACGAGGTGATCGGCAAGGTTGCGCCGCATGACTCGGTCGAACGCTATACGGAACTCGGCGTCAACGTCATCAAGGGTGAGGCGATGTTGGTTTCACCGTGGGAAGTCGTCATCGGCAAGAAGCGAGTCAGTGCGCGCAGCATCGTCATCGCCACCGGTGCAGGGCCATTGGTACCGAAGATCGAAGGTGTCGACAGCGTCGACTATCTGACCTCGGACAATCTGTGGGACTTGACCGTGTTACCCAAGCGCTTGGTCGTGCTTGGCGGTGGACCGATCGGTTGCGAAATGACCCAGGCCTTTGCGCGACTTGGCAGCAAGGTCACCCAGGTCGAAATGGCAACACGTTTGTTGCCACGCGAAGATGCCGACGCCGCTGCCGAAGTGCAGAAAGCGTTCGATGACGACGGCATCAAGGTGATGACGCAATGCAAGGCGCTGCGCGTCGAAGCCGGCGGCGACGGCGGCAATTTGATTTGCGAGCAAGAAGGCAAGGAAATTTCACTGCCGTTTGATCGCTTGCTGCTGGCGCTGGGACGCAAGGCCAACGTCGAAGGTTTCGGCCTGAAGGAACTCGGCGTCGAGCTGACCGAGCGTGGAACCGTGCAGGCCAACAAGATGCTGCAAACCAACTACCCGAGCATTTTTGTTGCCGGCGATGCCGTCGGACCATTCCAGTTCACCCATGTCGCGGCGCACCAAGCCTGGTATGCATCAATCAATGCGCTGATTGCGCCGTTCTGGAGTTTCAACGTCGATTACCGCGTGATTCCGTGGGCAACTTTTACGGAGCCGGAAGTGGCGCGCGTGGGTTTGTCGGAAGACGAAGCAAACGAGCGCGACATCGATGTGGAAGTGACCCGTTATCAACTGGACGACCTGGACCGTGCGATTGCCGATTCGGCCGACAGCGGCTTCGTCAAGGTGCTTACCAAGCCGGGCAAGGATGAAATCCTTGGCGCGTTGATCGTCGGCAAGCATTCGGCCGATCTGCTTGCCGAATTCGTGCTGGCGATGAAACATGGTCTCGGCCTCAACAAGATCCTTGGCACTATCCATACCTATCCGACCATGAGCGAAGCGAACAAATACGTGGCTGGCAACTGGAAGCGCGAACATGCACCCGAGCGATTGCTGCGCATCGCGGAGCGGTTCTTTGCCTGGCGGAGGGGTTGAATGATGCGTTGGCTGATGTCCATTCTGGTCGTGTTGCTGACAACCCAGGTCTCGGCGCAAGCAAACGTCGACCTCGATCACGCGCAATGGAACCGCTTGCTGGCCGCCCATGTCAGCTGGACCAACGAAGGCACCGCCAGCGTGGTCGACTATGCCGGCTTCGCCAGGGACCGCGACGCACTCAAGGCGTATCTCGCGAGCGCCAGCAAAGTATCGAGTTCGATCTACGAGGGCTGGAACAAGGCCGACCGCGAAGCGTTCCTGATCAACGTCTACAACGCGGCGACGGTGGAGTTGATCCTGACCCGCTATCCCGAACTCAAGTCGATCAAGGACCTGGGTGGCTTGTTCAGGTCGCCATGGGAGAAGGACGTCATTAGCTTGCTCGGCCAACAACGCAGCCTTGACGATATCGAACACTCGATGCTGCGCGACGCGTCCGACTACTCAGAACCGCGCATCCATTTCGCGGTCAACTGCGCATCGATTGGCTGTCCCGCCTTGCGCCCGGAAGCTTTTGTGGGCAGTCGTCTTGCAGCGCAGCTCGACGACCAGAGCCGGCGCTTTCTGCGTGATCGCAGCCGCAATCGTTACGATGCTGGCAAGGGATTGCAGATATCGAAGATTTTCGACTGGTATGCGGAAGACTTCGACAAGCACACTGGCGGCGTCCGAAAGTTTCTCGCTGCTTATGCCGACGCGCTGGGGCTGGATTCTGACGCGGCAAGCAAGCTCGAAGCCGGGGCCCTGTCGGTTTCGTATACCGATTACGATTGGCGATTGAACGACAAATAATCGGCTTGGCATTGCCACAAACGCCGCGTCGCCGCGACCATGAATTCACTGGACCACCGATGAACCTGATGACCACCCACGATGACGTGCGCCACTATTACGGTGAGGTACTGCAATCGAGCAGCGACCTGAAGACCGGCGCCTGTTGTCCGCTGGAAGCGATGCCGGAATCACTGCGTGCGATGCTCGCCGACATCCATCCGGAAGTGATCGAACGCTTCTACGGCTGCGGCTCGCCTATCCCGCCGGCGCTTGATGGCAAGACCGTGCTGGACCTCGGTTGCGGTAGTGGCCGCGATGTCTACCTGCTTTCGCGCATGGTCGGTGAGGCCGGCCGCGTGATTGGCGTCGACATGACCGAAGAACAACTGGAAATCGCGAAACGCCACCAGACGTGGCATGCCGAGCGTTTCGGTCATGCGAATTCCAACGTGTCGTTTGTAAATGGATACATCGAGCAACTCGACGCCTGCGGCATTGCCGATGCGAGCGTCGATGTGGTGGTGTCTAACTGCGTGTTGAATCTTTCGCCGCAGAAGGAGCAGGTCTTTGCGGAAATCTTTCGCGTCCTGAAATCTGGGGGAGAGTTGTACTTCTCCGATGTGTTTTCCGATCGTCGGATTCCCGACGCGCTGCGCAATGATCCGGTGCTGCTTGGCGAATGCCTTTCCGGTGCGCTTTATACGGAGGACTTCCGTCGCCTGATGGAAAAGCTCGGATGCGCCGATGTGAGGGTAGTCAGCCACGCGCCGATTCCGTTGCTCGATCAGCAAATCGAGGCGAAGATCGGGATGGTCGGGTTCCGGTCTATCACGATGCGGGCGTTCAAGATGCCGCTGGAAGATCGCTGCGAGGATTACGGCCAGGTCGCCACCTATCGCGGCGGCATCGCCGAATCGCCACATGCGTTCGTGCTCGACGATCACCACCGATTCGAGACCGGCAGGCCGATGCTGGTCTGCGGCAATACCTTCGACATGCTGGCGCAGTCACGTTTTGCGACGTATTTCCATCTGGTCGGCAAGAAGGAAACGCACTACGGCTTGTTCGACTGCGCGCCTGTCACTGCCGCCGCGACGGCCGCCGGTGCCTGCTGCTAGCGAATGCTGGATCGCCTTTCCATCGTGATTCCTGCCGGGCCTGGCGACGATGTGTGGCACGGGTTGCTGCCTCAACTGGAATCAACTTCGGTCAGTGAGATCGTTTTGGTCCGAACCGATCAGGACGACGCAATCATTGCGAGCCTTCCCGCGAAAGCGCGTGAAATTCGCAGCATGGCGGGCAGGGCGCGACAGTTGAATGCCGGCGCGGCAGCGAGCACCGGTGACTGGTTGTGGTTCCTGCACGCCGATTCGCGGCTGACGCCGAACACCATGGCGGCGCTGCAGCGGTTCATCGGAACGAATCGTGAAGCCATCGGCTACTTCGACCTGCGCTTCCTCGATGACGGCCCCGCACTGACGGCGATCAACACGTTTGGAACCTGGTGGCGCACGCGGTTGTTTTGCTTGCCGTTCGGCGACCAGGGTTTCGTGATGCCTCGTCGCGTGTTCGATGAACTGGATGGTTTCGACGAGCGCCTGCCGAGCGGCGAAGACCACGCCCTGGTGTGGACAGCGCGCCGAGCCGGAGTTCGAATCAAGCCAGTGGGCGCATTCATCCATACCAGTGCCCGCAAATACGCGCAGCGCGGCTGGTGGAAAACGACGCGTCAGCATCTGGCGCTTACATGGACGCAGGCGCGAACCTTCTCGCGTGGAGACGTTCGTTGAAGCACTGCGGATTGGGCATCTTTGTAAAGACGCCGGCGCTGTCGCCGGTGAAGACACGCCTGTGGCCAGCGATTGGGCGGGAACAGGCTACGGCTTTGTTTGAATACTCCGCCGAAGCCACGCGTTCGGTGGTCGCTCGCGCGATGGCCAAATGCAGCCTGCAAGCTTACTGGGCCGTGGCGGAAGCCGGGGCTGTGCACGAGGAGCTATGGACCGCACTGCCAACGATCGCGCAGGGTGCCGGCGGCTTGGGTGAACGCATGGCACAGGTCTATACCCAGCTTCGACGCGATCACCAGGCAGCCATCCTGATTGGTGCAGACAGCCCGCAACTTCCACCGTCCGCGTTGGAAGCCGCCGCCTCGTGGCTGGATACAAGCGAATCTCGACTGGTGATCGGGCCTGCCGAAGATGGCGGGTTCTGGTTGTTCGGCGGCAACGTTGAATTGCCGGGCGTGGCGTGGTTGCAAACCGAATACAGCAACGCGGGCACCGCTGATTCGTTCCGTTCTGCGATGGACAAGCATGGCAACTGGCTGACCCTTGCCACTCTGCGCGACATCGATCGCGCCGACGATATTCAACCGGTCGCCAGCGCATTGGCGGACGTGATCGACCCGACCGAACAACAGGTGTCGCTGCTGGCCTTCCTGGAGCGACTGCAGATCAATGCCGAGGCATCGACGTGACCGTGGCACTGGATGCGCTGCTGGTCGAGCATCCCGGCCTGGTGCGCGGAATTCTCGTCGGCGCGCTGTTCGTAGTGTTGCTGCTCGGCCAGAGCTTGCGACCGCGTCGAGAAGCCGCGACCGGTTGGCTGCGATCGGTTCGCAATGTTGCTATGACGGCGATTTCCGCCGGCGTTGTGTATCTGCTGTTGCCAGTGACGACAGTGGCGCTCGCATTCCTGGTCGAACACCAAGGCTGGGGACTGTTCAATACGCTGGACTCGCCGATCTGGCTGGAACTCATCCTCAGCGTGGTCGTGCTCGATCTTGCGATCTACTGGCAGCATCGCTGGTTTCACGAATTCCGTGCGCTATGGCCGATCCACCGCGTGCACCACAGCGACACGGCATTCGATGTCAGCCTGGGATTGCGCTTCCATCCGGCGGAAATCCTGCTGTCGCTGGGTTACAAGATGCTGCTGATCGCGCTGCTCGGCATCGCTCCTTTGGCGATCGTTGCCTATGAAATGTCGCTGGCCGCCTTTGCGCTGCTGACGCATTCCAATATCGCGCTCTCTGCACGATGGGACAGCTGGCTTCGTATCGTGTTCGTCACGCCGGACTGGCACCGTGTCCATCACTCGGTCCATCGTGACGAAACCGACAGCAACTACGGCAACATCCTTGGTATCTGGGACCATTTGTTTGGAAGCTACACAGCACAGCCGCGAGATGGCCATGCCGAAATGCAGATCGGACTGGTCGCCTTTCGCGACCCTTCCGCACAAACCTTGCCTGCATTGCTGCTACATCCAGTGCAACGCGAATCCAACACCACTTCGACTTCGTAGACCCTCCCATGCGCGATACCTGGCCATTACTCAAAGACAGCGATTTCCCCGCGATCACCCGTGGGAAAGTCAGCACGTTGCAGCTCAACCTGGGTTACCTGTGCAACCTCAGTTGCATCCATTGCCATGTCAACGCCGGCCCGCGGCGTACTGAAATGATGGACCAGGAAACCATGCGTCTTGCACTGCAGGTTGCCGAGCGGGTCGGTGTGCAAACGCTGGACCTGACCGGCGGGTCGCCGGAAATGAATCCGCATTTCCGTTGGCTGGTTGAAGAAGCGATTGATCGGGGCTTGCACGTGATGGATCGGCTTAACCCGACCATCATGGAAGAGCCTGGCTACGAATGGGTCGGCGAGTTCCTTGCCCGCAACCGTGTCGAAACGGTTGCATCGCTGCCGTGCTACAGCCAGGAAAACGTCGACGAGCAACGTGGCGACGGTGTCTTCGAGAACTCGATCAAGGCGCTCAAGGAGCTCAACGAGCGCGGCTACGCGAAACCCGACAGCGGACTGACCTTGAACCTGGTCTACAACCCGAATGGCGCGTTCCTGCCGCCGAACCAGACCAAGCTGGAGACCGACTATCGCCAGTTGCTCGGCGACAATTTCGGCATTGTGTTCAACAACCTTTACGCGCTGGCGAACATGCCGATCCAGCGCTACGGCTCGTGGCTGTTGTCGAAGGGCCACTTCGCGACCTACATGGCCACGCTGCGTGAAGCGCACCAGGATGCGAACCTGCCGTCGGTCATGTGCCGCTCGTCGATCAGCGTCGACTACAACGGTTATCTGTACGACTGCGACTTCAACCAGATGCTCAAGCTGCCATTGGCCGGACGCCGCGAAGGGACGCATCTGCGCGACCTGATCGATGGCGCGGTGCCGCGCCAGATTTCCGTCGCCGACCATTGCTATGGCTGCACCGCGGGGCAGGGCTCCAGTTGCGGCGGCGCTTTGAATTGATCGCCGTGCCGCTGGCTTGGCCGGCGCGGATTCACCCCCGCGGGTAGACAATGGGTCTTTCGTGACGATGCCTTGGCGAGTCCAATGCCGTCCGCCACAGTCCTACAAACTTCGAGGAGCGCACCTTGAGCCAAGCCAAGTCCGATGCGTTCGTTTTCTTCGGCGCCACTGGCGATCTCGCCTTCAAGAAGATATTCCCGGCCTTGCTGGCGATGGTCGAACGCGGGGAGCTGGATATCCCGGTCATCGGTGTCGCCCGTGCTGGCTGGGACATCAAGCAGTTTTGCGAGCGCGCGCACGAAAGCGTTGCGGCGCATGGAAAAGTTGACAAGAAGGCGTTCGCCAAGCTGTCGAAGCTGCTCCGCTACGTGGATGGCGATTACAAGGATGCCGATACCTTCACGCGCTTGCGTGAAACGCTCGGTGACGCCAAGCATCCGTTGCACTATCTGGCAATTCCGCCTTCGTTGTTCGAAACCGTCGTCAGCGATCTCGACGAGGCAGATTGCGCGGAGGGAGCGAGGGTCATACTGGAGAAACCCTTTGGGCGTGACCTGGCTTCGGCAAGGGCGCTCAACCGCGCCGTGCTGAAGGTTTTCGATGAGGCTGCGATATTTCGAATCGATCATTACCTGGGCAAGGAGGGGGTCCAGAACCTGCTCTATTTCCGCTTCGCCAATGCATTCCTGGAGCCGATCTGGAATCGCAATTTCATCGACAACGTGCAGATCACGATGGCGGAAAATTTCGGCGTGCAAGGCCGGGGCGGGTTTTACGAAGGTGTAGGCGCAATTCGCGACGTGGTGCAGAACCACTTGCTGCAGGTGATCGCACTGTTGTCGATGGAAGCCCCCGACGGTGGCGACCCCGAAGCGTTGCGCACGGAAAAACTGCGTCTGTTCCGATCGATTCGACCGGTTGAACCCGAGCATGTGGTGCGTGGCCAATTTCGTGGGTATCGCGACGAGGAGGGTGTAGCGAAGCGCTCACAAGTAGAAACCTTTGCCGCCTTGCGGCTCTACATCGACAATTGGCGCTGGCAGGGCGTGCCGTTCTACATCCGCGCAGGCAAAAGCCTTGCGACAACCACGACGGAAGTCATGGTCACGTTGAAGACGCCGCCGGTTTCCGTATTCGACCGTATCGGTACGAAACAGGCCAATTACTTCCGTTTCCGATTGAGCCCTGAAGTATTGATCTCGACCGGTGCCAGGGTGAAGAAAGCGGGCGAGGAAATGCGCGGCGAAGCCGTCGAACTGCTGGCGCGCCATTGCCCGATCGCCGAGATGCTGCCCTATCAACGTCTGCTTGGCGACGCCATGCGAGGCGACAAGTCACTGTTCACCAGTGGCGACAGCATCGAAGCCGCGTGGCGCATCGTTGATCCGGCATTGAAGGACGGCGGCAAGGTCCACGTGTACTCCGCTGGTAGCTGGGGACCGAAACAAGCCGGCGATGTCGTCGAGCACGACGATGGCTGGCACAACCCGAAGCAGGAAGAGTCGCAGCCATGTTGAGTAGGTCCGACAACATCGTTTTCCTGCTTGATGTGGACAACACGCTGCTCGACAACGACCGCTTCAGCGCTGATCTCGACGATCGTTTGCGCGAGGACTTCGGTGAGTCAGAACGCATTCGCTACCGCGAAATCTATTCCGGCTTGCGCGACCGCACCGGTTTTGCCGACTACCTGGGCGCATTGCAGGAGTTCAGACACGACGTTGACGGAAAGGCGGAAGAACAATTATTGGGAATGTCCAGGTTCCTGCTCGACTATCCATTCGCGCAACGCGTCTATCCAAACGTTCGCGAAGTAATCCAGCATCTCGACAGGATCGGTACCACGGCAATAGTGTCGGACGGTGACATCGTCTTCCAGCCGCGAAAAATCCAGCGTTCTGGCCTTTGGGATATGGTCCAAGGCAGGGTGATGGTCACGCTGCACAAGGAGTACCGGCTCGATGACGTGCAGCGACGCTTTCCGGCACATCACTATGTCATTGTCGAGGACAAGCCCAGGCTGCTGACCGCGACAAAGGATCAACTCGGAGACAAGTCGACGACCGTGTTTGTGCGCCAGGGTCATTACGCCGATGAAGCCGACGTAGCCGACTGGTCGCGCATCGACATCAGCATCGCTTCAATCGCTGAACTGGTGGGGTTTGATCGCGGTCGATTCTTTTCTCCTCGCACCAGCGCGCCCCTTGACGCTGCAACCATTCCCATGGAGGCAACATGAGCAATCTTCACGATCTGCACAAACTCGGCCAGAGCCTGTGGCTGGACAACATCACCCGCGACATCCTCGACGATGGGACCCTGAAGAAGTACGTCGACGAATTCGATGTCACCGGCCTCACGTCGAACCCGACCATCTTCGACAACGCGATCAGTGACAGCGAGGCATACGACGATGCGATTGCCGACAAGGCCAGGTCCGGCCAGTCGTTCGAGGACATGTTCGTCGAGCTGGCTCTGGAGGACCTCCGCCGCGCAGCCGAGTTGTTCAAGCCGGTATTCAAAAGCAGCAACAAGGTCGACGGCTGGGTATCGATGGAGTTGTCGCCACTGCTCGCTGCCGACACCAAGGGCAGCATTGAATCGGCCAGAAAGATCCACCAACAGGCTGCGACCGACAACCTTCTGGTGAAGATTCCAGGCACGCCGGAAGGCATTCCGGCCATAGAGGAATCGATCTTCAACGGAATCCCGATCAACGTCACCTTGTTGTTCTCGGCCGAGCAATACCTCGCCGCTGCCCACGCTTATCTGCGTGGTATCGAGCGCCGTATCGAAGCGGGGCTCGATCCGGTCGTCGGCTCGGTGGCTTCGCTGTTCGTGAGCCGCTGGGACAAGGGCAGTGCAGACGATCTGCCCGAAGAACTGCACAACAAACTTGGCATCGCTATTTCGCAGTGTGCGTATCGCGCCTATAGGGAATTGTTGGCGTCGCCGCGCTGGAAAAAACTTGCCGATGCCGGAGCGCAGCCGCAACGAATGCTCTGGGCCAGCACCAGCGTGAAGGATCCAAAAGCGCGCGACACGCTTTACCTCGAAGCGCTGGCGGCACCGGATACTGTCAACACGATTCCGGAGAAAACCCTGAAAGCATTTGCCGACCACGGCAAGGTCGGCGAGCCAATGGCCGAAGACGGTGGCGATTGCGATGCGATGCTGAAGAAGATTTCCGATGCCGGTGTCGACATCGACACTTTGGCCAAGCGACTGCAGAAGGAAGGTGCCGAGTCGTTCGTCGATTCGTGGAATCACCTGCTCAAGGGCGTCGCCGACAAGGCGAAGAAGCTCGGCGGCAAGTAACGGACGCGATGATGACTGCCAAATCCAGTACATCCGCCTTGACCGCGATGCCTCAGTGGCAACGGTTGCAAGCGCACTCCAACAGCGAAAACGGAAAGTATTTGCGCGAAAGGTTTGCAGACGATCCCGATCGCGGAAACCGCTTGGTGATCGAGGCGGCAGGTCTGTATCTCGATTACTCGAAACAAAGGATAAGCGACGAGACGCTTCGCCTGCTGTTGGAGCTTGCCGAAGCGCGCGACCTGTCCGGCCACATCTCCGCGATGTTTCGTGGTGATCACATCAATCAAACGGAGGAACGTTCGGTACTGCATGTGGCCTTGCGCGCGCCGAAAGGCGATTCTCTGGTCGTCGATGGAGTCGACGTGGTCGCCGAAGTGCACGCGGTGCTTGATCGGATGGCGAAGTTCGCAACCACCGTGCGCAGTGGCGCATGGAAAGGCCACAGTGGCAAGCCGATGCGGAATGTCGTCAGCATCGGCATTGGCGGCTCGGACCTCGGCCCAGTGATGGCGTACGAAGCGCTCCGCCACTACAGCGACATCGGCATCGATCTCCGCTTTATCTCGAATGTCGATCCGACCGATTTCGTCGAAGCGGTGCGCGATCTCGACCCCGCCGAGACGCTGTTCATCATCTGCTCGAAGACGTTTACCACGCTGGAAACCCTGACCAACGCCCGCGCGGCACGTGCCTGGTGCCTGAAAGGATTCAAGGACGAATCGGCAATCGCGAAGCATTTCGTCGCCGTGTCGACAAATGCCGAGGAGGTTGGGAAGTTTGGTATAGATACCGACAACATGTTCGGATTCTGGGACTGGGTCGGCGGTCGCTATTCGATGGATTCGGCGATTGGCCTGTCGACGATGATTGCGATTGGGCCAGCGCGCTTTCGCGAAATGCTCGATGGCTTCCATGCGATCGACACCCACTTCCGCACTTCGCCGTTCGAACGGAACATGCCCACCTTGATGGGCTTGATCGCGTTGTGGAACAACAACTTCCTCGGTGCCAGCACCGTCGCCGTATTGCCCTATGCGCAGTACCTCAAGCGGTTTCCGGCCTACCTGCAGCAGTTGACGATGGAGAGCAACGGCAAACGGGTCACGATGCAGGGCGACGCTGTCGGGGTTGAAACCGGGCCGATCTACTGGGGCGAACCCGGCACCAATGGTCAGCACTCGTTCTATCAGCTGATCCACCAAGGCACGCGCCTGGTGCCTTGCGATTTCATTGGCTTCTGCCAGCCGCTCAATCCCTTGCGAAGCGACGATGGTTCCAGTCAGCACGATTTGCTGATGGCCAATCTTTTCGCCCAGGGCGAAGCCCTGGCGTTCGGCAGAACTGCCGAACAACTTAACGCCGAAGGTGTCGAGGCTGACCTGGTTCCGCATCGCACGTTCGAAGGCAACCGCCCCAGCAATACGATCCTTGCCGACAAGCTGACGCCACATGCGCTTGGTGCGCTGGTTGCTCTCTATGAGCATAGCGTGTTCGTGCAGGGCGTCATCTGGAACATCGATTCGTTCGACCAATGGGGCGTTGAACTCGGCAAGCAACTCGCGAAAACGACGGCGTCGGAGCTCCAGGCGAAGTCCGATTCGAAACTCGACCACGACAGTTCAACCAACAGCTTGATTCGCCGCTACCGCGCCCGGCGCGATTCGAACAAGCCATCCTGAGATGCCCCGATGAGCAAGATCAGTCCACTGGCCGGCAAGCCGGCACCGAAATCGATCCTCGTCGATGTGCCGGAGCTGCTCGCTGCATATCGTGACATCAAGCCCGATCCATCCGAGCCCTCGCAGCGCGTTTCGTTCGGAACATCCGGACATCGTGGCAGTTCGCTCGATGGCAGCTTCAATGCAGACCACGTTCACGCAATCAGCCAGGCGATATGTAATCACCGCAAGTCCAAGGGCATCGACGGGCCGTTGTTCATCGGCTTCGATACGCATGCATTGTCGAAGCCGGCGTTCGAGAGCGCGCTCGAAGTGTTGGCGGCTAACGGGGTGGAAGTCCGAATATCCGCCGGCGGCGAATTCACGCCGACGCCAGCTATTTCGCACGCGATCCTCACCTACAACGTCGGCCGCAACAGCGGCCTTGCCGATGGCATCGTGATTACGCCATCGCACAACCCGCCTGACAGCGGTGGTTTCAAGTACAACCCCTGCAACGGCGGTCCAGCCGATTCCGACATCACAGGCGCGATCCAGAAAGACGCGAACGCGATGCTGGAAAACAAGCTGAAAGGCGTCGAGCGCATGTCGTACGATCGCGCACGTTTCGCGTCGACGACAAGCGAGCACGACTACCTCGATGCCTATGTGGCGGATCTCGGCAACGTGCTCGATTTCGAGCGCATCCGCGCATCCGGCATCCGCATGGGTGTCGATCCACTTGGCGGTGCAGGCGTCCACTACTGGGCACGCATCGCCGAACGCTATCGGATCGAACTCGACGTGATCAGCGAAAAGGTTGATCCGACGTTTTCGTTCATGACCGTGGACTGGGACGGCAATATCCGCATGGATCCGTCGTCGCCGTATGCCATGCAGCGCCTGATCGACCAGAAGGACCGCTACGACATCTCATTCGCCTGCGACACCGACCACGACCGCCACGGCATCGTCACCCGCGACGACGGTCTGTTGCCGCCGAATCACTATTTGGCGGTGATGATCGACACGCTGTTCCGGCATCGTTCGGAATGGGGCGATTCGGCGGGCATCGGCAAGACCGTTGTAAGCAGCAGCATGATCGATCGAGTGGCCAAGCGGCTGGGGAGAGACCTGTGCGAGGTACCTGTGGGCTTCAAGTGGTTCGCGTCGGGTTTATTTGACGGCTCACTCGGCTTCGGCGGCGAGGAAAGTGCTGGCGCAGCGTTTCTGCGTCGCAACGGAAAGGTATGGACCACCGACAAGGACGGCATCGTACCTGCGCTCATGTCAGCCGAGATCACCGCCATCCTCGGCTGCGATCCGGCCCAGGCCTACGCCGCGCTGGAAAACGAATTTGGCAAGATGTTCGCTGATCGCAAGGAAGCAGCGGCCGATTCGAAACAGAAGGCCGCGCTGTCGAAGCTGTCGCCTGACCAGATCAAGCTCGACGAACTCGCCGGCGACAAGATCGTCGAGGTGATCAACAAGGCGCCCGGCAACGACGCCGCGATCGGTGGCATCAAGGTGACGACTGATGGCGGCTGGTTCGCGGCGCGCCCTTCCGGTACCGAGGACATCTACAAGATCTATGCGGAAAGTTTCCGCAGTGACGACCACCTCAAGCAGATACTCAAAGAGGCGCAGGAAGTGGTCGACAGAACCCTGAAGAACTGATTGGAGTTTCGCGATGAGCACGTCCAAGAAGAATCAATCCGCGCAGGTTTCCGTAAAGCTCGCGCAGCAATGCGTCGACACGCTGCGGTTCCTCTCGGTCGACATGGTCGAGAAGGCTGACAGCGGTCATCCCGGCTTGCCGCTGGGTGCCGCACCGATGGCCTATGTTCTCTGGACGAAATTCCTCAAGCACAATCCGGCCAACCCGGAGTGGCCCGATCGCGATCGCTTCGTGCTTTCGGCGGGTCACGGTTCGGCTTTGCTCTACAGCCTGTTGCACGTCACCGGTTATGACGTGTCGATCGACGAAATCAAGCAATTTCGGCAGTGGGGCAGCAAGACGCCGGGACATCCCGAGCGCGGGCATACTGCTGGCGTTGAAATCACGACCGGACCGCTGGGGCAGGGCTTCGGAAATGCCGTAGGCATGGCGATGGCCGAAGCGCAACTTGCGGCGCGCTACAACCGCAAAGGTCACAAGGTTGTCGACCACCGCACATGGGTGATCGCCAGCGACGGCGACCTGATGGAAGGCGTCGCGTCGGAAGCGGCGTCGCTGGCGGGTCATCTCCAGCTTGGCAAGCTTAATGTGCTTTACGACGACAACCGCGTCACGCTGGCTGCCGGCACCGACATCACGTTTACCGAAGATCGCGCTGCGCGCTTCAAAGCCTACGGCTGGCACGTGCAAAGCGTTGACAGCGGCAATGATCTGCAGGCAATTGAAGCTGCGGTGCAACGTGCGCGCCAGCAGACGAAGAAGCCGTCACTGATCCTTGTTCGTACCCACATCGGTTATGGCTCGCCCGAACAGGACAGCTACAAGGCGCACGGTTCACCGCTCGGCGACCAGGACGTGGCAGCGACGAAGAAGGAACTGGGCTGGCCCGAATCGCCGACCTTCCTGGTACCGGATGACGCGGCAATGCATTTCCGCTCGGCGCTGGAAAACGGCAGCGAGAGGGAGTTGGCGTGGCAGCGACGCTGGGCCAAATATGCGAAGGCCGAGCCGAAGCTCGCCAGCGAATTGCAGTGCAGCCTCGATGGAACCTTGCCGGAAGGCTGGGACAGCGACGTGCCAACATTCAAGGCCGACGCGAAAGGTATCGCCACCCGTGTCGCCGGTGGAAAGGTGCTGAGCGCCATCGCGCCGAAGCTGCCTGCGCTGACCGGCGGTTCTGCGGATCTGGATCCATCGACCCACACCGCCGTAAAGGGATTGGGCGTTTTTTCGCCCGGCCCCGAACCGGACAAGCAGGGCGCACCTGACGAGGTGTGGAGCTATGCTGGCCGCAACCTGCATTTCGGCGTCCGCGAGCATGCGATGGGTGCGATCGCGAACGGCATGGCGGCACATGGCGGAACGATTCCCTATGACGCCACGTTCCTGACCTTTTCTGACTACATGCGCCCGCCGATCCGACTTGCTGCATTGATGGGTTTGCACATCATCCACGTTTATACGCATGACAGCATTGCGCTGGGCGAAGACGGCCCGACCCATCAGCCGGTTGAACAGGTCGCAAGCCTGCGTGCGATTCCCAACCTTTTGGTGATTCGTCCCGGTGATGCGAACGAAACCGCCGTTGCGTGGAAGGTTGCGCTGGAGACGAAAGCGCAGCCGGTCGCACTGGTTCTCTCGCGACAGGCCGTGCCAACGCTGGACCGCGACAAGTTCGCCGCCGCCGATGGCTTACGCAAAGGTGCGTACATCTTGCGCGACGCCGATGACGCCAAGCCCGACATCATCCTGATTGGCACGGGTGCCGAGACCGGCCTCGTCGTCAAGGCTGCCGATAAACTCAAACGCGATGGCGTCGCCGTCCGCGTCGTCTCAATGCCAAGCTGGGAACTGTTCGAAGCGCAACCGCAGGCATATCGCGACCTGGTCCTGCCACCACCGGTGACCGCGCGCATCGCCGTTGAAGCTGGCGTTCCACAAGGCTGGGAACGCTACGTCGGCGCGCGCGGCGACACCGTTACCGTTGACCGTTTCGGTGCGTCGGCACCGGGCGATGAAGTGCTTGAGCATTACGGGTTCAGTGTCGCGAATATTTGCGGGAAAGCGAAAGCCCTGTTGCGCGAGGGCTGATCCCGCTCGTCTTTCTCGTTTGCTGTCGCCAAACTGCTCAAGCGTTTCGCCGGGCTGCCGCCCGCCGCTTCTGTCTTGTCGGCTGTCGCCAGATTGGTCAAGCGTTTCGCCGGGGTGGCTCGGCGGGCGGCAGCCCGGCGAAACGCTTGACCAGTCTGGCGGAAGCCAAAAAAAAGCCGTGCCGCGGTTAGCGGCTCAACCCTTTTTCACGGCGTGGCCGCCAAACTCGTTGCGCATCGCGGACAGCAAACGGTCGGCGAACGAGTTGCCGTCGCGTGAGCGCAGGCGTTCAATCAATGCGGTCGTGATGACCGGAGCCGGCACATCGAGGTCAATTGCTTCGCTGACGGTCCAGCGGCCTTCGCCGGAATCGGGCACGAAGGCGGCGATGCCGTCCAGCGTCGGATTCTTCTTCAGGGCATCGGCCGTTAGTTCAAGCAGCCATGATCGAATTACGCTTCCGTAGCGCCAGATCTCGCCGACCTGGTGCAGGTCGAGTTCGAAATCCTCCTTGTGCTGCATGATCGAGAAACCTTCGGCATAGGCCTGCATCAATCCGTACTCGATACCGTTGTGAACCATCTTGACGAAGTGGCCAGAGCCTGCCGCGCCAACATGGCCCCAGCCTTTCTTCTTGCCCGGCGCCAGGCATTCGAACACCGGTCGCAGTTGCTCGACGGCGTCGTCGTCGCCGCCGACCATCATGCTGTAGCCCTCCTTGAGTCCCCAGACGCCGCCGCTGGTACCACAATCGACGAAGTGCATGTTCTTGGCCTGGAATTGCTTTGCCCTACGCAAGGTGTCCTTGTAATTGGAGTTGCCGCCGTCGACGAGAACATCGCCCTTGGCCAGCAGTGCCTTGAGCTTGGTGGCTGTGTTGTCGGTGATCTTTCCTGACGGAACCATCATCCACACAGCGCGCGGCCACTTGAGCTTCCTGACCAGCGCTGCCAAGGATTCGGCCGTTTCACCGCCCTCGTCTTCGAGCGCTTTGCGCGCTTCCTCGCGCGGATCGAAACCGACCACACGATGACCACCCTTGATCAATCGCTGCGCCATGTTGGCACCCATCTTGCCAAGTCCGATCATGCCGATGTCCATGGGAGACTCCTTAGTCAGTGGGATGTGATGAACCGTGTCGGTCGCTCGAGTGGTGCGCACCCGAAGCGATGCGATATACCGAATCGATAGTGCGACTCAGCGCCTTAACCAGCGGCGCATCAGTCCGTACAGGAATGGCGTCAGTCGTGTGCGTTGGTAAGCATTGGCGGCGCGCCGGATTGCCTCTGCCTGGGTTGGGTAGGTGTGGATCACACTGGCCACCTTGCCCAAGCCAATCCCCGCTACCATCGCCAGCGTGATGCCGTTGATCATTTCGCCGGCATGGCTGGCGACGATGGTTGCGCCGAGGATGCGATCGGATTTCTGGGCGACGTGGATTTTCACGAAGCCGGTTTGCTCATCGTCGAGGATGGCACGATCGACTTCGTGCATCGGCACCGTAAAGGTGCGGATCGGAATGTCCTGTCGATTCGCTTCGCGAACGTACAGGCCGACATGTGCGATTTCCGGATCGGTGTACGTGCACCATGGAATGGTCAGGTCGCTGACGCGTTTCCGACCTGGAAACAAAGCGTTGCGCACCACGATGCGCGCCGTGGCTTCCGCGGTGTGGGTGAACTTGTGTTCAAGGCAGACGTCGCCGGCGGCGTAGACGTTTCGATTGCTGGTGCGCAGGAAGTCGTCAACCTTGATGCCGGTTTTGCTGTCGCCTTCAATGCCTGCAGCGGCGAGGTTCAAGCCTTCGATATTCGGGGCGCGACCGACGCCCGTCAGGATCTGATCGACCGTGACCGAGCTGTGATAATCATCGCTGACTAGTTCGACGACCTTCTTGCCGTCTACCACGCGGACTTTCACCGCCTTGGTATTGAGCCGCACTTCGATGCCATCGCGCGTGAACGCATCCGACAGCAGTTGTGCCGCATCACGTTCTTCCTTGGGAAGGAACAGTGGCTGGTCCTGCACGATCGTCGTCCGTGCACCAAATCGCGAGAATGCCTGTGCCAACTCGCAGCCGAGCGGGCCGCCACCGATCACCAACATGCTGGCGGGTAGGGTAGTCAGATTGAACACGTTTTCGTTGGTCAGGTAACCCGCTTTCTCCAGGCCCGGAATTTCCGACGTGTCGGGCCTGGCCCCCGTCGCGATCATCGCCTTGCGGAAACGAAGGCGCGTGCCGTTCACGTCGATCGTATCGGCCGACGTGAATCGCGCCGGCCCGAGGAATACGTCGACCCCCGCGTGTGAAAGATCGGTTATTGAATCCGAACGGCTGATCCGCGCACGCAGTTGCCGCATGTGCGTCATCGCCTTTTCGAAATCGACTTCGATATCGTCTGGTCGGTTTGCGCCGTAGTGATCGGCTGTGCGCATGTCGGCGTAGAGGTGCGCAGTGCGGATCAGCGCCTTGGACGGCACGCAGCCGACGTTGAGGCAGTCGCCGCCAATCAGATCTCGTTCGACCAACGCGACGCGTGCGCCCAGCGCAGCCGCGCCACGCGCGGCGACCAAACCCGCCGGTCCGGCACCAATGATGACCAGGTTGTAGCGCTCAGCCGGTTTCGGGTTGACCCAACTTGGTGGTTTGACGTTTTCGAGACGTTGCTGTTCGAAAATATCGAATGGCACTGCTGCACGAGAAGCGTCGTGGTCGACCAGTCTCATCGCAATGGCCTCGATTTAGCATGGTCCAGCCAACCGCCTCGAAAGCCGGCGCCGCGCAGGCCATCGATCACGTATGGGCAGGCGCGCGTCAGGCCCCAAATCGATTCGCTGCGATGGTTGGCGATCATCATCACGATGATTCCCTGGTCCAGTCCGAAGTGCCCCGGCGATAACCACGGTCGATCGGCGCCGAAGCCTGGATTGAAGCCACTGATGAGCCGGCCCTCGCAAAGGATCTCCGGGTAGCGGTCCAGTAGCGACTTGATCGCTTGCATGACCATGTCGGGTTGGAAAGGAAGACAGCCCAGCACGGCGGGTGGCGACAGCGTTCCATCGTCGGGTCCGTAAGGAACGCCGCGTGCGGCATAGCCGAACAGACGCCGTCGTTCGCCCTGGAAGTCGGGCTTGTCGTCGTTCGGTCCATCGCAGGCGCTAAGGCCCCAGCAGTCGTCATCAAAACCGGTGTGGCCAAGTGGATTGATCCGGCAGTACTCGCGCTGGATGCAGACGGCGCGACGACTGTTCTCGAAATAGTCGCTGTCCTTTTCGCGCATGAAGGGATCGCGGATGCCACGCAAGTCGAACCAGGCATGCGAGAACTGGTGCACGAACAGCGGCCCGGCATACAAGTAGTCGAAGTTGTAGAGATTTTCCCACTGGTAGGTAAGGGTCCATGCGCGATAGCAAGCGTTCGATACCGGATGCGTCGGCGAACCCAGTGCCAGCGCATACAAGATGATCGCCTCGCTGTAGCCTTCCCATCCGTAGTTGAGAAAGCCGGACTCGGGTTTCCACCCTTGGTTGATCGTGTCTGCGCCATCCTGCGCCCAACGCCAATCGATGCGCCGATACAGCATGTCGGCAATGTCGCGCAGTTCCCGCTCGTGGGCTACTTCGGAATCGAAGTACATTGCGGCGGTCAGCGCGCCGGCGATAAGCATGGTCGTGTCGATCATCGACAACTCGCATTGCCAGACGCGCTTGCCGGTCTGCTGATCGAGGAAGTGGAAGTAGAAGCCCTTGTGACCGGTGGAGTCGGGCTTGCCGCTCTGGTCGCTTTGCTTGAAAAATCGCAGTGCCGCCAAACTACGCTCGACGGCGTCTTCACGGCTGATCCAGCCGTGGTCGACGGCAATCGGATAGCTCGACAAGGCAAGACCGACCACGGCGATGCTGACCGGAGAGCCTTCTTTCGAAGTGTCTGCGATCAAACCGTTTTCGTGGCTGTACTGCTCAAGAAAATAATCGAACGCCGCGCGTTGCAGGGTATCGATCAAGGCGCCGTCATCCGTAGCGTCGGCGCCGTTCGGATCAGCTTTCAACGAGCTGGCGTGGGGAGTGCGCAAGATCGGGCCAGTCTAAATCTCGAACGCTGAACCGCGATCCGGTCAGGGCTCGTTTCAAGCGATGGCCTACCATGGCCGACATTGCAAGGAACCAAACCCATGTCGACGACATTCTCCTACCAGACGTCCATTCCACGCAGCCACCTGCTCGCCAACGGCGACTACAGCGTGTTGCTGACAGCGGCCGGCTCGGGTTTCAGCCAGTGGAAAGATTGCGCCATCACGCGCTGGCGAGAAGACGTCACGTGCGACGACCGTGGCAGCTACGTATTCCTGCGCGACGTGGAATCCGGCTTCGCATGGTCGGCCGGCTTTCAACCGCTCGCTGTGACACCGGACGAGTACGCGCTGTCCTTCAACGAAGGCGCTGTGAGCATCGAGCGGCGCGATGGCAAAATCAGTACCACACTGGACGTAATTGTCGACGAAGGCGGTGTCGAGCTTCGCCGGATAACGCTCGCCAACCAGGGCGAGGATGACCGGGAAATCGAACTGACCACGTATTCCGAACTGGTTCTGGCACCCGCGAACAGCGATGCCGCGCATCCGGCGTTCTCGAAAATCTTCGTCCAGACCGAATTCGACGAGAAGCAGCAGGTGCTGCTGGCGTCCCGGCGACCACGCACGCCAAAGGAACAACGCATTTGCGTGGCGCAGTGGCTACAGCTGGGCGGCGACGTTGCTGGAGGGGACGGCGAGTTGGAGTTCGAAACCGATCGCGCCCGTTTTATTGGTCGCGGCGGCACCCTGCGTTCACCGGCGGCGTTGGCCGACCACGCGCCACTCAGTGGCACGGTCGGAACCGTACTCGATCCGATTTTCAGCTTACGCCAGCGCGTTCACGTTGCCGCAGGCGAGAGCGTGAGCGTCGTGCTGGTCACCGTCGTCGCGGAAACGCGCGATGAGGTCATGGCGATTGTCGAACAGCGTCGCCGCGATACGCATTTTGATCGCTTGCTTGAGGCAGCGAAGCGTCGCGATAACGGCGCGCTGGGTGGTTTCGGAATCGACGCGGAACAAGCGTCACGATTCCAACGCATGGCCAATGCGCTGTACTACAGCGACTTCAGCATGCGCGCGCCAGCCGAAGAGATCGTTGCAGGGAAAGGCGGTGGACCGACGCTCTGGGCGGGCGGCATTTCCGGCGACAACCCGATCGTTCTGGTCAACGTCGACGACAAGGACGGGCTGCCACTGGTCGACGAGATACTCAAGGCGCAATCGTACTGGTCTAGTAAAGGTCTGACGGCCGATGTCGTTTTGCTCGGCAAAGGTGACAACAAGCTGCACGATGCATTGCAGCAGCGCGTCGACGACGGCAAAACTGATCAGGGCTCAGAAGGAAAGCCGCATCGGTTTGCCTTGGCCGCCGACAGCATTTCGAACGACCTGCGTAATGGCTTGCGGAGTGTTGCCCGCATCGTGCTTGATCAGTCCAAAGGGAGTCTCGCGGATCAGTTGTCTGAGTTGCCGACTGACGCAAAGCACTCCGCAACGTCCATTGCGGATCGACAAGCGCCGATCGGCGAGCTTGCATCGGTCGAGTCGCCGTCGGTGGTGACCGCACAAATTGAATCGCGACCGCTCGAAAACGCGCTGGAACGCTACAACGGCTACGGCGGCTACGATCGCGATGGACGCGAGTTTGTCACCATCATCCGCGATGGCGTGCGACCGCCGATGCCTTGGCTCAACGTGATCGCCAATCCGGCATTCGGCTTCACGGCGACGGAGGCGGGCAGTGGCTACTCCTGGGCCATCAACAGTCAAAAGAACACGTTGACGCCCTGGGCAAACGATCCGGTAGTCGATCCGCCAAACCACATTCTTTATGTTCGCGACCGCGACGACGGCTTCATCCTCACGACCACTGCCTTGCCTGGCGACATCAGCACGGGCGATTTCGTGGCGCGCCATGGTCAGGGCTATAGCTGTTTCCAGCGCTTCGCGCACGGCATCGAACTGGACCTTTTGGAGTACGTACCGGTTGCCGACAGCATCAGGATTTCACGGCTGACGATTCGTAACCGGTCAGGCCGCGCGAGACGCTTTTCCGTGACGGCTTTTGTTCACTGGGCACTCGGCGGTAACGGTTCGCAGCCCGAGCCCTTCGTTTGCACGGAACTCGACTCGAGGACCGGCGCGCTGTTCGCAAGCAACCGCTGGCGCGAAGATTTTGCAGGCCGCGTCGCCTTCATCGATCTACGCGGTGAGCAAGAGTCGCACAGCGGCGATCGAAACGAGTTCCTGGGCCGCCACGGGTCGGTGGTCAAACCGTTGGCGCTGTCAGGCGACGCACCACTTTCCGGAAACGTCGGCGCAGGCATCGATCCCTGCGGCGCGCTGCAAACAACGATCGCACTCGCCGATGGTGAAGATCAAGAAATCGTGTTCCTGCTTGGCGACGCTGACGATGGCGATTCCGCACGCGAACTGGTCGAGCGTTATCGCAAAGCCAATCTCGATGCGGTGTATGCCGAGGCGACCGGCCAATGGAACGACATCCTTGGCACGGTGCAAGTACAGACGCCCGATCGCGGCATGGATCTGCTGCTCAATGGCTGGTTGTTGTACCAGGCGCTGTGCTGCCGGGTTTGGGCACGTACCGCCTACTACCAGGCCAGCGGTGCTTACGGTTTCCGCGACCAGTTGCAGGACGTGATGGCCGTTTGTGTTTCGCGCCCGAACATCGCTCGCGAACACCTGCTGCGAGCCGCCGGTCGCCAGTTCGTCGAAGGCGATGTGCAGCACTGGTGGCTACCGCCAAGTGGTGGCGGCGTTCGCACGCGCATGACTGATGACCGGTTGTGGCTTCCCTATGTGGTGTGCCACTACCTCGACGTGACGAATGACCAGTCCGTGCTCGATGAACGCCAGACGTTCCTGATTGGCGAAGCCTTGAAGGAAGGGCAGGATGAGGCGTATTTCACACCCGAGAATGCAGACGAGGACGGCAGCCTGTACGAGCATTGCGCGCGCGCCATCGACGTCAGCCTCGATGTTGGCGAACACGGTATTCCGCTGATCGGCACCGGCGACTGGAACGACGGCATGAACCGCGTCGGCGAAAAGGGCAAGGGCGAAAGCGTCTGGCTGGGCTGGTTCCTCGCCGTGACCATTGATGGCTTCGCGCCAATCGCCGAGGCTCGTGGCGACGAAGAACGTGCCAAGCGCTGGCGCAGTGTTGCCGGGTCTGTGCGCAAGGCGCTCGACGATAAAGGCTGGGACGGCGACTGGTACCGCCGCGGTTACTACGACGACGGCACGCCGCTCGGCTCGCACTTGAGCAGCGAGTGTCGAATCGACACGATCGCGCAATCCTGGAGCGTCATCGCCGGCGGCTGCAATCCACAACACGCCCAGTCGGCGATGGATTCTGTAGATGCCATGCTGATCCGTCGTGACGACAAGGTGGCACCGTTGTTCACGCCGCCATTCGATTGCGCCGAACAAAACCCCGGATACATCAAAGCCTATCCGCCCGGTATCCGTGAAAACGGCGGCCAGTACACGCATGGTTCGCAGTGGTCGATTTTCGCGCTGGCAAAAATGGGGCAGGGCAATCGCGCTGAGGAACTGTTCTCGCTGATCAATCCTGCCAACCACAGCGATACTCGAGAAGCGGTTCAGCGCTACAAAGTCGAGCCGTACGTGGCCTGCGCCGATGTGTATTCAGTTGAACCGCACGTCGGCCGCGGTGGCTGGACCTGG
>JBBSLA010000014.1:0-40568 GCA_038255665.1 Lysobacterales bacterium | reverse complement strand
CGCCCCGACGGCACACCGCTGCCCGGCCAATACGGCGCAATCACCGCACTGCCATTGTTGTTCCAGGTGATCGACAGCCTGCCGCGCGCAGGAGTAGGCAACGCACCCGATGCCGCGCCGGCAACGGTCGCAAAGATCGATATCTGCTGGCCGCTGGGATTGCCGCCCGACCCGGCCCAACCGCAACTGTGCCAACGCAAGCAGGAAGCGTGGACGCTCGACGGCGTGGTGCCGCCGACCTCGCCCGAACGCGACAGCAGCAATTGGAGTGCCGGCTTACTGCGATTGCGCGTGGATGCCGCCACCGGCGAACGACTCAGCGCCGGTTGCTCGCATGAAAAGGTAAGCGAACGCGAGATTGCGCGCTGGCCCAGTCTGGCATACCCGTGGCTGGACGCGGCCACGCGGCGCGCCTCGCGCGTACCGGCGCTCGCGAGCGACTGCCCTGCTGATGGGCTGGACCATATCCAGGCGTTGCACATCGACGGTATCGCCGACCACGCGAGCATCGCCAAGCCACCCAACAGTCACAAGCCCCCACAACTGCGACTGCGCGCGCTGGGCGCACAAGGCACGGTGTCATGGCTGGTCAACGCGCGGCTCACCGCGACAAGCAATGGCTCACAATCGGTCGAACTCACGTTCCCCGATCCCGGCACCCAAACCATCACCGCCCTTACCGACCGCGGTGTCTACCAGCAGATCGAGATTCGGGTATTGCGCTGAAACCTGTGACGGGTTCTACCCCGTTAACGCGGACACTTCCAAGAAGGCCGATCACAAGGCGTTTTTGCAGGTCGCCGCGTCTTCCTGCAAGGCCACGCCAGCATCACTAACGCTCGGCCTGATTCGCTGGATGACGCCGTTGTCACTGACGATCAATTCCGTTCCAGTTTGTATCGCCAGTTCACGGGCGCGGGCTGCGGCACGTTTCATGGCTGCCAGTGACAACCGGATGTCCGCGTCGCGGGCATGGGCAATGGGGATCGCGTTCATCGCTTTTCACTCCAATCCACAAGCCGGGGATGAATCCCGGAGTTGTCGTAGAGCGCCCAGGAATCAACCAGGGGCGCGTACAGCGTTTGGAAATTCTGAAGCCCCGACGTAAACCGGCGCCGAATCACGGCCTCGGGAATGTCGTGACCACCTTGGCTGACCCGCACTGCCACTCGCTCCACGGCTTCGTCGGCCGTGTTGAGCTTCAGGAACAGCAGCTTCACCCGATAGCCTTCCGCCCGCCAACGCTCGATGTGGCGACGATAGCCCACACCGGACAAGGTGGTTTCGAACGCAAAATTATCACCCGCCGCAAAATGCCGTTCGAGCTCGTCCAGCATCACCCGGCCCGCTCGCATTGCTGCACTGGCCGGGGCAAACGGTGCCAGCCCGGCGGCGATCAGATCGGCGTTGACGAAGATCGGGCAATCCGCCTCATTCGGCAGGAACTCCTTCGCAAACGTGGTCTTGCCGGCGCCATTGGGCCCGGCAACGATGATCACCTTGCGCTCGTCGTCCATGTCATACGTCCAGCGCGTAAGGCGTTTGCTTGAAAGTGATTCCTTCGCGCCCCGTGCGCGCGCCCAGCCGATTGGCTGCCGCGTAGATCACTTTCGGCCCGCCATGTTTGGGCAACAGGTCTAGTACCGGCCCGGTCAACACATTGCCGCCTGCGGCAGAGTGGTCCTTGAGAATGCCGTCGTAGAGCAGCAAGCGGTTCGGGTCACGCGATGGCCTCGGTCAATGATTGCAACGGGTTGCCCACAGCATAGTGCGCAGACGCGGGTCCGGGCTATCCCGCAAATCAACGCTTTGCGAAAATGCGGGATAAATCTTTGACAAACCGGCAGTTGTCGCAGCCTCCCGTCGAGCTGACGGAAAACCTTGCGTCGCTTTCCTTCGCCATCGCGCATGGCTTGCGAAACAGGTACCGCCGGACCGTGGCCATGGTGAGACCAAGCAGTACCAACGGGGCATGCGCGATGACGTGATGGCGACGAGGATACGGGCATGGCGGAAGCACCACACAGTCTTGGTTATCCCGACGCCATCGTTGGCGCGATGGCCGACGCCGTCGTCGCTTCCGGACGCGGGAGGAAGCGCACGTTGCGCGTTGGAATCTCCGGTTTGCAGGGCAGCGGCAAGAGCACGTTGGCGCGACAACTGGAAGTGGTGGTGGAGAAGCGCGGCCTTGCGACGACGCGCTTTTCGCTCGATGACTTCTACCTCACCCAAGGCGAACGCCTGCGCCTGGCGCGCGGGGTGCATCCCTTGCTGGCGACGCGGGGCGTGCCGGGTACGCATGACCACGCATGGCTGGCCGATACGCTTGACCAGCTTTCGAGCGCCAGCATGCTGCGGCCGGTGATGATTCCGCGTTTCGACAAACAGAACAATGATCGTGCCGAGCCGGATCAATGGCAGACAGTCACCACGCCGCCCGACGTGATCCTGTTCGAGGGATGGTGCGTTGGCGTGCGCGCGCAAACGGATGCCGCGTTGATCGAACCTGTCAACGCGCTGGAACGCGATGAAGACGGCGACGGCACCTGGCGACTCTGGGTGAATGCCATGTTACGCGAGCACTACGAACCAATCTGGCGCTCGTTTGATGTGCTCATCGTGTTGGAGGCACCATCGTTTGATGTTGTCGAATGTTGGCGGGGTGAATCTGAGCAGAAACATCGCGAGCAAGGCGACGCCAACGTGATGTCGGGTGGCGAACTGGTGCGCTTCATCGCCCACTACGAAAGGCTTAGCCGCCACTCACTGGCTACCCTGCCCGACCTCGCTGACCAGCTATTGCGACTCGATGCGGAACGTAACGTGCTTGCGGTCCAACCGACCAGCGGCCGTCCGTTGTCAGGTCCATGAATCGTTCAATGTGACCCCGTCTGCGCGTGGCACACTGGCCACATGCATGAACTGATCGACAGCCACAGCCATCTTGATACCAGTGAGTTCGACGTTGATCGCGATGCCGTGATCGAACGCGCGCGTGCGGCGGGGATTACCCGGCAGATCATCCCGGCCATCTCTCGACAGGGATTCGAGAACCTGAAATCGCTCTGCAACGACGATGATGGTCTGTTCCCTGCCTATGGCATGCACCCCATCTATCTCGACGATCATCACGACGGCGATCTCGAAGCGCTGGGCGATTGGCTGCAAGCCGAACAAGCTGTCGCTGTCGGCGAATGCGGGCTCGACTACTACGTCGAAGGGCTCGACCTTGATCGACAGCGCGCGATCTTCGACGCGCAACTGGAACTGGCCAGGGACCTGGACCTGCCGGTGATCGTGCATGCGTTGCGTGCCGTCGAAGACGTGATCCTCGCGCTGCGTCGCGTCGGCGGCTTGCGCGGCGTGGTCCACAGCTACGGCGGCAGCGCCGAGCAGGCGCGGAGACTTTGGGAAATGGGGTTCCATCTCGGCATCGGTGGTCCTGTCACGTACGAGCGCGCGCGTCGCCTGCGCGAGATTGTCGCGACGATGCCGATCAAATTCCTGCTGCTCGAAACCGATGCGCCCGATCAACCCTTGTCCACGCATCGCGGTGCGCGCAACGAACCGGCTTACCTGATCGAAGTGCTCGACGTGGTTGCCGAGCTGCGAAATGCTGACCCTGCCGAGATTGCTGCTGCGACGACGGGCAATGCGGTGGAACTGTTTCGCTTGCCTGCCCTGCCGCAAGCATTTGCTGACGGACGAAAAACATGACAACGCAGAACGACAGATCATCGCAAACAGGCGGCTCGCACACGCTCGCCGCACACATTGGCTGGGACGATTTCGTCAAGGTTGAACTGCGCGTCGGCCGCATCGTCAGCGCCGAAGCGTTCGCGCAAGCGCGAAAGCCGGCCTACGTGCTGCACATCGATTTCGGCGATGCGATTGGCGTGCGCAAGTCGAGTGCGCAGATCACCGGGCTATATCTACCCGAAGATCTGGTCGGAAAACTGGTGGTCGCCGTCGTGAATTTTCCAGCGAAGCAGATCGGTCCGCTGCGCTCGGAATGCCTCGTGACTGGCTTCCACGATGCGAACGGCGACGTGGCGTTGTGTGTGCCTGATCGTGACGTGCCGCTGGGCACGAAGTTGCTTTGAATGGTTTTGCGTCGCCGCAGGCTGTCGGTGGAATCCGCTACGCGGGTTCCACCCTACGGGCAGCGCATGTCTTGGTAGGGTGAGGCGTTTCACAACAGCGGAGCTGGTCAACCGCCATAGGCGATTCCACCGTTGCTCGGCTAAATCACAATGCCGCCAATCGCTCGAGCAATTCCTCCAACCGCAAGTCAACCCCTAGGGTGAATCCTTCCTTCGCGGCAATGATGACTTGAAGATGTTTGGGCTCGCTTGCAACTGCGCCAAACGCTCGCGCAATTCGTCAAGGCGCAAATCAGCGCTGGCGCCGGGAGAAGTGCGTGCGACGAGGCTGGCTTCCGGCATCCGACCTGCGACTGGTCCATCCTTCCCTTCCGCGGCCGCGCGATAGGCATCGCGGAATGGGACGCCGGCGACGGCTGCTTCGATGGCGACGTCGGTCGCATACATGGCAGGTTCGATTGCCGCGCGCATGCGCGACGCGTTCCAGCGCAGATTTGCGAGAAGGTCCGGCAGCAGCGACAAGGCGCTGAGCCCATGTCGGAAACCGTGGATCACCGAACCCTTGCCGAGTTGCAGGTCGCGTTGGTAGCCCGATGGCAGCGACAGAAGTTGTTCGATTTCGGTGCGCGCAGCAGCAACCGCCGCGTAGCTTGCACGCATCAATTCAATAACGTCGGGATTCCGCTTGTTCGGCATGATCGAGCTGCCGGTGGTGTATTGATCGGGTAGTTCGACGAAACCGAATTCGCTGGTCGTGAACAGCGACAGGTCCCAGGCAAGACGACGCAGGTCGAGAACTGCCGCAGCGAGCGCTTCGAGTGCGGCCATCTCGAACTTGCCGCGCGAAAGTTGTGCGTAGATCGGGTTGATCTGCATGCGCGCAAAGCCAAGAGCTTGCGTGGTGTGTTCGCGATCCAGCGCAAGGTTGACGCCATAACCCGCCGCCGTGCCGAGCGGATTCGCGTCGATCAGCGCCAACGCCTGTTGCGCGCGCCAGAGGTTGTCGATAAATGCTTCGGCGAATGCGGCGAACCACATTGCCGTTGATGACACGACGGCGCGTTGCAGGTGCGTGTAGCCCGGCATTGGCATCGGCGATTCGGAGGCTCGCTCAAGACAGATCTCCGCAATCGCACGGTTGGTTGCGATCAACTCGGCCAGTCGCTCTTTCAACCACAAGCGCATCGCTACCAGCACCTGGTCGTTGCGACTACGCCCGGTGTGGACGCGCTTGCCAGCATCGCCCAACCGTTCGGTAAGGCGTGCCTCGATGGCGGAATGGCCATCTTCATATTGGTCATCAAGCACGAATCGACCAGTTCGGAAATCTTCGGCGAGGGTCTCCAGTTCGCTCTTGATTGCCTCCGCATCGTCAGCGCTGACGATGCCGATGTTCGCAAGTCCTTCCACATGCGCCGCACTGGCCGTGATGTCGTGCAGGAACAATTCGCGATCCAGCACTACATCGTCGCCGGCGAGGAACTGCATGATCCGCGAATCGACCTGCGTTCCCGCCTTTTGCCAAAGCAATTCGCTCATTACGATTTCCCCGTGATCTGCGATTGGGCATCCAGCGCGATGCCTGCCAACTCCGGAAACCCAATCGCGAGATTGATGTTCTGCATAGCCTGCGTCGCCGCACCCTTGAGCAGGTTGTCCAGCGTCGCGACGACGACCACGCGCCTGCCACCGGGCGCGACTGCGAAGCCGCCAATCTGAACGCCATGGCGACCGGCGATCTGGCTGACCCATGGCGCGTCCTTGACCACATCGATCAGTGGCTCGCCAGCATAGTGCTGGCGGTACAACTCGCTCACTTCTTCGACACTCATCGATGCTTGCAGCCACAGATTCACGGTCATCGTGATGCCGCGAAAATGCGATGCGACATGCGGCATGAATTCCACCGGCACGCCCAGTTGCAGGGAGACTTCGCGCTCGTGGACGTGGTTCACCAGCGAATACGGCATCAGGTTGTCGTGCAGCTTGGCCGGATCGTTGCGATCGGATGGCGCTGTCCCGGCGCCGGAATAGCCCGATACGCCAAAGCACTGCGGTGGCCCGGCGAGCCGATCCAGCAATGGCGCAATCGCCAGTTGCATGGCCGTCGCGTAGCACCCCGGATTGCTGATCCGGCGTTGGCCGTCGGCACGTTGCCGATTGAGTTCCGGCAATCCGTAAAACCACGCTGGATCGAAGCGGTGGTCGGCAGAAAGATCGACGATCAGGCTTTGCGGTGACGGCGCCTCGATGGCGGCGACCAGTTCGGCCGCCTTGCCGTTGGGCAATGCCAACACGACCACATCGGCTTGACGTTCCGCGACATCGGCGTGTTCCATGGCTTCGTAGCGCAGGTCGCCGGCGTAGCGATCAACATGATCGGCAACCTGCTCGCCAGCGCGCTCGCGCGAGGATACGAACGCGAGTTCCAGTTGCGGATGTGCAGCGATCAGCGCAATCAGCTCGGCGCCGGTGTGTCCGCGGCCGCCAACGATGCCGATCGATGTGTCCTTCACCGTTCCCATTTCACTCATCCCAGCAAGCTCGGTGGGTGCAGGCGGCAGTGTTTCACGCATCGTTCGATCTCGCCGAAATCCGAAATGCCGTACCAGAACGCACGCCAGTCTTGCTGTTTGAAACAACCATCGGACTCGTTGTAGTAGAACGGATTGACCGGGTTTCCGTGCCGGGAACGCCAGAACAATCGCGGTGTTTCCTCGCGCATCACCTGCCAGACTGCGCGACCGAGACCTTCGCCTTGCGCGTCGTCGAGCACAGCGAACTTGTCCAAGTAAGTTTCGCCGTCGACATCGACCAGGATCACCGCCGTGCGATAGTTTTCGCTGACGTAGGCACGCGTCAGCGGTGTTCGTTCGAAGTAGTCGGGCATCAGCGTTCGACCAAAACTTGATTCGATCAGTCCACGCAACCGCTCGGTGTCGATGTCGTTCCACGATTCCACGCGCAGCACGCGCTCGCCGCGGCGGATCAGCGTGCCCGATCCCTTGTGGGTGAACAGCTCGTTGGCGAGTTCCGCAGGCCGCGTAACCGATACGGATGAACTCGGCGGCAAGCGGTAGAGCAGATCCTTGATCTGCGCAATCTTCAGGCGCATGCCGCCGGCCAGCCACGGCTGCACCATCAGGTGCTCGAATTCGGTCGACAGGTTGATCGAATCGATCACCTTTCCGTTCGCATCGAGCAGGCCGCCGGTACCGGTCAGGAAAATGATCTTGTACGGCTGCACCACCTGGACCAATTCATTGGCGGCGATGTCGGCGTTGATGTTGAGTATCTGGCCGCCGGCCGTTTCGCCGAGGCTGGCGATGACGGGAATCGAACTCGCCTGCAGGCTGGCCTCAATCGACGTCAGGTTGATCGCCGTGACGCTACCCACCAGATCGTAGGTCGCACGGTCCAGGTAATCCGCTTCGAACACGCCCGACGTGATCGACGTCGCGCGTGCTCCGTTCTGCTGCAGCGCCTCGACCAGCTTCAGGTTCTGCGCCTGGAAAACGCGCCGAACCACCGCAAGTGTCTCCGCTGTGGTGACGCGCAGTCCATTCACAATGTTCTTTGCGATGCCGGCGGCACTGAGTGCGTCATCCAATTGCGGACCCGCACCGTGGACAACAATCGGCGTTAGGCCGACTTCCTGCAGGAAGCTCAGCGACGAGGTCAGTGCTTCGAGGTCGTCGCGCAACACTGCGCCACCGACCTTGACCACGGCGAAGCGCTTGGCATCAAGTCGCGAAAAGCGTTTCAGGTATTGTGAGATCTCCTTCGCGCTGGCCATGCTCGAAAGCAGGCGCACGATGGTCTGGCGGGTTTGTCGGTGTGCTTGCATGTAGGTTCCGTTGCGTAGTCAGTCGACGAGTCAGCGCGATGAATCGATGATGCGAAGCACGCTGTCGCCGTAGCGCTGCAATTGTTCCAACGTCACCCATTCGTCGGCGCTGTGCGCCTGGGCGATGTCGCCCGGCCCATAGACCAGTGCGGTGTAGCCGGCTTGCGAAAACAATGCTGCCTCAGTCCAGAAATCGACCGCGTTGCCGATTGGCAGATCGAGCGCGTCCGCAACATCGCGAGCGGCAAGGCGGCGACTTTCGGCGTCGGAAATTGCTCCGGACGGCAGGCTGGTGCCGCGGAACGTTTCGCTGAATTCAGCGGGTTTCGGATCGGCCAATGCGGCGAAACTTTCCAGCAAGGCGTCGGGATCCATCGACGGCAAGGGTCGAAAGCCGAAGCGAAGTTCGGCAGTCGGTGCAATCACGTTTGCCTTGATGCCGCCTTCGACGCGGCCGATGTTGAAGCGCAGTCCAGTCAGTCCGCCGAAGCGTTCATGGCCAAGTGAATCAACGTGATCGAGCGCGCGGGTGCCCCAGCGGATCGCCTGGTGCAGGGCGCTGTCGGCGCTGGACTGGCGAGCGGAAGCATGACCGGCGCGCCCTTCGAAACGCATCAGCACCGAACTGATACCACGATGGGCAAGCACGGCTTCGCTGTTGGTTGGTTCGGCGACCAGCACTGCGTCGTAGGCGATGCCGCGCGCGAGGAACGCGGCGATGCAACGCGGATCGTTGGCTTCCTCGTCGCTGCTGAAAAGAAACCCCGCGTCACCATCGCTGCGATTGGCGGCAGCGATCAACGCCGCTGCCGCGCCCTTGATATCGCAGGCGCCCAAACCAATCGCCCGGTCGTCGTTCACCCGCAACGCGAACGGGCTGGCCGACCATCGCGGGGAATCGGGAACCGTATCCAGATGCACGTTGAACAGAAACTTCGGTTGGCCGCGAACTGCGTACAGGCTGACGGCACCGGCACCATGGTCGATGATCTCGACCGAGAAGCCCGGCAACTCGGCGGCGATGTAGGAAAAAATCCCATCTATGCCAATCGCGCGCGGCGGATTGCGCGTGTCGAACGCGACCAGCGCTTCCAGATGGCGCAAGGTATCGGCCAGCATGGCGTTGTCAGCCACGACCACGGTTCACCTCGGCCCACAGTGTCGAACTCATGCCGTAGAGCTTGATGAAGCCCTCCGCTTCCTCGACACCCCAGTCGGCGGATTGCGCGTAGACGGCGCCTTTCGCATGCAGGAGGTGCGGCGAACGAACGGCTATCGCCTGCACGTCCGCGCCTTGCGTCTGCAACGTGACTTCGCCGTTGACGCAACGCTGGCTCGACGCGAGGAACGCTTCCAGATCTGCCTTGAGCGGATCGTGGAAAAAGCCTTCGTAGACCAGTTCCACCCATTGCCGGGCGACGCTGGGCTTGTAGCGATTCTGCTGCTTGGACAGCACCGCTTCTTCCAGCGCGCGATGCGCGGCAAGCAAAGCAATCAGGCCCGGCGCTTCGTAGATGATGCGGCCCTTGAGGCCAATCGTGGTGTCGCCAGTGTAGATACCGCGACCGACGCCATACGCGGCAAACAGCATGTTGAGCCGCGCCAGCAAGGCCGGGCCGGCGAGCCGTTCGCCATCAATCGCAACCGCCTCACCGTGCTGGAACGCTATCGAGACTCGCAGCGATTCGCTCGGCCAATCCGCACGAGGCGCGCACCAACCGCGCGCTTCTTCGCCCGGCGCTTCCCAACGATCAATCTCGCCGCCGGACATGGTGAGTCCCAGCAGGTTTTCGTTGATCGTGTAGGCCTTCTGCTTGGCGCGCACTTCGAAACCACGTTGTTCGAGATAGCCCTGCTCGTAAGCGCGAGTTTGCGTGTGCTGCTTCTGGATTTCGCGGATCGGCGCGACGATGTCGTAGTCACCCAGCGCCTTGATCGCGAGATCAAAGCGGACCTGGTCGTTGCCCATGCCGGTGCACCCGTGCGCAATCACACGCGTGCCGAGTTCATCGGCACGCTTGAGCGCCGCTTCGACGATCAAGTAGCGATCAGAAACCAGCAACGGATACTGGCCTTGGTAGCCCTCGCCTGCCCACACGAACGGTTTGACGAACTCGCTCCAGATCGCCGGTCCACCATCGACAGTTACATGCGAGGCCACACCAAGCTCGGCAGCGCGTTGCTCGATAAAGTCGCGCTCGTCGGCGTCGACGCCACCGGTATCGGCGAACACGCTATGCACGGCATAGCCCTGCTCCTGCAGGTAAGGCACGCAAAAGCTGGTGTCGAGGCCGCCAGAAAAGGCGAGGACGATGTTCTTGTGGTCACTCATATGGAGGATCCGTGAGGCGTAGCTATCGAGTGGAATGTGGGGTGACGAGAAGCGCTAGACCAGCGCAGCCATCAGCGCCTTCTGCACGTGCAGGCGATTTTCCGCCTCGTCGATCGCGATGCAGTTTGGTGAGTCCATCACCGCGTCGGTCGCCTTGATGTTGCGGCGCAATGGCAGGCAATGACTGAACTTTCCATTGTTGGTCAGCGCCATTTTCGCTTCATCAACGATGAAGTGCTTGTGCGCATCGCGGATCGCTTTTTCTTGTTCCCAGCGACCGAAATACGGCAGCGCGCCCCAGCTTTTCGCGTAGACCACGTCGGCGCCGGCGTAGGCCGTCGCGATATCGTGGCTGACGGTGACGCTGCCGCCATTCTCGGCGACGTTCTGCGCGGCGAATTCCATGTAGCGCGGATCGAGCACGTAGGCCGGCGTTGGGCACAACAAGGTTACGTCCATGCCGTAGCGGGTCGCGATCTGCAATGCGGAATTGGCGACGGCGGTGTTCAAGGGCTTGGGGTGATAGGTCCAGGTCAGCACGTATTTCCTGCCGCGTAGGTCTGCACCCAAATGCTGGCGCAACGCCATGATGTGGGCCAATTCTTGGCAGGGATGGGTGATGGTTTCCATGTTGATCACCGGCACAGTCGCGAACTTTGCGAACGAGCGGATGACCTGGTCTTCGCGATCCACCGACCAGTCCTGGAACTTCGGGAATGCGCGCACGCCGATCAGGTCGACATAGCGCGACAAAACTTGCGCGACCTCGGCAATGTGTTCCTCGGTATCGCCATCCATGACGCTGCCGATCTCGAACTCGATCGGCCAGGCGTCCTTGCCCGGCGCGAGCACGATGGCCTTGCCGCCAAGCTGATAGGCTCCAAGTTCGAAACTGGTCCGCGTGCGCATCGATGGATTGAAGAACAGCAACGCGATCGACCTGCCTGCAAGCTGGTCACCGAGCTTGTCGTGTTTGAACTTATCTGCTTGCACCAGCAGCGCATCGAGCTCGGCGCGGCTCCAGTCCTGCGTGGTCAGAAAATTGCGTGGTGTCATCAACGTGTCCTGCTGGAACATGAGGCAAGAAAATGAAAAACCCGGCGCGAGGGCCGGGTTCGGATCGTTGCAGCCAATCGCTGCGACAGCCTACCCGGTCGTGGACGTCCGCTGCGGTCGGCGCGCGCGCGACGTCATTCCGGCAGCCATGAAGGCGCTGGACAGGATGCAAAGCGGGCTGGACAGGTAAGTCATGTGGATGGCGACGTTAGCGTCAAACGCGGCGCCGCGCAACAAATGCCGGCGCTCCCGTGCTGGCACGCAGCCGTCGGCAAGTCGTTGCGCCGTCACTCGAGCTTCACCGCGCGCGTTCCATCGCGAACGGCCGTACTGACATCGGTCACCGTGTCGCCGTCGATTGCGAGGAACAGTACTTCGTCCCGGTCGGAAGCGGAAAATTCGGCTGGCGGATCGAGATAGGCAACGACGAGTCCGCCAATCTCCAGCCACGGAATAGCTTGGCCGCCGATCATGCGGGGCCGCCACGGCAGCAAGGCGGCAGGCGTCACGCGACCAGCAGCGAATTGATGGATGTAGGTGTGGTGTTCGTTGGCGAACAGGCATCCGGAAACCTTGTCCAGGTCCGGTGCGAGCGCCTTGATGACCGAATCGAGTGGCGTGACATTCGCCCACTCCGGCGCAGGCTGGTAGCCAAGGATCACAACGCGACAACGTTCCGTCGGCAATGGATGCCCGGCGATGTATTCGACGACACTGATGACCTGCTTCGCGATGATTGCGGAACGCTGAGCATGAGACGCGGCAAGGCGATGGGTCGACACGCCGGCGACGGCGGCGAGTACGATCATCGCAATCGCGATGACACGGCGCGGAGTCCGCGCGCCCGCGTCGACCAGCAGCGCCAACAGCAGGGACAGACCGACGCAGCCGGTGTAGTACAGGCGAGACTGCATCCCGAGTTCGACCGCCGACATGTCCGCACTCGCCGCCACGCTGTTCAAGACGGCAATCGGCGCCTGCAACACACCGGGCAGGAACAACAACGCAATAGCGGCGAGCAGGATGGGACGGCGAAGCCCCTCGGCGCGTTGTTCGCGACCCGGCCGGAAAACAATGACGACAGTCGCGACCACCACCAACAGTAAAGCGAAAGCGACGACCCACGTCGACAAGCCTGCCGTCAGGTAGCCGCCCAGTTGTCGCCACCACAGCGCGCTACCGCGCGCCAGGGTTTCCACGAGTGAGCCTAATCCGGTGATCGCATTGCCACCTGACCCCAACACGCCATGGCGCCAGATGGCGTAGCCGATTCCAACCGCGCCGACCGCGACGATACCAACCATCGCGCGTTGCCACGCGATGCGGCGCGCCAGTCCCGCTTCGCCAATCAGCAATGCCGCAGCGACGACGGCAATCGCGCCGGACTCCTTGGATAGCAAGGCAGCCAGCATCGCCGCCAGCGCGACCGATAGATGCGTCAGTCGCTTCAAAACGATCCAGTCGCACAGCGCGCGCAGGGTGACCAGCGTAAACAGCGCGGCAAGCAGATCGAAGCGGTTCGACCACGACATCACCGTCACCAGCACCACCGGCAGCAGCGCGAATACGATGCAGCAAGCGAGTGCCGCAGGCGGCCTGACCGCCACGCGCATGAGCCGGTACAGCGCCAGCACGACGACGCCGTGCAACACCAGGTCGGCAATGGAGTTCGCTGCGTAGTCGTGGCCGAAAACCCGTTCGCTGAGCCACAACGAGGCGAATCCCAGCGGCCGGAATATCGAACCCGGCACCGGGAAATGGTCATGGGTGAACAACGGCCACGGCGAGCCGAGCAGGCGCACGTAGACCAGCTGAGTCAGGTCGTCGCGCACCCAGAAGCCGTGGATGGCTGGCCAGCCGACCAGCAGGATCGCGCCGACGATCAGCAGCGCAATTGACGACGGGGCAAGCCACCGAGCAGATGGCCCGGCAGGCGATTCAGGCAGCATCGTGAGTCGGGTCGTCGGGCACAGTCAGATCAATTTGATCTCGCGCAGGCGCTCCAGCAGGTACTCGTGCGCCGTGATCGATTGCGGATAGCGCGTGGGATTGTCCGTGCTGATGCACGAATCGAGCACAGCCAACGAGACATCGGGATTCGGGTGCAGGAAAAACGGCACCGAATAGCGTGGCTTGCGCGCGTTGTCGTTCTGCGGATTGATGACCCGGTGCGAAGTCGATGGATAGGTGTGATTGGTCAATCGCTGCAACATGTCGCCGATATTGACGACGATGGCATCGTCGGCAGTGGTGATCGGCAGCCAGTCGCCTTCACGCGTCTTCACCTGCAGGCCTTCCGCACTGGCACCAACCAGCAGGGTAATCAGGTTGATGTCCTCATGGGCACCGGCGCGTACGTTGGGAATGTCGTCCTGGGTGATCGGCGGATAGTGCAAGGGCCGCAGGATGGAATTGCCGACGTCGGTCTTGTCGGCAAAAAAATCTTCGGCCAGGTCGATGTGCAGCGCGAGCGCGCTCAGCACCCGACTGCCGAGCTGGTCCAGCGCTTCGTAGAGCGCGTAACCGGCCGGTTTGAAATCGGGCACCTCGGCGGGCCAGATATTCGCTGCCATCACGTCGGCAAAACGCGAATCGCGGGGGATCTCGCGACCGATGTGATAGAACTCCTTGAGATCGGCGTGCTTGGCGTCCTTCGCGGTTTCAACACCGAAAGCCGTGAAACCGCGTGCACCGCCACCGCCCGGCAGATGATAGCGACGCTTGGTTTCGACGGGTAACGCGAAGAACTCGCGGAACGCCTCGTAAGCGCGTCGGACCAGGTCGGCGTCGATGCCGTGGCCACTGATACAGCAGAAGCCGAACTCGCGATAGGCAGCACCAAGTTCGGCAACGAATGCGGCGCGGTCACTATCGAAACGTCGGATGTCGAGGGTGGGAACGTGCTTGCTCATGGCCGGGCTCATTTAAGGGCTACATACTCGCGGCTGCCAACCGCACGGCGTCGGCCAATTCGCCGACCAGTCGTGCAACGACTTCCGCGTCTTCATGCTCGACGGTGACGCGCACCAGCGGCTCGGTGCCGGATGCTCGCAATACCACGCGCCCGCTGCCGTTCATGCTGGCGCGCACCTTGGCCAGCACGGCCTGCACGTTGGCATCGGCCACCAGCGCGGCACCGCCAGCGACACGGATATTGGTGGTGGTCTGCGGCACGATACGCAGGTCAGCCACAGCGTCGGCCAGCGAGCATTCGCGACGCAGGATTACGTCGAGCACCTGCAAGGCACTGACAATCGCGTCGCCGCTGGTGACGCGGTCCAGGCACAGCACGTGGCCTGATGTCTCGCCACCAAGGATGCCGCCATGCTCACGCAAGGCCTGCATCACGTAACGATCGCCGACGTTGACACGCATGAACGGAACGCCGATCGCGGCCATCGATTGTTCGAGGCCGAAGTTGCTCATCAAGGTGCCGATCACCGGACCACGCAAGCGTCCGGTCTGCTGCCAGTCGCAGGCGAGGATATGCAGGATGTGATCGCCATCGATGATCCGTCCCGAGGAATCCACCAGTTGCAGCCGATCGCCATCTCCATCGAACGCGATGCCCAAGTCGGCCTTCTCGGCCAGCACGGCGTCGACCAGCGTCTGCGGATGGGTCGATCCGCAATCGCGATTGATGTTGAGGCCATCGGGTTTTGCGCCGATGCTGACCACGTTCGCGCCCAGCTCGGCGAACAGCACCGGAGCGATGTGATACGTCGCGCCGTGTGCGCAGTCGACCACGATCTTCAGCCCGTGCAGATGGAAGGCGCGCGACACCGTGGACTTGCAGAATTCAAGGTAGCGCGCCGAGGCGTCGTCGATGCGGACCGCCTTGCCGATCGTCTCCGAACCAACGGTAACGAAGGGCGCGTCAAGCTCCCGCTCGATCGCCAGCTCGACCGAATCGTCGAGCTTCTCGCCGGCGTCGGAAAAAAACTTCACGCCGTTGTCTTCGTACGGATTGTGGGAAGCGCTGATGACGATGCCGGCATCGGCGCGCATCGAACGGATCAGGTACGCCACCGCCGGCGTAGGCATCGGGCCGAGCAGGCGCACGTCTGCGCCAGCCGCGAGCAAGCCGGCTTCAAGCGCGGACTCAAACATGTAGCCCGACACGCGGGTGTCCTTGCCGATCAGCACAACAGGCCTTTGACGACTCTCCAGAAGCACGACGCCTGCGGCGCGGCCCAACCGCAACATGAAATCTGCCGTAATCGGAGCTTCGCCGACTCGGCCACGAATGCCATCGGTACCGAAATACTTGCGTGGCCGATCAGTCATCGAGCGTCCTCTTGTTTGACGATCCTTGCGATCGCCACGATGAGTCTACACACGCCGTAGCAATCACGCGGACTTCAAGCATGGCCTGCGAAACGCAAGCGCCCCGCGATGCGGGGCGCTGTTCACGGCGTAGAAGAACACTCAGTCGCCCATCTGCTTCTGGCGATGCTCCCAACGTTCCTGGGCGTCCAGGCTCAAGGTCGCGATCGGGCGAGCGTCGAGCCGGTCCAGGCCGATCTCTTCCTCGGTTTCCTCGCAATATCCGTAGTGGCCTTCCTCGATGCGCTTGAGTGCCTTGTCGATCTTGGAGATCAACTTGCGATAGCGGTCGCGTGTGCGAAGCTCCAGCGAATTCTCGGTCTCGCGAGTCGCACGCTCGGCTTCGTCGCCGACGTCGCGCACTTCGTCGCGCAGGTTTTCGATGGTCTGCTTGGATTCTTCCACCAGTTCGGCGCGCCAGGTGCGCAACTTGGTGCGGAAGTATTCCAGGTGCTGCGGATTCATGTACTCCTCTTTCGCGCCGGGCCTGAAGCCGGCCGGGAGTTTGATCACTACGGATGCGGGCAATGCGTAGCGACCATCCTCGACCGTGATGGCCGGCTCGTTGCCGGTTGCGGGCTTGTACTTGGTGGCGGAACGGGTCTTCGTATTATTCACGGAACTCTTTGGTTGTGATTGCACCGCCACGGCCTTGACACCGGACGATTGGGATCGATTGGCCGATGCCGATGCCGCAAGGGCGGCAGGCATTGGCTGGTTCACCGGCGATGGAGGCAGTTTCTTGCCGGCGGCTTTCGCGGCCAGCGTCTTCGCAACGATGGGCTTGGTGCTCAGCGTGGCCTTCTTTTGCGTTGGAGCTTTCTTGGCGGCTGCTGGTTTCTTTGCGGCAACCGCCGCTTTCGCGGCGGGCTTCTTCACCGCAGCCGACTTCTTCGTTGTAGCAACTTTCGTCACGCTCTTCTTCGCCGCAGCGGCCTTCCTGGCTGGTGCCGACTTGGTGATGGCCTTCTTGCCTGGCGGGTTCTTCGGCACCACTCTTTTCGCAACGGCCTTCTGCGCTGCCGGCTTCTTTGCGGGAGCTGGCTTCGCGACGACTTTTTTCTTGGCGGCCGGCTTGGCCGCCGGCTTTGCTTTGACTGCCTTGCCAGCAGCCTTCGATTTCGATTTCGCGACAGTCTTGCTCGCGGACTTGGCAGTGGCGGGCGTGGCCTTCTTGGCCTTGCTTGCGCTTGCAGATTTTCCCTTGGGATTGCCCATCAGATACTGACCTTGTGGCGTTGCGGCGGCGTGTTATAGCCTACGACATGCCGATATTCAACACACAAGTACTGAATGTGCGAGCACTTCGACCCGAAAGCCCTGACCCATAGGCCACAATCGCCGTGTTGCGCTTCTACAAGAAGTGGCTGAGCCCGCTGCTCGGACAGAACTGTCGATTCCACCCCTCCTGTTCTGACTATGCGCGCGTCGCACTCGCACGCTTCGGCACCCTGCGCGGACTCTGGCTGGCAACATGGCGGGTCGCGCGCTGCCAGCCGCTGTGTCGTGGCGGCACCGACCACGTACCGCAAACATTCCGGTTCTGGCCTGTACCTTCCGACCCTCCCGCTTCGGACTCCCACGATGAATGACATTCTCATCGTCAACGCCGAACTGGTCAGTGAAGGACGCCGCTGGCACGCCGACGACGTTCCAATCGAGAATCGCCAGCACCTTCGTAAGTGGCGTGCCAATCTGGCACCAAGGTAAGCTGGATGGCCGCGTGCGCGGCCGGCGCCTGGAGTGTGATCTTTGAATCGTCGCGAATGTCTGGTTGCCATGGGCGGTGCACTCGGCGCATTCGGCATGCTTGCCCTGCCCGCTTTGGCCGGCAGCGACGGCAACGTGTTTCCGGCCAGTGCCGCGCAAGGTGCGCTGATGATCGGCAAGATTGGCAAGGGTTTTTCAGCACGCTATGGCGGCCGTGACTTGCGTGCAACGCCTTATGGCAGCGTCGTGTTCGGCATTGGCCGTAACGAAACCGATTCTGTCTCGGTCGAGGTAACCGACTCCAGCGGACGCAAGCAGGACGTTTTGATCGCGGTGACGACGCGCGACTTTCCGACCGAATACGTCAGTGGCGTGCCGCCGAAAACAGTCAACCCTCCGCCCGAGATCGCCGCGCGCATCGCACGTGAACAGGCACGTGTTGCGGCAGCGCGCGAGCGCGACGACGACCGCGCCGACTTCGCCGAGAAATTCATCTGGCCGGTGCGTGGCCGCATCAGTGGCCGCTTCGGCAATCAACGCGTCTACAACGGCAAGCCTGGCTCAGGCCATTCCGGCATGGATATCGCGGCGGCTAGCGGCACGCCAGTCAAGGCACCGGCCAGCGGCATCATCAGCTTTGCCGATCCCGACCTGTATCTCACTGGCGGCACGGTGCTGCTGGATCACGGCCACGGCGTCAGTTCGAATTTCCTGCACCTGTCGCGGATCGATGCGAAGGTGGGCGATCGGATTGAGCAGGGTGAGGTGTTCGCCGCAGTCGGCTCAAGCGGCCGCGCGACCGGGCCGCATTTACACTGGGGCATGAGTTGGTTCGACGTGCGTGTCGATCCACAACTGCTGGTCGACGCCTGAAGCTACTGCGTAACGCAGTCGCGCTGATCAAATTGCGGTGAAGACTTACTGGTGCGCGGCAACGCCTGCCGGATCGACCTCGGAAGCGATTCGCGTGCCGATGATCTCGACATCGGCGCCATCGCTCAGCCCGGAATGGCCCGCCGTCACCACCATATCGCCCGCTGCGATGCCATCGAGCACCTGCACAACGCCACCGTTCTCGCGACCGAGCTTGACCGACGCACGCTTCGCCTTGCCATCCTTGACCACGAACACCGTGCTGTCGTCGCCACCGCCCTGCAACGCCGACTTCGGCAGCAGCGTGGCATCGGCGATACGGTCGTAGGCGATGTCGAGGCGGCAGAACAATCCTGGGCGCAATTGATTGGACGCATTGTCCGCAGCAACAGTTACCGCGATCGTGCCACTGGCCTGGTCCACCACCGGCGCGATGCGCTTGATGCTGCCAGTGAACGCCTGACCGGGCAGCGCATCGACCGCTATCGATACCTGCTGGCCGACCTTCAACGCGGCGGCATCGCCTTCAGGGATGTCCAGCCGGGTCGTCAGGTCGGAAAAATCGGCAATCTCGAACGCGACCGCGTTGCTTGCCATGAACTCGCCACGCTTGATCCAGCGGCGGGTCACCACACCATCGAACGGTGCCCGGATTTCGCTCTTGCGAACTTTCAGGCGCGCCAGGTCGGTGTCGGCGCGTTGGGCCAGGAACTGCGATTCGGACTGATCGAACATGGTTGCCGGAATCAGCTTTCGATCAATCAGGCTGCTATTGCGATCAACTTCGTTCTTCAGCTTGTTCAGTTCCGCCTCGTTCTGGCGCAAGGTGAGCTTGCTGCGGTCTGCGTCGAGCCGCGCCAGGATTTGCCCCTTACGCACCTGATCGCCCTCTTCGGCTTCGATCGACAGCACGGTACCCGGCATTTCGGCAATCACGCTGGCGGCATGTTCGGCCTGCAAGGCTGCGGTGGCGCTGTAGTGGGCGACCAACTCGCCGCGCCCGACAGGGACCGCTTCGACCGCAATCGACTCGTGCTTGTCGGCCTCTTTGGCGACGGGTCGATCGCCGACCGCGCAGGCGGCGAGCGCGCAGGAAGCGACAAGGACGATTGCGGCGGAACAGTGACGGAGCATGCCGGCGACTCTTTGATTTGGTGTTGTAGTTAACTATAACACTAGGTTTCAGAATAGCAATGGATTTTGACCATTACCAATGGCATGCGGAGCCGGTGCCATGTCCGGTTGCAACGTCCTCAGATGCGTCGCAGGCGACCAAGGTTGCGTGCCACGCGTCGATTTCAACTTCGGTCGACGTGGCGTATCGGCGCAGCAGCCTTGCTAGAATCGCCGGCGTTTTTCAGCCGCCCCGCCGAGTCCGTCATGTCGCACCGCCCGATCAATCCCAGTTGCCGGCTTGCCGATGTCCGGTACGACATCCGTGGACCGCTCAGTCGCCGCGCCAGAGAACTTGAGGGCGAAGGTCGCGACATCGTTCGCCTCAATATCGGCAATCCCGGGCTGTTCGGCTTCCAGACGCCCGTCCACCTCCGCGAGGCCGTCGCCAGCCACCTTGTCCAGAGCGAGGCCTATTGCACTCAACAGGGGCTACCGCAGGCACGAGAGGCGATCGCTGAACAGCAACGCAAGCGCGGTGCCGACGGTGTCGATAGCGATCGCATTTTCATCGGCAACGGTGTCAGCGAACTGATCGACCTCAGCTTGCGCGCCATCCTGGAACGCGGCGATGAAGTGCTGATCCCTGCGCCGGACTATCCGTTGTGGTCGGCGGCGACCCATCTCAACGATGGCAAGGCCGTGTACTACCCCTGCCCGCCCGAGCGCAGCCACTTGCCCGATATCGACGAGATGGAATCGCTGGTCTCGCCGAAGACGCGTGCCATCGTCGTCATCAATCCGAACAACCCGACCGGAGCGGTCTACCCACGCGAATTACTGGCCGGCATCGTGGCCCTCGCCGAACGGCACGGCCTGGTCCTGCTCAGCGACGAAATCTACGATTCGATCTGCTACGACGGTGCCGCGTTCGTGCCACTGGCATCGCTATGTGGCGACTTGCCGTGCATTACGTACAACGGCTTGAGCAAGGTCCATCGCGCCTGCGGCTATCGAGTCGGCTGGATGTCGGTGGCAGGCGGCCAGGCGCGAATCGAGGAACTGCTACCTGCGTTCGACCTGCTTGCAGCAATGCGCCTGTGCAGCAACGTGCCGACCCAGTGGTCGATCGCACCCGCGCTGCAGGGCCCGGACACGATCGGCAAGTTGACCGCCAGCGGCGGACGCCTGCACGCGTCGCGGCGAGCCTTGCTTGATGCCGTTTCGCGCAGCGAGTTCCTTTCCGTGCATGCACCTCAAGGTGCGCTCTACGCATTTCCCGGCGTTAACACCGACCTGATTCCGCGATTCGACGACGAGGCGTTTGCGCTGGATTTGCTGGAACAGGAGAGCGTGCTGGTGGTGCCGGGATCGAGCTTCAACGTGCCGTACCGCAATCACTTCCGGGTGACGTTGTTGCCGGAGGCCGATGTTATTGGCGACGTCTTCGCGCGCATCGAGCGGCAGTTGCAGATGACGGCTGGTCGCCAGATCGAACGACGGCATGTCGCCTGAGCGGCGACGCGGCTTCCTGGCGCTCGGCGATTCGTACACGATCGGCGAGGGTGTCCCCGCTGCGGATCGTTGGCCAAACCAGCTTGCCCTCGCGCTGCGTAACTGGCGAATCGACGTCGACGATCCACACGTCATCGCGACCACGGGCTGGACGACCGATGAACTCGACATGGCGATCGATGCCGCAAATCCCGCTATCGACCACGCATTGGTCACCCTGCTGATCGGCGTCAACAACCAGTATCGCGGTCGTTCGATTGAAAATTACGCCAGCGAATTTTCGAAACTACTGGAGCGAGCCATCGCGTTCGCTTGCGGCAGCCAAAGGCGCGTGATCGTGGCGTCGATTCCGGATTGGGGCGTCACCGCATTTGGCCTGAACAGCGGTCGCGATTGCGACGTAATCACGAACGAAATCGATGCCTTCAATGCGATGGCCCGGTCGATTGCCGACGCGAAAGGCGTGGCCTTCGTCGACATCACCGAGCTCACCCGCGCCCATCCGGAAGAAGTGGTCAATGACGGCCTGCATCCGAACGCCGCACAGTACGGGCGCTGGGTCGAACAACTGAAACCCATTGCCAGGACAGTGCTGGCCAACGCCTCGCTATACTGATCAACCGTTTCGATCAAAAGGATCGACGTGCCCGCAAGAAGCGCACCGGATACCAGCCGCGGCATGATCATCGCCGGTGGCGAACTCGATGCCGGCGAGCGTGCGGCCAGTCTTCTCGCCCGCCTCCTGTCACGATGTTGCGAACAGGGGCGCGTGCTGGTCCTGCAACTGGCGACTGAAAACGACGATGCGACGGACCTCGAAGCCGCCTTGCTGCAGGCCAGTGCCAACGAAGTTCGCGTGCACACCCTCACGACCCGTGGCGAGGCCAGCGATGCGGTGTTGGTTGATCGGCTCGAGCACACCGACCTGCTGGTCATCGCGCCGTGTGCGCCATTGAGGCTGACATCGCTGATCGGCGGTACCGCTCTGGTTCGCGCCTTGCGTCGTCGCAATGCCGACGGAATGGCGGTGGCGGCATTTGGCGCAGTCGCCGCCACGCTGAGCGAGCATATGCTGGTCACCGGCAGCGAAGGCCTGACGCCGCGCTCGGGTGGTGTGTCGCTCGCGCCGGGACTTGGCCTGAGCAACCGCGTCCTGATCGATCAAGGCGGCCAAGCTACCGATCGGCTCGGTCGACTGCTTGCCGCGCTGGCGCTGAATCCGGTCGCGCTCGGTCTCGGCATCGATGCGGGAACGGCGGCGGTCATTGGTCCCGACAACGTGCTGGAAGTGCTGGGCAGCGGCGGCGTCACCGTGATCGATCCGGCCGAGATGGCTGATTCGAATGTCGCCGAGATCGGCGATGGCGCGCCGATTCGCATCACCAACCTGCGTCTCCACGCGCTCAATGCCGGCACGCGTTTCGACCTCGATTTCCGCACGGCCCTGCCCTGACCCGCGCAGCTTGACTAGAATATCCGGCTCACGTTCGCGATCCCAACCACGAGGCAACCCATGCAAGCAGCACAAGTGAAAGCCATCGTTACCGGTGGCGTATCAGGCCTCGGCCTCGCCGTCGCGCAGCGCATCGTGCGCGACGGCGGCAAGGTCGCGCTGTTCGATGTCAACGAAGACAAAGGCGGCGATGCCGTCGCCGAACTCGGTGCAGATAACGCAGCGTTCTATCGCACCGATGTCACCGACGAAGCGGGCGTTTCGGCAAATGTCGCCGCCGCGAAAACCTTCATGGGCGGCATCAACGCAGCGATCAATTGCGCCGGCATTCTTGGGGCCGCACGGGTGCTCGGCAAGGAAGCGCCGATGCCGCTGGCAACGTTCTCGACCACGGTGATGGTCAACCTGGTCGGATCGTTCAATGTCGCCAAGGCAGCAGCCGCAGTGATGCAGGGCAATGACCCCGGCGACGATGGCGAACGCGGCGTCATCATCAACACGGCATCGGTCGCCGCCTACGAAGGCCAGATTGGCCAGGCCGCATACGCGGCATCGAAAGGAGGTGTCGTTGCAATGACCTTGCCCATGGCACGCGAGTTGGCTCGCTTTGGCATCCGTGTCAACACGATTGCGCCAGGCATCTTCTGGACACCGATGGTCGATGGCATGCCAGAGGAAGTGCAGAAGTCGCTGTCTGCATCGATCCCCTTCCCATCGCGTCTGGGCCAGGCCGACGAATACGCCGACCTTGTCGCCTACATGCTTGGCAATCGCTATCTCAACGGCGAAACCGTTCGCCTCGATGGCGCCGTGCGCCTCGCTCCACGCTGATCACAGGTCCACCGCACGCATGAAAGCATCCGAAGTCAAACGCGGCAACGTGGTCGAGCACGACGGCAAGGTCTATCAGATCCGCGACATTGAACGCAGCTCTCCGCAAGGCCGCAGCGGCAATGTCACGTTCCGCTTTTCGATGTACAGCATTCCCGGCAACGTGAAGAGTGAACTGTCGTTGCGCTCCGAAGACGACATCAAGGAAACCGAATTGCTCCGTCGCGCTGTCAGCTATTCGTACATGGATGGCGATGCGTTCGTGTTCATGGATGGCGAGGATTTCAGCCAGTACACGCTGGATGCCAACGTGGTTGGCGATGCATCCGGCTACATCAGCGAAGGCATCGAAGGCTGTTTCATCCAGTTGATCGACGACGCGCCGGTCGCCTTGCAACTACCGCAGTCGGTGATCCTGGAAGTGGTCGAAACCGCGCCCGACATGAAGGGCGCGACCGCCACCAAGCGCCCCAAGCCGGCCAAGCTCAACACCGGCATCGAGATCCAGGTGCCCGAGTACATCGGCAATGGCGAGAAGATCATCGTCAACACGGTGACCGGCGAATTCGCCGGGCGCGCCTGAGCGCGTCGCTACTCAGTCGAACAATCCGCGTTGCTGCATCACGCTGATGATCTGGCGCGCGGCGGCATCGACATCGAGTGATTCGGTGTCGATGCGGATGTCCGCATGCTCCGGTCGCTCGTAAGGTGAGTCGATGCCCGTGAAGTTTTTCAGCTCACCGGCGCGCGCCTTCTTGTAGAGTCCCTTCACGTCGCGCTGCTCGGCAATCGCAAGCGACGTGTCGACGAAGACCTCAATGAAGTCGTCGCTGTCGATGATGTCGCGGGCGTTGGCGCGGTCCTGCCGGAATGGAGAGATGAAGCTGACCAGCGTCATCAAGCCGGCGTCGGCCATCAGCCTCGCCACCTCGGCGACACGGCGGATGTTCTCAACGCGGTCTGCATCAGTGAAGCCAAGATTTCGGTTGAGGCCATGGCGCACGTTGTCGCCATCGAGCAGATAGGTGTGGCAGCCACGCGCCAGCAACAGCTTTTCGACCGCGTTCGCAATCGTTGACTTGCCAGCGCCAGACAACCCGGTGAACCACAATACGCAAGGCTTGTGGCCCATCAACGCGCTGCGTGCCGACTGATCGACATCCAGCGCCTGCAAGTGAATATTGCTGGCGCGTCGCAACGCAAAATTCAGCATGCCGGCGGCCACCGTCGCATTGCTGATGCGGTCGATCAGGATAAAACCCCCGGTCTCACGATTGCGCGCGTACGCGTCGAAGGCAATCGCCTGGTCCAGCGACAGGTTGACGCTGCCGATCTCGTTCAATTCCAGCGTCTTCGCGGCAAGATGCTCCAGTGTATCGACCTGCAACTTGTACTTGAGCTCGCCGACGTTGGCGTTGATCGTCGCGCTGCCGATCTTCATCAGATACGGCCGGCCGGGGAGCAAGGCATTCGCATCCATCCACACCAAAGTCGCATCGAACTGGTCAGCAACTTCGGCGGGATCGTTGGCGGCGGAAATGATGTCGCCGCGACTGATGTCGATCTCGTCAGCAAGCGTCAACGTGATCGACTGGCCGGCTATCGCCGTGGCCAGGTCGCCATCGAAACTCACGATGCGTGCGACCGTGCTCTCGCGTGCGGACGGCTGCACGCGTACGCGCTCGCCAACGCGTACGCTGCCGCTCGCAAGCGTCCCCGCGTAACCGCGAAAACTCTGGTCGGGCCGGTTCACCCACTGCACCGGCATGCGCAAGGGTTCGTCGGTGCGACGCTGCTCGTCGATCGGCACGTTTTCCAGGAACCCAAGCAAGGTCGGCCCGCGATACCAGGGCATGGTCGATGACGGATCGACGACATTGTCGCCGCGCAGGGCAGATACCGGTATGAACTCGATGTCGTCGAAATCGAGCTGGTCTGCGAACTGGCGGAACTCGCTTTCGATGGCGCGGAAGGTGTTTTCCGCTTCATCGACCAGGTCCATCTTGTTGACTGCGACGACGACATGGCGAATGCCAAGCAGTGACGCGATGGTGCTATGGCGATGGGTCTGTGGAAGCACGCCACGGCGCGCGTCGATCAGGATCACCGCGGCATCGGCGGTCGACGCGCCAGTCACCATGTTGCGGGTGTATTGCTCGTGGCCGGGCGTGTCGGCAACGATGAACTTGCGACGCTCGGTCGAAAAATAGCGATAGGAAACATCGATGGTGATGCCTTGCTCGCGCTCCGCGGAAAGCCCATCGAGCAGCAACGCAAAATCAAGATTCTCGCCTTGCGTTCCGACCCGCCTGGAATCGCTGGCCAAGGTCGCGAGCTGGTCTTCGAACAGCGCCCGCGATTCGTACAGCAGGCGACCGATCAGGCTGCTCTTGCCGTCATCGACGCTGCCACAGGTAATGAACCGCAGCAGTTCCTTGTCGCTTTGCGCGGCGATGAAGTCGTCCCGGTCGGAAGGCGCGGCGGCCATCAGAAGTAGCCTTCCTGCTTTTTCTTCTCCATCGACGCCGAGGCATCGTGGTCGATCGCGCGACCCTGCCGTTCGGACTGACTGGCGACCAGCATCTCGGCAATGATCTTGGGCAAGCTGTCGGCGTCGCTTTCAATCGCCCCGGTGAGCGGATAGCAGCCGAGCGTGCGGAAACGAATCCGCCGCTGTTGCGGCACTTCACCGTCGCGCAATGGCAGGCGTGCGTCCTCGACCATGATCAGCATGCCGTCCCGCTCGACCACTGGGCGCTCCGCCGCGAAATACAGCGGCACGATCGCAATGCTTTCGCGCTGGATGTATTGCCACACGTCCAGTTCGGTCCAGTTCGACAGCGGGAACACGCGGATGCTGTCGCCCTTGCGTTTACGCGTGTTGTAGAGCCGCCACAGTTCGGGCCGCTGGTTTTTCGGGTCCCAGCGATGTTGGGCGTTACGGAACGAAAAAATCCGTTCCTTGGCGCGCGATTTTTCTTCGTCGCGACGGGCACCGCCAAACGCGGCATCGAATCCGTGCTGGTCGAGCGCCTGCTTGAGACCTTGCGTCTTCATCACATCGGTATGCACCGACGCGCCGTGGTCGAACGGATTCATGTTTGCCGCGACGCCGTCGGGATTGATGTGAACGATCAGATCGATATCGGGATCGGCGGCGATGCGGTCGCGCAGCGCGTACATTTCCCGGAACTTGAAACGCGTGTCCACGTGCAGCAGCGGGAAAGGCAGCCGCGCCGGGAAAAACGCCTTGCGCGCCAGGTGCAGCATCACCGCGCTGTCCTTGCCGATCGAATACAGCATCACCGGCCGCTCGCACTCGGCGACCACCTCGCGCAGGATGTGGATGCTTTCCGACTCCAGCCGGTCGAGCTGCGACAGGCTGCGCGGCGCCGCGGCGCTATGCGATTCCGGCATGGGTGGGAGCGGCTCCAACGATCATCTCGATGGCGATCAATGTAGTCGAAAACGCGCGCTGACGGGCTGATCGTGGTGCTTTCCCATCGACCGGTACCGCGTTCAAACGAAGGCAACTCACCGACAATGCTTGACGGACCGCCGCCTGATCGGAATAATGCCGCCCCTCGCTGCGGACCCCGTGGCGAGCGTTACATGCGCCCGTAGCTCAGCTGGATAGAGTACCAGGCTACGAACTTGGTGGTCGGGAGTTCGAATCTCTCCGGGCGCGCCAAACCGAAGGTCGATGAGTGCGCTCATCGGCCTTTTTGTTGGCTCCGTGGCCCTGCCCCCGTGAACGTGCGAGCTTCGGCATTGTCTTTGGACCTCGCGCGATTTCATTTTGTAATCAACGATTTACCGAATTACCGATGGCGATTACACTCCCGCTCGCGTGTCCGACTATGTGCAGGAATCCACCTTCGCACTCTCCGCCGGACGCTGACAGGAGTTGGAAATGCGCGCTTTGTTTATTGCTGCGATTGTTCTGGTCAGTGCGACCGGTTTCGCCAATGCGACGACCGACACGGAAAACCTTCGCGACTGGGTGCGACTGGATTCGGAAATCCAGCGCGCGACCCAAGCCTTGGCGTCCGACCCCAACGCCTCGCGACCCGCCGTTGAAGAACTTTTGAAGCGTGTCGACACCATCAATGGTGCGTCCGATCTGCGGCCCGACGAATCTGCGCTCTCACGAGCGAAGCGGTATGCGCTGCGTGGCCCGCTGTACAACCTGCGCCTCGCGCTCGAGCAGCCTGAAATGGCGTCGCGAATCTCGAAGCACGCAGTACAACCGCGCGGACCACTGATGTCCGCGCAAGGCGTCGCTGGCGTGGGTTGTGAACAAGCCATCGAGCTTGTCCCCGGCCGACCCATGCACATCGAGGTTCCAACAAACGGAAGCCGCTGGATCGCGGTCCGCTCGCCGCTCGGCGCAAGCGCACCCTTGGCGGTCACCACGGTCGGTTCCGTCATCGACGCAGCCGTAAAGGTGTACGCGGATTGCCGCGACACCGGCAAGCCCGCGATCAGCAGCGGCGACGACAATTACGGCCTGCAGGCCATTGCGCTGCTGCCACCTGCCGCTCATCCGTTGATGGTGGAGCTGCGCAATCAGGGCGAACGCGGTATCGCGATGGTCGACGCCATCACGGCGGTGACCATCAATGGACGGATAACGCGAATCGATACGGGTAGCCCGCTCAGGTCCTACGCGCTCGAAGCCTATCGCGGCGCGAACCCTGGCTCCGTGCAATACGCAGGACAGGCAACGTCCCAGTCGAATGGCGACTACCAACTGGTGACGTACTCGACAACGGCTGGCCCGAATACGTACGTGCGGACAAAAGGGCCTTACTACGCGGTCCTGTATCTTGACAAGGCGTGGGACAACATCACGTGCTCGCAAGCCTTTGCATTGTCCGATTGTGGCCCGGGCACGCCGAGCCCCGTCGCGACAGACGACGGCGTGACCGTTTCCAATGTCAATCTGGCGTTGTCGCCCGGTGGCGCGATTTACGGCCAGATCCTCGACCATTCAGGCGTCCCGATAGACAGCGCGCAAGTATCGATCAGCCAAGCGGGTGCATCATCGACTGCGGTACGAAACGTGTACGCTGACGCAGCCGGCCGCTATCGCGTGGCTGGACTCGTGAGCGGACAATATCGCGTCGTGGCTTCCGCGATCGGGTACAAGAGCCAGGTTTTCGCTGGCTTTGACTGCGACATCACTTGCGACCAGATTCCTGGAACTCCCGTCGCAACGGTGGAATTCGGACAATCGCTGGCGAGCTTCTCCCTGAGTCGGGGCAACAGTATTGTCGTCTCGACTACGGTGGGCGGACAGCCAACTGCCAACTTTTACCTGCAGGTCATCGCGGTCAATCCGGCAGGAAACGCGGTTTCCAACGCAGGCTCGGGCGGCTCAGGCGCGCCGGTGCTTCTCGGTCCGCTTCCAGCTGGCACTTACCGAGTTCGGGTCGAAGGAGGTGGGTTGGTGTCGGAGTATTATCAGGATGTGCTGTGCGCGGCAGTCTGTGGAGCCGCAGAGTTTCAGGCTGCAACGCCAATTGCGCTCAACAACGACGCTCCACCCGTTGCAATCTCAATGGACCTTGAACGCGTGCCGGAGATCACGGGAGTGGTCACCGGCGCCGGTGGATCACCTATCGCCAACGCAACCGTCACGATCTTTCGAAACTACTCGCAGCAAACGACCCAAACGGCGAGCGATGGCAGCTATCGAATCCGACCGCCCGCACTGGGTAGCTATATGGTCCACGCAGGGACTGCGAACCATATCGACGAGTTGTACGACGACCTCCCGTGCAACAACGTCTCATACGTCAGCAATTGCATCGGCGGCACCCCAATCATCGTCAGTGCGGGCACGTCGCCAGCGCCGGTAAACTTCCAACTTGCACCGAGCGCAAAGATTCGAGGTCAAATAGGCAACCTTCCGGCTTTCACGAATTTTCAGATTGTAGCGTTGAACGCGATGAACCTAGGTGTGAATCCAGGCCGGTTGGTCCAGCAGGGCGACGGAAATTACGAGTTGAGCGACTTGCCTGAAGGCCAATTTCGGTTCGTTTACTGGCCCGGCAGCTTTTCGCGCTTCCAGGTGTACGACGGCATCGATTGCGGTCCCGAGGCTTACGACTACACCCAATGTCCGCTGTCGAACGCAACGCCGGTAAGCCTGGTTAGCGGCGCCAACGTCGATGGGATCAATTTCAGGAATCGAAGCCGCATTGGCAGGCTAGGACAGGTGACTGACGCGGGTAACGGATTGCCGCTAGCGGGAATAATTGTTGATGTGTTTGACCCGCAAAGTGGAGATCGCGTGGGGTCGGCAATATCGGATGCTGACGGACGGATCGACATCGCGCCAAATTCCTCGCCCGGTTCAACCTTCGCCCTCGCCACCGACAACTACCGTGGCTACATCAACGAGGTTTACAACAACATCGAGTGTCCGGTCGGCTCGGCCTACTTGGGAACGTGCAGCCTTGCCGGTGCGACGACGGTTACGTTTCCGGGTGATGGCAGTGAGTTGTCGATTGCCCTGCGCCCGAGCGATGTCTTGTTTCGCTCCGGCTTCGAATGATCGTCGAACCACAAAGACGAGTTGCGATTAAGAACGCCCATGAGTTCACCATTGGCGTTTTCATCGGGCTCCGCTCGCTTTTCACCACTGCGCCTTGATGCTGCGCAGCCACAGTTCAGCTAGCGCCGCAGCCGCCTGACAGCCCCAACCTAGCCGGGAAATCGCCTCCAAACCGGCGCAAATTGTTGTTTTCAGGCACCAATCGCGGTTGACTTGAGGCCGCCAGACCGGGACTCTGGTCGCTGCGTCGCACAATAAACTGCCCACGCCTCCCAGCTGCGGCACCGTCGACGCGCGCTCTCGCAAAGGAAACGCATCGCCCATGTCGATTCATGTCGCGCTCAATCACGTCACTCAGTACAACTACGACAAGCCGGTCCAGCTTGGGCCGCAGATCATCCGGCTGCGTCCCGCGCCGCACAGTCGTACCCGAATTCTGTCCTACTCGCAGCGGATCACCCCCGAGCCGCACTTCATCAACTGGCAGCAGGATGCGCAGTCGAACTGGCTCGCTCGCGTCGTGTTCCCGGAGAAGACCCGCGAGTTCAAGGTCGAGATCGACCTGGTCGCCGAGATGTCGGTGCTCAACCCGTTCGACTACTTCCTTGCTGATTACGCGAAGACCGTTCCGTTCGACTACCAGAAGCAGGAAAAGGCCGATCTTGCGCCCTACCTCGCCGTCGAGCCTGCCGGTCCACTCCTGAAAAAATACCTGACGACCTTGCCCGAAAACGGCATGTCGACCAACGATTTCATCGTCACGGTCAACCAGAGCGTCGCCAATAGCGTCGACTACATCGTGCGCATGGAGCCCGGCGTGCAGGCGCCGGAGTACACGCTCGAAATCGGTTCCGGATCGTGCCGCGATTCGGCGTGGTTGTTGGTCCAGATCATGCGTCACTGCGGCATCGCCGCGCGATTCGCCTCCGGCTACTTGATTCAGCTCACCGCCGACGTGAAAGCGCTCGATGGGCCAAGTGGTCCGGAAGAGGATTTCACCGACCTGCATGCATGGTGCGAGGTCTACCTGCCCGGCGCCGGATGGATCGGTCTTGACGTGACATCGGGTTTGCTCGCCGGCGAAGGGCATATTCCGCTGGCCTGCACGCCCGAGCCCAGCGAAGCGGCGCCGATCAGCGGTGGTGTCGAGAAAAGCAACGTCGAGTTCCACCACAGCATGTCGGTGCAGCGCGTTTTCGAAGCGCCGCGCGTGACCAAGCCGTACACCGATGCCCAGTGGCAGGCCATCGAAGCACTCGGTCACGAAGTCGACAAGGAACTGCAAAACGGCGATGTGCGATTGACGATGGGCGGCGAGCCGACTTTCGTCGCCATCGACGATCCCGCTGGCGCCGAATGGAATGGCGAAGCGATGGGCCCGACCAAACGTGGCTACTCGATCAAGTTGTTCCAGCGCCTGGTTGAAAAATATGCGAAAAAGGGCCTGATCCATTTCGGCCAGGGCAAGTGGTACCCCGGCGAGCAATTGCCGCGCTGGTCGCTCAATGCGTTCTGGCGACGTGATGGCGAACCGGTCTGGAACGACCCTGCGCTGGTCGGCGACGAAGCGAAACCGACCGAGATTGCAGAGGACATCCCGCGGCGATTTCTCACTGCGCTGACGGAGGAACTTGGCATCTCCGGCAAGCACATCTTCGACGCGTACGAAGACGCGATCTACATGATGTGGCGCGAACGCCGTCTGCCGAGCAATGTCGATCCATTCAATTCCAAAGTCACGGACCCGCTTGAGCGTGCACGCCTTTGCCGCGTTTTCGAGCAGGGACTGGATCATCTGGTTGGCGCGGTGTTGCCAATTGGCAGCGATGACGAAGGCGGCTTCCGTACCAGTTCGTGGTTCCTGCGTACCGAGCGTTGTTCCCTGTTGCCAGGCGACTCCGCGATGGGCTTTCGCTTGCCGCTGGAATCTCAGCCTTGGGTTGCCGAGGCTGACTTCCCGTTCGTGATTCCGGTCGATCAGTCGCAGGAGTTCCCGAAGCTCGCCACCCATGCGGCGCTGCGTACGCAGTCGCTGAAGGACGAGCAGGCCGCCGGGAAAACTTCCGGTTCGACAAAGAATGGCAAGACGGTCGCGACGAAGAAATCGGTCGACGCCGATCGCGCTCCCGCGCTTAACGAATCAGCGACTGAAGTGGTGCGCACTGCGCTCTGTGCTGAAATCCGCAATGGCGTGCTCTACCTGTTCATGCCACCGCTCGAAAAGCTTGACGAATACCTGCAACTGGTTACGGCAATCGAAGCCGTTGCCGCCGACCTCAAGCAACCGGTGTTGCTGGAAGGGTACGAGCCGCCACGCGATCCGCGCCTGAACCTGTTCCGGGTCACGCCTGATCCGGGTGTGATCGAGGTGAACCTGCATCCATCGATGGATTGGCCGGAAATTGTCGACAAGACCAATCATCTCTACGACAACGCGCGCGAGCTGAAGCTGACCGCCGAGAAGTTCATGGTCGACGGTCGCCACACCGGTACCGGTGGCGGCAACCATTTCGTCATGGGCGGTGCGACCACGCTCGACTCACCCTTCCTGCGCCGGCCCGACCTGCTGCGCAGCCTGATCTCGTACTGGGTGAATCACCCGTCACTATCTTTCCTGTTCTCGGGGCTGTTCATCGGGCCGACCTCGCAATCGCCACGCATTGACGAGGCGCGCAACGACGCCTTGTACGAGCTCGACCTCGCCTTCGCGCAGTTCCCGGAAGCCGGCACGGAATGCCCGCCCTGGCAGGTCGATCGATTGCTGCGAAATCTTCTGGTCGACGCCACCGGCAACACCCATCGCACCGAGTTCTGCGTCGACAAGCTGTATTCACCGGACAGCGCGACTGGCCGACTCGGGCTGCTTGAACTGCGCGCATTCGAGATGCCGCCACATGCACAGATGAGCCTGGTCCAGCAGTTGCTGTTACGTGCCCTGGTTGCGCGTTTCTGGCGGAACCCTTACGCGCCAGAGCGCTTGATGCGCTGGGGTAGCGAGCTGCACGATCGCTGGATGATGCCGTACTTCATCGAGCAGGATTTCGCCGAAGTCATTGCCGATCTCAACGCCGACGGCTATCCGTTCGACGTCGCATGGTTCGCGCCGCACTTCTCGTTCCGCTTCCCGACCATCGGCGATTTCTCGGTGCAAGGCGCGCATTTCGAACTGCGCCATGCATTGGAGCCGTGGCACGTCCTCGGCGAAGAAGGTTCGCCGGGTGGCACGGTGCGCTACGTCGATTCGTCGCTCGAGCGCATCGAACTGCGCGTTACCGGCCTGGTCGCCGATCGCTACGCGGTTACCTGCAATGGCGAAACGATGCCGCTGCGGCCGACCGGTCGCGTCGGCGAATACGTCGCTGGCGTGCGCTTCCGCGCATGGCAACCGTCGGAAAGCCTGCATCCGTTGTTGCCATCGGACACGCCGTTGACCTTCGATCTGGTCGATCGCTGGAACCAACGCTCGCTTGGCGGTGGCCAGTACCACGTCGCCCATCCGGGCGGCCGCAGCTACGATGATTTCCCGGTCAACGCATTTGAAGCGGAAAGTCGGCGCCTCAATCGCTTTTTCCGCTCCGGCCACAGTCCCGGAACGACCGTCGCTGGCGATGCGAAGCCGAGCCTGGAGTTTCCGTTCACGCTCGACTTGCGTACGTCGCATATCGGTTGATCTACTGGATTGTCATTCGCCGCACAACGTTGCGAACGGCGGCGGAATGCCCGGAAAATTCGTCGCTGCACTGACGGCGACGCACGAACATGAGCGGCAACCGCAAGATTCGATGAAACGCGAAGACCTGATCCAGCATTCCGAACTCAGCCATCGCTACGACGAGATGTTCGATGCCGAAGGTGCGCCGCGAACGCATTGGAAGGAACTGTCCGAACTGATTGCCAGCGAATCGCGCGGCGCGGCGGCGCGACGCGCCGACCAGGTTCGACGCCTGAGCGCCGAAAGCGGTGTCAACTACAACGTCCATGCCGATCCGAGTGGTGCGGACCGGCCATGGCAACTCGATCCGATGCCGCTGGTGATTGACGCGGCCGAATGGCAGCACATCAAGACCGGCGTTGCCCAGCGCGCACGCTTGCTTAATTCCATGCTGGCCGACCTGTACGGCGAGCAGACCCTGTTCGTGAGCGGCAAGCTGCCCGCCGAACTGGCCTACGCACATCCCAATTTTCTTTGGCCTGCACTCGGCACGCAGCCTGCCGGTGGACACTGGTTGAACGTGTATGCGGCCGATCTCGCGCGAGCGCCGGACGGTCGCTGGTGGGTGATCGCTGATCGCACACAGGCACCATCCGGGATGGGTTATGCGCTGGAAAATCGCGACATCATCGCGCGCCTCTTCCCTGAGCTGATCGGCGACCTCGCGGTGCGGCCACTCGGTGATTTCTTCACCCAGTTTCGCGACGCGCTCATCGACGACAGCGCCGATGGTCTCGCCGTGATGTTGACATCGGGTCCGCTGAAGGACGGATATTTCCAGCACAGCTACCTCGCCCGCCAGCTCGGCATGTTGCTGGTCGAAGGCAACGACCTCACCGTTCGCGACAGTATGGTGTTCCTGAAAACATTGGGCGGGCTCAAGCGTGTCGTCACCATCGTGCGTCGCATCGACGACGCGCTCTGCGATCCATTGGAACTGCGCGGCGATTCCGCACTCGGCGTTCCCGGTTTGATGAGTGTGGTCCGCGCGGGCAATGTGCGCGTCGCCAATGCGTTGGGCTCAGGCGTGCTCGAATCGGCCGCATGGATGGGCTTCATGCCGGCGCTGGCCGAACCGTTGATTGGGGAGTCGCTGCTGTTGCCATCGGTGGCAACGTGGTGGTGCGGCGAAAAGCGCGTGTTGTCAGCCATCCAGGACAATCTCGATCAACTGGTCATCAAGCCGGCCTTCCCTACCGCGAATTTCGCGGCACTCGACGGCAGCGAGTTGTCGCCGCAGCAACTGGATGCCTTGCGCGAACGCATCGCCGCGCAACCAGGCATCCATGTCGTGCAGGAACGCGTGCGCCTGTCGCAGACCAGCGCGTGGACAGCAGAGCGCGGCGGCGGCTGGGTGCCGCGCACGCTCACCATGCGCGTCTACGCAGTCGCGACCGCCGACGGCTATCGGGTGATGCCAGGCGCGCTGGCCGGCGTTGCCGCGAATGCCAATGCCGATGTCGTCGCCATGCAGCGTGGCGGCAGCAGCAAAGACGTCTGGGTGTTGTCGAGCAGCGATCATGAAGCCAGCCACTTCCGCGAATCGCGACCACGCGTCGGCCAGCGTTCCGAGGACGAATCCTCGCGCATGATCGAGAACTTGTTCTGGTTCGGTCGCTATTCCGAGCGTTGCGAAGACAAGGTTCGCCTGTTGCGCGCAACGTTGACCATGTCGATCGACCCGGCTGCACGACGCAGTGGCAGTTGGGCGACGGCTATTGCTCTCGCGCGGCAATTCGGCGTGCTGCGCAAGGACGGAGAAGCACGCTTGCGTGCGGCGGTCACCGACCCGGACATTCCTTTCGGCCTCGCCAACGATGTGGCCAACCTCGCCCGCTGCGCGGTGCAGGCACGAAGCCATCTTTCCGCAGAACAGTGGGCGACGGTCAGTGACTTGCAACAGTCCTTCGTAGAACAACGCGACAATGCCGCAGACGCACGCGAACTGCTCGACGACAGCCTGCTCGCACTGGCCGCAATGGCCGGTTTCACGTTGGAAGGCATGACCCGCGACGAAGGCTGGAATTTGTTGATGCTCGGCCGTCGCATCGAACGCAGCGTGTTCTTGGCTGACCTCATGTCGCGATTGCTGCTGGCCAAGCGTGGACCGACCGCGATCGAGCTTGGCTGGCTGCTCGATATTGGCGACAGCACCATCACCCATCGCGCGCGCTATCGCGAAACGCCGCGACTCGCGACCGTTTTCGACCTGATGTTGAACGACATCTCCAACCCGCGCGGCCTGCCCTTCCTGATCATCGCGATCCAGCGTGGCTTTGATCGCATCGACGACGACGCACGACCGGCCTGGCCACCGCCGGCTGCCGCGTTGATGGCGCAAACCGATCCGCTCTTGATCGAACGCGACGACGAGGAAGGCAACGCCGCGCGCCATCGCTTGGGTGAACAAGTGCAAGCGGTGCTCGACGGCACCGAAGCCTTTGCGGACTGGCTCAGCCTGCGCTACTTCGTCCACGCCGACGCGCAACGACCTGTGCTGTCCGCATGAGTACGCCATTGAGCACGCGTCGCTACGAAGTGCGCCATGACACCACCTACCGATACGCCGGTTCGGTCGCGCAGTCGATCCAGTTGCTGCATCTTGAGCCGAGGCATGCACCTTTCCAGACCTGCTTTGAACACTCGTTGGTGCTCTCGCCGGAACCCTTCAGTCGCCAAGACAGCATCGATGCGTTCGGCAACCCGATCAGCCTCGTTGATTTCCTTGGATTGCAGGACGAACTCATTTTCAGTTCGCGGATGCAGGTGGAAGTGGTCGTGCGTCCGTTGAACGTCGATGGCGAGTCGATGACGTGCGCGGAAGTGGCAGCAAGCTTTGCCTACACGCCCCAACCCATCGATCAGGAGCGACTCGACGCGAGTCGATTTCTTTATCCCTCGCCACACGTACCGCGCGACCAGTTATTCCGCGACTGGGCCGCCGACGAACTGCTGCCGAATCGACCAGTTTGCGAGGCCGCCGAAGCCTTGATGCGCCACATCCATACAGACTTTGCCTACCTGCCCGGCGCCACCGATCTCACCACGCCAACGCGCGAGGTGTTGGAAAAACGCGAAGGCGTCTGCCAGGACTTCGCCCACGTGATGATCGCCGGCCTGCGTGCCAACGGTATTCCTGCGCGCTACGTCAGCGGCTATATCCGTACCGGCAACGGCGATCCCACCAACGATGCCGAAGGCAGGTTGGTGGGCGCCGATGCATCGCACGCCTGGGTGTCGGTGTATTGCCCGCCATTGGGATGGATCGACTTCGACCCGACCAACAACTGCACCCTCGGCACAGACCACATCACCATCGCCTGGGGCCGCGACTTCAGCGATGTATCGCCGTTGCGCGGCGTGTTGATCGGCAGCGGCGACCACCAGTTGACCGTCGCCGTCACGGTGCGGCCAGTCGATCCGACTGACTAGCCAAACAGATCGGTCCAGTTGCCCAGCCATTGCTTGGGTTGCACCGGGAGCTTCTTCCACCACGCATTGATTGCGTCCTGCGAACCTTCCGTCCAGGCTCGACGATGTGCAGCATCGGTCGCTGGCAGTGAAAACGCCTTCGCAAGACGCGGATACAAGTCACTACTGGCGAGCCGTGGCTGGCTGGAAAGCAGGCTTAGCAACGAATAGGCGTCATTATCCGTGGCGCGGGCCGCGACCTGGTCTGCTGCCGTGACGGCGCTGACAGAGTCGGACCCATCGTCTGCGATCGCCTGGTCCAACCGTCGCATGGCATCGACGAAACCTTGATCCGCATTGGACCGCACTGGCGTCGAAAAATTAGTGGCATCGAACTGCATTGCGTAGCCCGCGGGCACCAACACCTCCCTCGATGCCACCTGATAGGCAATCCATCCATTGCGAACGTATACGCGACCACGCCCGTTGACCTGTTTCCAAAGATCGAAATCACAACCCAGGTCGATTACTTCCGCCGCGCCACTCTGGACGCCAAAGTAGCCGGGCGGTGCCCAAATTCTCGCGCGCATGTGGCCGACATCCAGCCGCACGCGATGCATTCCCGTGCGTGTGGTCGTCAACTCAAGCTGCGAGTCGGGAGACAGTGTTAGTTCTCCGATGCGAGCGACCGCAAGCTTCACCGTTTCGCCTACCCCAGTGGTCACCATCGAACCCGGTGCAAGTGCGCCCGATGTGCTCTGCCCGCCCGTATCGAGAGTCACGATTCCCCAAGGCTTATCGGACTGCCATGCCAAACGGTGGATGCCGACTCCCATAACCAGCGCGCACGCGGTAGCCAACGCAACCAGAGTCCACGCTACCCGTCGCGCCCGGTTTCGACGCGATATCTGGCGATTTGGCCGTAGCGTCAAGCCTCGCGAGCGCACGCTGAAAGGCGACAGCAGAGCCTGCATTCGTCGCAATTCGGGATCAGTGTCCAGCTCCGGGATCCACAACGCATCATCGTCAGTCATCGGTCCACTCCACATTCGTCTCGCCGCGCTCCATGCCCGCAGCGACACGCAACTGCCGCATGCCACGATGCAGGTTCACTCGTACCGATCCCGGTGTCAGTCCTGTCAACGCAGCAATTTCCGGGCAGCTCATGCCTTCCACCAGTCGAAGCATGAGGATCTCGCGATAGGCTTCGGGAAGATTCGAAATGATTCGCAACATGCGATCGGCCTCTGCGCTGGCTTCGGGCGAACTGTCTGCGGATGGATGGCTTTCGAGTTCACCACTATCCACTTCATTGACTGCCCTCTCGGGGCGTATCCGCCGAGCAATTGTCGCGATCCATGCGCCAAATTTTCCGCCGTCGTTGAGCTGCCCAAGCCGATTAAATGCGGTCACGAAACATTCCTGGGTCAACTCGTCGGCAATGGCAGGACGAAAGCGGCCGAGCAGGATGCTGTGCACGAGCGGCGCAAACCGATCAAACAAGCGCGCGTATGCGACCTGCGAACCGGATCGGCCGTCGCGAACCCAACGCGCAATTTCAAGATCGGACGGGGCGTCGTGAGGGCGTTGGCGCAATGTCGAATCCTGTTGGCACGACAGGTAGAGGCAGCGGAAGCGCCGAGTGTTAACCGGCTGATAGACGTTAACACTGGCCGCGCTGGTCGGCTCTACCCAATACCCCCACCATCAGGAGTTTGCGATGTTCCGATTCTTCGTTGCCGTAGCTATTGGCTGCATCGTTCTTGTTGCCGATGTCCGGGCGGCCATTCCCCGCTGGGACGCGCTGCCGGCGGTCGATGTGCTGCATTTGCAAGGGCCGTATGCGGGAACGACGGTCTGCCCAATGTGCCGACATGGTTACGACGCCGGCCTGCTCGTGTTTCTGCCCTCAACGACAACACCTGCGGCAGCCCGGGTCATTGCAAGTCGGCTTCGTGAAACAACGGACTCGATCGCCGATTCCCGATTCAGGCCTTTTCTGGTGCTGACCGGTGCAACACCCTCACCTTCGCTGTTGGAGGCGGTGCGGAGCGCCTCCAACAATTGGTATGTCGCGACGCTCTCCGACCAGGCGCTGGCGACAGCATCGACCGACTTCCAGTCAAAACTTGCCACGCAGGCAGTCGGCTTCGTGTTCGCCCAGCGACGAATGCTCTGGCAGTTCGATCCGGGAACGGCGATCCCGAACGGGCAGCGCGATCTCGATGACCATTCGCGCTATGCCATTACGTTCCTGCGAGCCACTTACGAGGTTCCGGTCGTGTCGCAGGATCCGGATGTTCCAAAGGGACAACTCTGGACCGCAGCCAATCACTTGTCGCCCACGGCAGACTTGAAAGAACCCGGCGGCGAAGGATCATGGAGCGCATGCCTGCCGACCAGCCATCGCTCGACCGGAATGCATACGTTGATCGCATTGGTAAGCGATGGCGGCACGCGTGGAAAGCGCACCATCTGGGCAACGACCGATGGCGATGGTTGCGTGTCGTTGTTCGGCCTTTCGAACGACAGTATTGTCCGATTGCAGGTGTTTCGATCGCTGCAACCGGCAATGGACGCAACCATCGACACGCGCGCGCTCCGACCTGGCGATGTTGCGACGATCCAGCCACTACTGCGGACACGTGCAACTGTGACGAGGTCCGAACGCATCGTCGGACCTTGCGAAGGCTGCGACGGCGTCTTCGGCAATATTCCTGACACGATGGCGTCGGCGACAGAAATGGCTGGCCGTGATGAACCCGGCGAGCGAATGCAACTATCCGGCGTCGTCACCGACCGTGCTGGTGTTCCGCAACAGGGCATCGTCGTCTACGCCTACCAAACCGACGCCACCGGCAATTATCCGGCCGACCCGAACCTCGTTGGCAGCGCCGCTCGGCACGGTCGCCTGCGAGGATGGGCCCAGACCGACATCGCTGGCCAGTATCAGTTTCGGACCATTCGACCCGGTGCATATTCCGGTGGCACGGAGCCACAACACATCCATATGCACATCATCGAACCAGGACGCTGCACCTACTATCTCGGCGACGCCATGTTCAGCGACGACCCGAGGATGACCGCCGCCACCCGAAAGCGGGAGGAGCAGGCCAACGGTGGTACTGGCGTAGTCCAACCCGGTGGCAACAGGCAAGACGGCTGGACCGCTGTTCGGAATATTCGTTTGGGGTTGAACGTTCCCTACTACACGACGTGCGGCGTGAATTCGGGAGATGGGAAGAACCCGACCGCGTCCGCCGGAACATAATCCGCCGTTCGCTCCTTCGAGCGATTGAAAAAGTAAATGAGCGAGTCGCTTGGCTCGCCTTTTTGATGACATCGTCATGGTCCGCTGGTCGAACATGCAAGCTGACGCGTGTAGTGCAATCTGCACAAAACGAAATACCGTGAGACCGATGACCCACAATGGCATTTCGTTCCATCACCCGATTGCCTTTTGGCTCGGCAGCCTGTTGTTGGTCGCCGGCGTGCTGGCGCACGCGCCGATGTTCGCGATGAGCGCGCATACGCACTTCCGCATGGTCGGCATGCCGATGGATGCCACGATGTTGACCGGCAAGGCGATGATCCCGATCGGCTTGCTGCTGGCAGGTTACGGGCTGACCCCGCACCTGAAGCAAATGGGGCAAAGCTTGCAGAGTCCGCGCGACCACGCCGGCTTTCATCTAGCCGACAGCGCACCGCTCAATCGCTCGCACTG
>JBBSLA010000013.1:0-42242 GCA_038255665.1 Lysobacterales bacterium | reverse complement strand
GCACCGAAGTCCATCAGCTTGGCGACCTTGCCTTCGTAGATGCGGCCCGGTTCGACGTCCGACGTGATCTGCTCGATGCGCGCCTTGGCGGCTTCGGCAGCTTCGCGATTGACCGAGGCGATGATGATGGTGCCATCGTCCTGGATGTCGATCTGCGTGCCGGTTTCCTCGGTGATCGAGCGGATGGTGGCGCCGCCCTTGCCGATAACTTCGCGGATCTTGTCCGGGTGGACTTTCATGGTCAGCAGGCGCGGGGCGAATTCGCTCATCTCGGTGCGGTTGGTCGAGATGACCTTGTTCATTTCGCCGAGGATGTACAGGCGTCCGGCCTGTGCCTGGTTCAGCGCGCTGCGCATGATCTCTTCGGTGATGCCTTCGATCTTGATATCCATCTGCAAGGCGCTGATACCGGTTTCCGTTCCGGCTACCTTGAAGTCCATGTCGCCCAAGTGATCTTCGTCACCGAGGATGTCGGACAGCACGACGAAGTCGTCGCCTTCCTTGACCAGGCCCATCGCAATGCCGGCAACTGGAGCGGTCAGCGGCACGCCGGCGTCCATCATCGCCAGCGACGATCCGCAGACCGAGGCCATCGACGAGGAACCGTTGGATTCGGTGATTTCCGAAACAACGCGAACCACATACGGGAACGATTCCATGCTTGGCTTCACCGCCTGCACGCCGCGCTTGGCGAGGCGGCCGTGGCCGATCTCGCGACGTTTCGGTGCGCCGAAGCGACCGGCTTCACCGACCGAGAACGGCGGGAAGTTGTAGTGAAACAGGAACGGATCCTTCGACTCGCCACCCGGCGCGTCGATAACCTGTGCGTCGCGGCTGGTGCCCAACGTGACCGTGACCAGCGCCTGGGTTTCGCCACGCGTGAACAGGGCCGAGCCGTGGGTACGTGGCAACACGCCGACGCGAACCGTGATTGGACGCACGTCATCGAGGTTGCGACCGTCGATGCGGACCTTGGTCTTCAGCACACTGCCGCGCATCGTCGAATATTCCAGCTCGCCGAATTCCTTGCCGACATCGGCAGGGTTCCAGCCGTTCGCTTCGATGCTGCCTTGCAGCGATTCGACCACGTCTTTCTTGATTGCCGAGATGGCGTCACGACGCTGCAGCTTGTCGCGAACCTGGAAGGCTTCGTCGAGGCGGCTGCCGACGGCGCTGGTGATTGCGCTGACCAGCGCATCGTTGCGTGCCGGCGCTTTCCAATCCCACGATGGCTTGGCCGCTTCGCTGGCGAGTTCAGCAATCGCGTTGATCGCGACCTGCATCTGCTTGTGGCCGTACATCACGGCGCCGAGCATCACGTCTTCGCTGAGCAACTTGGCTTCCGATTCCACCATCAACACGGCGCCGGTGGTACCAGCGACGACCAGGTCGAGCTCGGAGTCTTTCAGCTCGGTCGCGGTCGGGTTGAGCAGGTATTCGCCGTTGGCGTAACCGACGCGGGCGGCGCCGATCGGGCCCTTGAACGGAACGCCGGCCAGACACAAGGCGGCCGAAGCTCCAAGCAGCGCGACGATGTCGCCGTCCACTTCCGGGTTCATCGAAACGACCTGTGCGATGACCTGCACTTCGTTCTTGAACTCTTCCGGGAACAGCGGACGGATCGGGCGATCGATCAAACGCGAGGTAAGGGTTTCCTTCTCGGTCGGACGGCCTTCGCGCTTGAAGAATCCACCGGGGATGCGACCAGCGGAATAGAACTTCTCCACGTAGTCGACGGTGAGCGGGAAGAAATCCTGGCCTTCGCGCTGCTTGGTGGCAGCGACCGCGGTCACCAGCACGACCGTACCTGCCATGTGGACCATAACGGCGCCGGATGCCTGACGGGCGACTTCGCCAGTCTCGATGGTGACTTCATGCGCTCCGTACTGGAACGTCTTGGTGACCTTTGCCAACTGCCTTCTCCTGATTGGGTGGATGTGGCTTAACGGCGCAGGCCGAGACGTTCGATGAGCGACTTGTAACGCTCGTTGTCCTTGGCCTTGAGATAGGCCAGCAGGCGACGGCGCTGGTTGACCAGCTTGAGCAGGCCACGACGCGAGTGGTGATCCTTGTTGTGGCTGGCGAAATGCGGGGCGAGCTGTTCGATGCGAGCCGACAGCAAGGCCACCTGGACTTCCGGCGAACCGGTATCGTTGGCGGCGCGGGCGTGGTCGGCGATGATCTTGCCGGTTTGTTCTGCGTTGAGCGACATGTGTTTGAATCCTTGAAAGCGAATACGAGACTTGCGGCTGACCACGAAGGTCATGGGCAGCCGCAAATCTCGCTAGGGGTTGACGGACGAGGTGTTTACGGAAACTGGACTTAGCTCGCTATTTTAGCGGGCTGGAGTGGTTCCGAACAAGCGCAGTCGGCCACTTGGGCCTGGCCCGTGCACGGCCGGATCAGCAGGCGCTACCACGGCCGCGCCGTTCTGTGCTGTTTGAAAACGGACGAACAGTGCGCCGTGCAGCCGATTTCGTGCATCTGGCGCCTGACGCGACCCGCACCAAAAACGCGTTATTTCAATGACTTGGAAGCAACTCTTGCGAGGTCGTCGTAGCTCAGAGCCGCCCCGACGCCGCGTCAGCCAAGCGTCGGCGCAGTGGCGCGAATTTGCCTGCCAGCCCGAGTGCGGCACCGCGCAAGGTGGCCAGCGCCAACGAATCGCGGCCGTAGATCTTGCCGATCATGTCGAACCCGTAGGCGCCGACGGTGTTCTCGCTGCGCCGCTCGCGCTCGTAGCGGCGCAGCACATGGGCGCGGCCGGGATCGACGCCACGCTTGATCGCAGCGCCGAGTTCGCGGCGCAGGCAGATCACGTCGCGAAAACCGAGATTCATGCCCTGCCCGGCCAGCGGATGGACCACATGCGCCGCATCGCCGACCAACACGCATCGTCCGGCCACGTAGCATTCGGCCAGGTTCAGTCGCAACGGAAATGCCGCGCGCGCCGATGTGGCCAAGATTGGCCCGAGGCGCATGTCGAGTGCGCAGCCGAGTTCGTCACGAAACTGATTGTCGTCCAGCGCGAGAATCCGTTGCGCTTCGTCATCCGGCAACGACCAGACGATCGAGCAGCGACCATCCGCCAGCGGCAGGAATGCCAAGGGACCGCCAGGCAGGAAGCGCTGCCACGCGGTTTCCTCGTGCGGGCACGTGGTCGTGACATGCGCAACCACCGCGCGCTGATCATAGGCATGACCGCGCGTGCCAATGCCGGCGAGTTCGCGCAGGCCCGAACCGCCACCATCGGCAGCGATCAGGATTTTGCTGCGCAAGGTTTCGCCATCGTCGAGCTGCACGCTGACGCTTTCGTCGTTGGAATCAACGGCAACCACGCGTGCTGGGCAGCGCAGTTGCACTGCAGTGGCCGACGTCCCGGTCGATTGCCGTTGCAAGGCTTGCCACAGCACATGCTGGATCAGCCGGTTCTCGACGATTGCGCCAAGCGCCGCCTCACCGCGCTCGGCGGAATCGAAAGTCAGTTCACCGGGTGCCAGCGCATCCCAGACCGTCATGCGTCGATACGGGGAAGCGCGCAGCGACGCGATCTCGCCCCACACATCGAGATCGGATAGCAGCGAAATGGAATCGGCCGCCAGCGCAACGACGCGTGCATCGAGGTCCAAATCGGCTTGCCATGGCGTTAGCTGGTTCGCTTCGACCAACGCAATCGCCAAGCCGTCCTTCGCCAGCGCCAATGCCAGTGCGGCGCCGACCGGACCGGCACCGACAATCACGGCGTCAAGCAATCCGCGCCGGCTCACGGGCTGAGCGCCTTTGAAGGCGTTCGTCCGCGGAAACCCATACCGCGCAAGGCGACGCGACGCTTGAGTGCAGGCACACGGTCGAGCGCGAGAAAACCCAGCGAGCGAAGGCCAGGCAAGAGCAATGCATCGCTGGCCATCAGATGCACCAAGTCGTCGCTGAAGGAGGTTGTCGCCGAGCGATCGTCGCTGCGCGCTTCAACATAGTCGGCGAGCACGTCGTTCGCGCCGACGTCGCCGTCTTGGGCAGCGACATTGGCGAGGCGTTCGGCGAGGGTCAGCGCATCGCGCAGGCCGAGATTGAAACCTTGCGCACCGAGCGGATGCACGGTCTGCGCGGCGTTGCCGACCAGCACCATGCGCGACGCGGTCAGCGTGTTGGCAAGGCTGCGCATCAATGGATAGGGCTTGCGCTTGCCGGGGCGGGTCAGGCGTCCGGCGCGATATCCGAAGCGCTCGTGTACGAACGCGATGAATGCTTCATCGTCCAGCGCAGCGATGCGTTCGGCATCTTCGCCGGGAACCGTCAGCACCAATCCAGCGCGACCTGCCGTCAATGGCAACAACGCGATCGGGCCGCTGTCCGTGAAGCGTTCGTAAGCCGTACCGTCGAGTGGCCGCGAAGGCATCAGTGTGGTGACGATCGCACTTTGCGCGTAGTCGGTATCGTTGGTACCGATACCGAAATGCGAGCGCACCAACGAGCGCGTGCCGTCGGCGCCAACCAGCAAACGGGTTTGCACCGCAACCTCGCCATCGGGTGTGCGCAGGCGAAGGCGAACGTGATCGCCATTCGATTCGATGGCGACAAGATCGGCCGGAGCGTGGCGCTCCAAATCAGCGCATCGGTCCAGCCGCTGCAGCAAGGCGTTGCCGAGTTCGCGCGCCGGAAGCACGGCACCCAGCTCGGGCAGGTCAAGTTCGTCTGCGGCGATCCGCACCGCACCGAAGTCGCCTCGACGACTGACATGGACGCGCTGGATTGGAGTCGTCAGGCCCCCGTAGAAGTCCGCGACACCCAGCGCCTGCAAGGCATTCAGGCTGGCCCTCGCCAGCACCAGGTTGCGTTCGTCGTAGCTCGGCTGCGCATCCACGCGCGGCGCGGCGCTCTCGACCAGTGCAACCTTCAATCCAATCCCATCCAGCGCAATCGCCAGGCTGGAACCGACCAGACCACCACCAATGATCACCACATCATGCATCGCGCAATGATAGCGCCGGCCGCTTGAACTCGCGTTTGATCGCTTCAGCGCAGATTGCGGCGCAGTCCGCATAGATTAGGCATGGCCAGCACAAACCGCCGCCGCAACCTGCTTGCCATTCTGATGATCGCCATCGCCTTCTGGGCATGGCGCAGCGGGCGAATCGTGGTCGATATTCCCGAGTCGTGGAATCCGTGGTCGCCACTCGATGTGCAGGCACCCGTGAATATATGGACGCGACTGAAGCTGGCGCGCATCGACCATGACGACGCTGCCTGCAAGGCCGCGTTGGCTACGGCAAGGATCAGCTACCTGCCGATCGCCGATCGCGCAACTGGCGATGGCTGCGGCTTCGACAATGCCATCCGCATCAGCGCAACCACCGCGAGCGTGGGACCTTCGTTTGCGCTCAGTTGCCGCACCGCCATTGGGCTGGCGATGTGGGAAACGCATGGCATGCAACCAACCGCGCAACGACTGTTCGGCGAGAAGGTCGCTCGCATCGAGCACTTCGGCAGCTACAGCTGTCGCAACATCTACGGCCGCGACAGTGGGCCGCGCAGCCGTCATTCGACCGCCGATGCACTGGATGTCGCGGGCTTCGTTTTGGGCGATGGCAGACGGATAAGCGTGCTCAAGGACTGGCCCGACCCATCGAACGAATCGGCATTCCTGCACGACATCCATCAATCGGCGTGCCGCTATTTCGGCAGTGTGCTGGGACCGGACTACAACGCCGCGCATCACAACCACTTCCACCTGGATCGCGGCGGCTACGGCGTGTGCCGTTGACGAAGTGCACGGTGCGCGCCGGCTTGTCGTGATAGCGATCGGACCCGCAGACTTGACGTTGACACTCCGAACCAACGCGCCATGCAAGACGACGAAACCATCGCGGACGGACAACGCGCCGTGCCACTGCTCGGCGCTGACGAACCGGCCGTATTTGAACGGCGGTCCGGCGCGCCCGATTCGCCATTCGTGATCACTGGCGACCACGCCAGCCGGCGCATTCCTTCATCGCTTGGCGCACTCGGTTTGAGCGATGCCGACATCAATCGCCACATCGGCTGGGACATCGGCATCGGTGGCGTCATCGAGCATCTTGCCGACCAACTCGACGCGTTCGCGATACGCCAGAACTATTCGAGATTGGTGGTGGATTGCAACCGTCCGCTCGACTCGCCGACCTTGATTGCCGAGATCAGCGAGTCGACGGCGATTCCAGGAAACACAGGTTTGTCGAAGGCGCAGCGCCAACAACGGCTCGATGAAATCTACTGGCCGTATCACCGCGCCATCGATGCGGAACTCGACCGCCGAATCGATGCCGGCTTGCCGACGTTGTTCGTGTCAATGCACAGCTTCACACCGACGTACAAGGGTGAGCAACGGCCGTGGCATTTGGGCGTGCTCCATCATCGGTGCGCAGGCGTTGCGCAGAAGGCGCTGGCCTTTCTTCGCGACAGTGGCGAATGGGTGGTTGGCGACAACGAGCCCTATGCCATCACGTTGACCAGCGAGTATTCGATACCTGCCCATGCCGAAGCGCGCGACCTGCCCTGCATCGAATTGGAGATTCGGCAGGATTTGATTGCCAGTCCTCACCAACAACACATATGGGCAGTTCGAATTGCCGGGTGGTTGCGTGCGCTGGCACCGCAAGTGCTGTGAGTGCGCTGTTCAGTTTTACACTGGCGTCATCGCGACGATCCCCACAAAATTAATCAATCGCAGACCGGAGCCACACCATGCTGAAAGCCCTGAAAGTGACCCTGCGCACGATCAAGAACGTGGCGAAGGGTTTTGGCGACGACGAGCTGATGACTCGCGCGGCGGCGCTGTCGTTCTACTCGGCCCTGTCGTTCGCTCCACTGCTGGTCTTGCTGCTTTGGATCGTCGCCTCGATGAGCACTGGCTGGCAGGACAAGCTGGTTTCCGAACTGACCGGCATGGTCGGTGACCAGGCTGCCGGCGCGGTCAAGCTGGTCATCGACAATGCCAAGGCGCGCCCGGGCTTCGGCAGTTGGGCAGGTTGGATCAGTCTTGGCGTCACGCTGTTGGGTGCTTCGGCGGTGTTCGCGCAATTGCAGAACGCCTTGAATCGCGCCTGGGGTGTGCGGCCAAGGGCAGGTCGGGCAATCCTTGGCTGGCTGCGCTCGCGTGCCCAGGCGGTCGGCCTGCTGTTGTCGATTGCGTTTCTGCTGATCATTTCGTTCGTCGCCAGTGCGGGCATCGCGATTTTCGTCCACCACGACACATGGATCGCGCGCGGGCTGGAGGCCTTTGTGTCGTTCGCGATCTTCTCGTTCGTGTTCGCGGCGATGTACAAGCTGTTGCCCGACGCAATCATTGACTGGTTCGATGCCAGCATTGGCGCGGTGCTGACGGCCCTGCTGTTCACGGGCGGCAAGTACGCGATCGGCATCTATCTTGATCGCAGCGAAGTCGGCGGCGCCTATGGCTCGGCAGCAGGCGTGATCGTGCTGCTGGTCTGGGTGTACTACTCGGCCATCATCCTGCTGCTCGGTGCCGAGTTGACCCAGGCAGTGGCCGAAGCGCGCGGCGCGCCGATCAAGCCATCGGCGCATGCCGAGTTGATCCATCCGCCAACCGCGGCGGGCGAACCGGGACCAAAGCCGGACGTGGGATTCAGCTAGACCTGCGCTGTACGTCGCTCGTCACAGCGCTTGCCACGGCTGCGTGTCCAGCGCCCGTTGCAGCATGTCTGCGTCCCGAGGATCGACCCGGTAATCGATATCGTCGATGCGCCGAATCGGCACCACGGCGCGGCGGCTGTTGGTGAAGAAGGCGCCTCGAAAACCTGCCAGTTCGCTGCAGTCGATGCGCCGATGGATCGAGCGGACGGCGCATTCGGCCAAGCCACATTGCAACAGTCGCTGCGACACGCCATCGAGCATTTCGGCTTCTGGCCAAACCACGCCTTCGTCGTCGAAAAAACCGATGTTCCAGATCGAGCCTTCCGATACCGCGCCATTGCGGCCGATGAACAGCACATCGTCATAGCCACGCCGTTGCGCGAGCAGTTTTTGCTGAAACAAACCGAATGTGCCGACGTGTTTGATCTGCGGCGCATCGCGCTGGTAGCGCGCCGTGGCAACGCTGATGGCTGTTGCGTGATGCGGTTGCGCGGGCGCTGTCGCGATCAAGACGTCCGCGTCGCTGGGGTCGACGGGCCGTTCGCGATTGAACCATCGCGAAAAAACAGTGACGCGCATCGATTGCCACTCGTCGCCATCACCGACCGCCTCGCGCATCCATGCTTGCGCATGTTCGAGATCAAGAGCCGTGCCGAACAATTCGCGCGTTGCGTCGGCCAGCCGCTGCAGGTGCAGGTCCAATCCCTGCACCGCGCGGTCGCGAACCAGCAGCGAAGTGAAGTGGCCGTAGTTGGTGAGCGCAACACTGCACCAACCCGCCTCGTCGACGGCAGCACCGTTGAGGGTGGCATGCATCAACGGGGTGCTCAGCCGTTCGGCAACAACACGATTTTGCCGTCGCGCTCGCCAGCGGCGGCGGCGGCGACCGCTTCCTTGATCTGGTCGAGGCGATAGGTCGCCTGGATCGTTGCCGACAATTTACCGCTCGCGATGGCGCCGGCGATCTCGGTGAACAATTTTCCGCGCGTGGACGCATCGGCGGTCTTGTACCAACTCGACAACCAGAATCCGCGCAGTTTGATGCCGCGAAAGATCAAGGCCATTGGCGACACCTGGCAGGCCTCGCCGCTCATCGCGCCGTAGTTCACGATGGTGCCGCCATTGGCAAGGCAACTCGCCAATGATTCGGTCGCCGGCCCACCGACCGCGTCAATGCCAAGCCGAATTTTTGCGTCACCGGTGGCCTCGCGAACGCGGCTGGACAAATCCGGCCCATCGACCAGCACCACGTCGGCATCGCTGTTGACGTCGGCGACAGCCGACTCGCGACGAACGATATTGACGCTGCGCAGCCCGCGCATTCTCGCAATCGCGGCGACATAGCCGCCAACAGCCGAGTTGGCCGCGTTCTGGATCACCCAGTCGCCAGGTTTCAATTCGACGATGTCCGACAGCAACAGGCTCGCTGTCGGTGGATTGACCGTCATCATCGCGAGTTGCTTTGGATCGGCATCGTTGGGCAGTGCGACCAGATGCTCGGCGGGCAAATCCAGATGCGTTGTCCAGGTGCCGCAGCTCACGGGCAACAGCACGGTTTGCCCAACAGGTGGTTTGCTGACATCGCTCGCCAGCGCAATCACGCGGCCAACGCCTTCGTTGCCACCGACTGCGGGCAGCGGCGGCAGGATGCCGTACTGGCCAGTGAGGGTGAGTACGTCGGACGGATTGATCGGTGCGGCGAGCACCTCGACGCGCACATGGCCGGCGGGCACTTCGGATGGCAGCTCGAAATCAACGACATCAATCACGTCCTGCGGCAGCGGGCCGCGCTGCTTGTATTGAGTCTTCTGCACAAGGATCGCCTGCTTGATGAGGATGCGCGAACACTGGCGGACGTTCGCGGGGAACGCAACTGCGAGCAACCCCTGCGTTGCTGAAGCCTTTCGTCGCCAACTGCCGATGCGGCAGCGACTGGCTACCTGTATGTCGCATCCGCGAGAAATGAAGCAGCGATCCGACCGACCTCGGCGATCACTGCGTTGCGCGCCTTGTCGTCGACCGCCGACTCCGCGTAGTACGCCGTGATCAGCAAGGGGCCACCGCGTGTCGGCCATGCGATCGCAACGTCATTGGTGACCCCGGCGCTGCTGCTACCGGTCTTGTCGCCGATACGCCAGCTCGTTGGCAGTCCAGCACGCAAGCGTTTGCCGCCGGTGGTATTCGCGATCAACCAGGCCGTCAGTTGTTCACGGGACAGCACCGAAAGAATGTCGCCCAGCACCAGCTCGCGCAGCGTATCGAGCATCGCGACAGGCGAGGTGGTGTCGCGCGGGTCACCCGGCGTGCCTTCGTTGAGATCGGGTTCGATGCGATCCAGACGCGTGACCGGATCGCCAACGCTGCGTGCGAATGCCGTGAGGGCCTGCGGGCCGCCCACATGCGCAAGAATCAGGTTGGCGGCCGTGTTGTCGCTGAGCGTGACCGCGGCCTCGCACAACTCGGCCATGCTCATGCCGACGCCACCGACGCGCTGTTCGGTTGCCGGCGAGTACGGAACCAGATCGCTGCTGGAAATGGCGATGCGCCGCTCCAGTTGTTCCTCACCCCGATCGACACGCGTCAGCACGAATGCTGCGGCGATCCACTTGAACGTGCTGCACATCGGGAAGCGTTCGTCACCGCGATGGTCAAGCCGGCGACCAGTGCCCACATCCAGTATCGACACGCCAAGTCGCCCGCCGTGGGCACGTTCCAGTGCGTCCAGGTGATCGCGCAAGTCATCCTTGCTGACGTGATTCGCCAATGCGTGACGGAACATCAAGGCTGACCCGGCTACGGCGGTGGCACTCAACAAGCGACGGCGAGACAGCGAGGTCATGGCAATTCCTGCGGGAAAGCGAGCCGACAAGCTAGCTGCGATTGCTGACGAAATTCGGGCACGTTCGCGGCACCGAGCTGGCACTGCTGCCGCGCCGCGCGCCGCAATCACTCCTGACTTGGAATCATCAGCCCACGCTGAACTGCCGGTCGCGCCATTCCGCACTTAAGCCACGCCGCGACATTTGCATAGCTGTCGAAGCCAACCCGATCGCGTGCCACGTACAACGTGGCCAGGACTTGGACCCAACCAATCGTGGCGTCCGCAAACGCTTCCGAAACGCAGCATCGTTCCGGTCACACCTGCGATGTGGTGTCGAGTGTAGCCTTGCACGATCCATCAACTTCGAGTTCATGTCCTGATACGCATTCGTAACGCTTTGCTCTTTCCTGCCGCAGCCGCCGCGATTGCGCTGGCAGGTTGCGCATCAACACCATCCGGGTCCATGAACGACCCATCCAATCCGCTCACGCCGTGTTCGGGTGCACCGCATTGTGTTTCGTCGAAGAATGCCCCCGATAGCGCACGCCATGTCGCAGCGTTCACCTTCGACGCCAGCATCGAGCAGGCGCACGTGGCATTGCTGCAGGTAATTCGCAGCCAGAACGGCGTCGAATCCAAGCCGACGCCATGCCAAGTCTGCACGCGACGTTCCACACCACCCTTGGATTCGTCGACGATGTCACGTTCGTATTTCGCGACGATGCCAGCGTGATCGACGTGAAATCGCGCTCGCGAATCGGCTTTTCCGACCTCGGGGTGAACCGTCGTCGGGTTGAGCATTTGCGCACCGCGTTCAGCCGGGCGATGGCAGAAGGCAAGCCCGCGCGATAGCCGCACGATGCGCGCTCACGAACGCGTCGCGGCAACCCTCATCAGGTTGCCATTCGCTTCCAGCGCCACGACATCACCCTCACGAATCGTTTCGGGAGCGGGAGTTTTCCCTGCTGCGTAACCCAGCCAGCGATCGCGGCCATTCGCCTTGCACTGGTAGAGGGCGTGGTCGGCAATGCGCATGCTCAGCTGCCAATCGGCCGATTGTCCGTCCCAGATCGGATGCGGCGCGAATCCCATCGACGCCGTCAACGCGATGTGGTCGCCTTCCACCAGCGTCGGCCGTGCGGCCAGCGCCGTTCTTACACGCTCGCACAACATAGGCGCTGCGCTGGTTGGCGTGTCCGGACACAACCATACGAACTCTTCCCCGCCCCAGCGAATGATCAGGTCGGAATCGCGCTTGCAATCGCGCAGGATGCTGGCGAACTCGATCAGAACCTGGTCACCGGTGGCGTGACCGTAACCATCGTTGACGTTCTTGAAGTGATCGATGTCGATCATGATCAACAACGTTGGTTCGCGACCGCGCTGGGCGTCAACGTCAGCAGCGCGACGTTGATTGGATTCGGCCATCCATTCGGAAAGGAAGCGCCGGTTCTTGAGTCCGGTCAACACGTCTTCCTGGCTTTGGCGACGCACCACTTCGTTGAGCGAAACCAGTGCGCGCCTTTGCTCCTCGATCTCTTCGGACTTGGCCGTCAGCGCGCGATGCGCCCTTGCCTTCAGCCATCGATCGCGAACCTGCAGCACGATCAGGATCGCCAGCGCAGCAATCGCCAGCAGCATGCCACGATTGATGCGTCGGTCGAACCCTTGTTGGGATTCCAGCTCGGAAATCGCCGCAGCTTGCTGGCTGCGATCGCGCTCGGAATCCTTCAACTGCTTCTGTTTTTCGGCCAGGTCGATCGCCGTTTCGAGCTTTGAAATGCGTTCGCGCGATTCGACGTTGATGATCTCGTCGCTCAAGACCTTGAACTCGCGCATCAAGCGCAACGCGTCGGCGGGCCGGCCCAGCGCATCGAGGTTCTCGATCATTACCGGAAACAACTCCAGCCGTTTCGGGCGGTAGTCGGTTTCCGAGTAGATCGCGTAGGCACGTTCCAGCGGAGCGATCGCCTTGCTGCGCTCCCCCATCTTGATGTAGGTCTCGCCGATATTCTTGGCGGCAACGCCCATGCCTTCCTTGTCGCCGCTGCTGGTCGAAATCTGCTCGTATTCCCTGAACAGGTCCAACGCCTCGCGGTCGCGGCCCCATTCGCGCAAGACATTGGCCAGATTGTTCATCGGCGATGCCCGATTGCCGCCGTTCTCGCGGGCATAGTCCATCGCTTTCCTGAAAAAAATCGCCGCCTGTTCGAAATTTTTCAGACCGTAGTAGGCGGTGCCCAGGTTGTTGTAGATCGAATTGCGATTGGTCGCCTGGCCGGGGTTCGCTTCCGACGCCGCCAGTGCACGACTGAGGTAGCTGATCGCGCGCGTTGCGTCGCCGGTGTAGAGGAACACGCCACCGAAGCGGAGCAGGAACGTGGCGTCGTCGCCGCGCCCGAGGCGGGCGTTGACCTTTTCCGCAGCGGAAAACGATTCGATCGATTCGGGGTAACGACCCAGTTGCGCATAGGCGACGCCGACCTTCTGCAGGACGTCAAAGCGCAGCGGGCTGTCGTTCTGCCCGACCGCGTCCAGCGCCTGTTCGAATGCGGCCGCGGAGTCGTCAAACCGACTCTGGACCAGTCGCGCCTGGCCCAATTGAGCCAACAACTCGGCACGAATAAAGCGATTCGCTGCGGCGGTAGAAACTGCCGTCACCTGCTCGGCAAGTGGATCGATCTCGGCATCAACGTGGACGGAAACCGCCACCATCAGTTGCAGGCGCAGCAGGGTTGCGCGGCCATCGTTGTCCACGGTTGGATCGGCCGCCAGTTGCGCGACCAGCGAATTCGCATCGTCAATGCGTTTCGCCTTGATGTACGACTCGACCAGTTCCGATCCGATCGCGAAGCGCGCTGCGCCCTGCGCCGATTGGAATAAGGGCTCGGCCATGCTGATCGCTGCAGCGGAATCGGTATCGCGCAACGCCTGTATGCGTTGCGCGGCGTCCACCGGAGCTGCGTCGCCAGGTGCGGGCATCGAAAATCCAGAAACCAGAAGTGCCAACGCAAACATCCACGCGACACTTGGCTGCACACTGCCATGCAAATTGGACACCATCATCGAGCACTCCCCAGAACGCCATCATCCTAACCGCAGTCCCGCGCAAAGGTCACTTTCCCCTACAACAGACGGGCCAACGACGAGCGTGACCGCAGGTGGGCGGCATTGGTCGCGTGCACGCAGCGGATTCGCTCCGTAAGCTGCTCGCATGAACTGTCCATCGTCGCTTTTGTCTGCTCGCGCTTTTTGCATAGCCACGCTGTGTGCGTGCCTGTTCGCTGCCGGCTGCGCCACGACGCCGCGCGAGCCGTCGCGCCCACCCTCGGACGTGCGCAACGAAATCGTTCGACGGATGCCGGCTAACGTGCAGCAGCCGGGAAGCTGGGCCGCCGATATCCAGACTGCATTCGAAGCGCAACAGATCGAGCCGAACAGCGAAAATATCTGCGCAGTCATCGCAATCACTGAACAGGAGGCTGGCTTTCGAGCCGATCCTTCGGTGCCGAACCTTGCAAACATTGCCCGCAACGAGATCGACCGCCGTGCCGCTGCGAAACGCGTTCCCAAATTCGTCGTCGACGCTGCATTGAAGATTCGCTCGCCCGATGGTCGCTCGTATGCGGAACGCCTGAAGCGGGCGCGCACCGAGCGTGATCTGAGCGGTATCTTCGAAGACCTGATCGGCAGCGTTCCACTGGGCAAGCAATTGTTCGCCGACTACAACCCGGTCGAAACGGCGGGACCGATGCAGGTCAGCGTGAGCTTCGCCGAGGCCAACGCGCGCGGCTATCCATACCCAATCGCCACGAGCCTGCGCGACGAGGTGTTCACCCAGCGCGGCGGCATGTACTTCGGAATCGCCCACCTGCTCGGCTACCGCACGGCGTACACACGCAAGGTACATCGCTTCGCCGACTACAACGCCGGCCGGTACGCCAGCCGCAACGCAGCGTTTCAGAATGCCGTCGCGGTTGCCAGTGGACGCGAGATCGCGCTCGATGGTGACCTGCTCAAACCGGGTGCGCGCATGGATCAACCGGGCGAAACCGAGCGTGCCGTTCGCGCTCTGGCCGGCAAGATCGGGATGGACGATCGAGCGATTCGCCAATCACTGTCGCGGGCTGATCGCATCGACTTTGACGACAACATTCTGGTCGAACGCGTCTACGCACTCGCGCAAGCGCGCGCCGGAAAAACGCTGCCGCATGCGCTGATTCCCGGCATCACGCTGAAGAGCCCCAAGATCACCCGCAACCTCACCACCGCCTGGTTCGCCACCCGCGTCGACGGCCGCTACCAGCGTTGCATGCAGCGCTGACAAGATGCCGTTGGCGACTGTCGTCGTCATCACCGTTGCAACGTCGCCACTTTTTCGTCATGACTTTTCCTCGTGCGCCACACTAGTCTTGGCCACTCTCCCCGCTCTCCAACAGGATCCCATCGCATGCTCCGTCGCTTCCCGCTCGCCTTCCTGCTGATATCCATCTGCGGCATGGCCCACGCCGCCGAAGCGCTGCTACTGCAAGGCGAGGGCTATCAGACCCGGGACAGCTGGCGACAGCCGGTCACTCCGGTTCGTATCGCTGACCACACCTGGCAGATTGGCACTGCGGCCATCACCGCCGTCCTGGTCAAGACCGATGCTGGCGCAATCATGATCGACGGCGGCTTGCAGCAAGCGGCGGGCATGCTGTTGGCGAACATGCAGGCGCTGGGCGTTGCTCCCGGCGATCTCAAACTGATCTTGTCCAGCCATGCCCACGCCGACCATGCCGGCTCGATCGCTGCGGTCAAGCGCGCGACCGGCGCGCGAGTACTCAACAATGCGGAATCCGCTGTGCTGATGGCGGCCGGTGGCAGCGACGACATTCACTTTGGCGACGGCATTTTGTATCCGCCGGTGCAGACCGATCGCACCCTTCATGACGGCGAAATTGTCGAGCTGGGCGGGATGAAGCTGACCGCGCATTTCATTCCCGGCCATACACCCGGAAGCATTGCATGGACTTGGGACGACAAAATCGATGGCACCGTTCGGCACATCGCCTACGTCGACAGCCTGACCGCGCCCGGCTACCAACTGGTTGGCAACGCACGCTACCCACGCATTATCGAAGACTTCCAGCACAGTCTCGCCACCGTGCGCAGCCTGCCCTGTGATCTGCTTCTGACACCGCATGCCGACGCCAGCGGCTGGGATTTCGCCAATGCCGACAAGCCGCATCCCAAGCCGATGACCTGCATGACCTATGCGGATGCCGCGCAGGAAAAACTCAAGGCGCAATGATCGACCGACCTGCCGTTCGCAGATGCCACCACCAGCAACCATCGAGTAACGCCCTTGTCGACCACGCGACGCATTCATCCCACCCCATCCTGCGCCGAAACGCTGGCGCCGGGCATCGCTGCGATCAAGCAGGAGATGAACCTGCCGACCATCTTTCCGGATGACGTCGAAGCGGCTGCCGAGCGCGCCGCCGCAAATCCGCGCTTGCCGGATCTGGACTGCACCGATATCGCGTTCGTCACGATTGATCCAGCCGGTGCGATGGACCTGGACCAGGCCATGTTCGTCGAGCGCCATGGCGAGGGTTATCGCGTCCGCTATGCCATTGCCGACGTTGCCGCCTTCGTCAGCGCCGGCGACCCGATTGATCTCGAAGCGAACCGTCGTGGTGAAACGCTTTACGGAGCGGATTCCAAGGTGCCGCTGCATCCCAAGGTGCTATCCGAAGGTGCCGCGTCGCTGTTGCCGGACCAGGTTCGCCCCGCACTGCTGTGGACGATTGAGCTCGACTCCACGGGAGAAGGCATCGCCGTCGACGTGCGACGGGCGCGCGTGAAGAGTCGCGCCAAGCTCGATTACGAAAGCCTGCAGGCGCGCATCGATGGTGGCGATGGCGATCCGATGTGGAGCACGCTGCGCAAGATCGGCGACCTGCGAGTCCAGCGCGAGCAGCGCCGCGGTGGTATCAGCCTGCCTTTGCCGGAGCAGGAAGTCCGCATGGAAAACGGCTGCTGGCATCTTGAGTTTCGCGCACGCCATCCGCTCGATGGCTGGAACGAACAGATTTCACTGCTGACCGGCATGGCCGCCGCACACCTGATGACGCAAGCAAAGGTGGGTATCTTGCGAACCTTGCCGCCGCCGTTTCCCGGTGCCATCGCACGGTTGCGCCACACCGCGAAAGCGCTCGACATCGCCTGGCCGAATGCGCTGTCGTATCCCGACTTCATTCGCACGCTCGATCCGACCAATCCGCGCCACGTCGCGATGATGACCAACTGCACCACCGTGCTGCGTGGCGCTGGCTATGCCGCGTTCAATGGCACGCTGCCGGAGCAGCCACTGCATTCGGCGCTGGCATCCACCTACAGCCATGCTACCGCGCCATTGCGACGACTGGTTGATCGCTATGTCGGCGAAACCTGCCTCGCAATTTGCGCCAAACAGCCGGTGCCCGATTGGGTATTGCAGGCATTGCCGACCCTGCCGGCGACGATGGCCGAATCGTCACGTCGCTCCAGCCGCTTCGAGCGCGCCGTCATCGACCTTGCCGAAGCCACTGTGCTGGCAAACCGCGTCGGCGAGAACTTCACCGGCACCATCGTCGACATCGATTCGGACGACACCCGCAACGGCGTGGTGATGCTGCACGATCCAGCCATCGAAGCGACGTTGACTGCGGATGAGTCGCTATCGCTCGGCGACGCTGTCCAAGCCACGCTTGTTGAAGCCAATCCAGCGACGCGGCGGATTCGATTCCGATGGGATCCGACCGTCGCGACGGCGTGAGCTGTTTGTGCCCGTCAATCGCGTCCGAGCACGATCACGGAATCAGCGCAAAGCCTTTGCCTTGCAGATCAACCAGCGCGGTCATTGCTGACAACGATACCCGTACGTTCTTGTCGACGTCGTTCACCGCGAATCCCTGGTGGCTCAAGGCTTGGCCACAGACGAAAATCCCGACGCCGGCATTCTTCAAATCCTCGATCAGCGCAGCGTCGGGATTGGAGCGGCCGAACTGGCGCCGGTAGGCATCGCCCGACAACACCAGCCGCGTCGCCTTGCCGTGGATGACCAGCGCGACCTTGACGTTGTCATTGGCCACCGCGGCGAGGGCGTACAGGTTGAGCGCTCGCGCCGCCGATTCCAGGTGACGGTTGATGCCGGTGGTGGTGGCTTCGTCGCCCGTCGCATCGATGACCAGTCGATGGACCGTGTTGGTCGCCGGCATCTCGACCTTGCCGGACAACTTGTAGACACCGCCAGCGGAGGCAATCCGAAGGAATCGCTGCGTCGGTGGCGCGGCCAACGCGAATGTTGACTCGACCAGCAGCGCGGCGACCAGAACGGCAGACAGGATTGGATGTCGCATCGGTTGGATCCCCTATTGGAAAAGTGATGTCCGGTCGGGCACGCGGCAGGTTGCTTGGCAACATTGCGATTCAAGGCCGGACAGTGGGACTAGCCTAGCGCGCACTGGTAACTCTTGTTCCGCGACGAATGTCACAAATAGGCTGCTCAAATCAACTCCGCTGGCCGAACCCGTTGGCATATCTGAGATTCTCGCCTTCCCGAGTCACGGCGCGGGCAGGCAGACCGACGCCGGGCCTCGCCGAGCTTTCGGTTTCGTCGCGGGCCCCAGCACCGCCCGACCGCGACTTTCCGTTGTTGCGATGTGAGCTGCCATCCGACCGCTGCGCGTACCATCGCCACAACGCGCCACTCCCCCAGGGACCTTTGGGCTTTCCAACCTTCGTATGCGACCGTCGATTACCCATGCCATCTACCGCCATCGGCTGATCGGGAAGCGCGTCCTCACGAGCATGGGCCGGTGGCTGCCGGCTCGGCTGTTCCGACCATTGCGCTCGGCAGCCGAACAGCTCGCATTTCGCGTTCGACCCGACTACCAGTCCGACACCTTGCCGCCGATTTTTCACTACTGGTCGTCGCGATACGTGGCGCCAATGATGGAACGCATGGGCATCCGTTCCCCGGAGCAGTTCTACTTTGACGAGATCATCGGGCAAGCGAAATCGAACAGCCACACGACGCGGGTCCTCAGTCTCGGCTCGGGCGCTTGCAGCTTGGAATTGTCGCTGGTGCAGCGGCTGATCGAATCGGGCATCGATTGCCATCTGACCTGCATCGACTTTAACGCGAAGCTGCTCGCCATGGCGCAAGCCAACGCGAGCGAACGCGCGCTGGCGCAGCACATGTCCTTCGTGGTGCAGGACTGCAATCGACCCGGCGACCTTGGCAAAGCCGACGTCATCATCGTCAACCAGTTCTTCCATCACGTGGAACAACTGGAAGCGTTCGCCGCCTCGCTCGATGCAGCGCTGGAAGACGACGGCGTGTTGCTTAGCTCGGACGTCATCGGGCGCAACGGCCACCTGCTGTGGCCGGATGTCGGAACACTGGTCTCTCGATTCTGGGAAGCTCTGCCGACGACGCAACGCGTGGATCGCTATTTCGACGCGGTCCAGAACGACTATGTGCAGGTGGATCACGCCGCCTATTCCAATGAAGGCATCCGTGCGCAGGATGTCGTCGAATCCTTGTTGGAACATTTCGAGTTCGAAATTTTCCTGACGTTTGGCGGATGCATCATCCCGTTCGTCGAACGCCGCATCGGCTTCAACTTCGATCCCGCCAACGACGAAGACACCGCGTTCATCGATCGCGTGCACTCCGCCGACATCGAAGCGCTGGAAAATGAGTTGTATCCGGCTTCCAACATGATCGCCATGCTACGGAAGACGGGGACGACGAAGCGTCAATCCCACTACCCGGTCAGCCCCGAGCGCCACGTCGCAATGACGCGTGAACAACGGGACAAGGTGGCGCGTTGCCGTATCCACACGGTAGTTGGTGTCCTTCCGAACGCGTTTCCGACGCAATGAATCGTCGGTTGAAAACTGGCATGCTCATTGGCCTGTCGGCGTTCGCCGCGACAGCCTGCCTCGCCGAACCGGACACGAGTTCCGCTGCCTTCCTGCCTGGCGTTGCCGCCAACCCTTCGCAGACGAGCGCGTTCACTGCTGGCATGGATGGTCGACTGATCGCGATCAACCTCGCCAATGGCACGATTCTTTGGCGCTCCCAGCGACAGCTCGAAGCACTCGGATTTTTGGATGGTGCTGTCATCGCGTCGGCAACCGTCGATGATTGTCGGCACTGCCTTCAACTGGTCCGGCTGTCCGCAGCCGACGGGCAGGAACAGCGTTCATCGAAGACGATCACGTTTCCCGCCTGGGTCAGCGTTGAGCCAGCCGTCGGGAAGCAATTCACTGCAACGCTTGAAACAACCGGGGCGTCGCTGGCGCTGCATTGGAAAGCGAGCAGCCGTTACGCTGGAGGCGCTCGTCCGACCAGCCAGGTTCTTGCCGATTTCAACAAGGATGCGGCGGGGACTTTCATGATCGACCCGCATGGACAGGCAAGGGCCGTTGCGACGCAATCGAAAGCGACCACTGTCGTCCCCGTAGCGTTGCGCCACGTGAAGACGACCACGTATTGGGACTGCTCGGAATGGCACGACGTACCCGTCATTGACGGCGATGGCATGGTGGCTTTTGATCGTTCTGCGCGCCCGGACGGACAAACATTGTCAGTACGTCGTTGGCGCCTGCCCTCCGGCCAACTCGACGCGACGCGCCAACTGACGCATGGCTTGAACCTTGAACTGCAAACTACGCCGGATGCACGCTATCTGTTCGTTCATGATGGCGCCGACAAGGCAGACGGCCAAGACAGCATCGATTGGCAGGTGTTCTCGCTGCGGACACTGCGCCGCATCGCAGCCGTTCCGTACCGTGCCGGACAGGCCTGCGCAAATGTTGCGGCTGATGCTGTCGTGATGCTGATCGAGAAAAGTCCGCCGCCAGATCGCGGTGGCAGTCGATCGCGTGACCTGGTGGCGTACGCAACCAGCAACGGCGAACTGCGTTGGTCGGTGAAGCTGCGCGGCGATCCGCAACAGGCGCACCCGCGCTGAAACACCAACGGAAACGAAGAAGGCCGCCCTCGGGGGCGGCCTTCGGATCCCAGACTCGGAATCAACTTCCCACGATCTGCGGTGCCTAGAAATCGAAACCGCTGGAAAAAATGCGATCGGACAGCGATGTCGTCCAGGTGCCGCGACCATTGGTTCCGACTGCGAGGATACCCGCGCCGACACTGATCTTGACGCGGCTCACCCCGGCATTCGGGAAGTTGCTGAACTTCTCCCACGTCGCTCCGCCATCCAGGCTTGTGTAGAGGCCCACGTCAGTACCCGCGTACACCACGCTGGCATTCATCGGATTGATGGCGATCGAATTGACCGGAATGTCCGGCAGTGCGTCAGGCGCGCGTGTGGTTCCCGAATTGGACCAGCTCACACCACCGTCGATGGACTTGAAAATGTGGCCGGCCGGGGCAGCAGCGCTGAAGCCCGAGAAAGACACATAGACAACGTCGTGGTCGGTCGGTGAAACGGCGATCGAGGTGATGAAGCGACCGGGTAGCGCAGCCGTCGTGCGGTTCGTCCAGGTAGCACCGCCATCGGTGCTGCGCTCGATTCGACCTTCTGCCGTTCCGGCCCAGACGTGCCCGGGGGTGGTCGGTGCAACAGCCAGTGCGGTGACATTTCCGGTTCCGCCGGATAGCGATGCCGGCGTCCATGATGTGCCGCCATTGACGGTCTTGTAGACCCGCGAGGTACCCGCATACAGCGTCGTCGATGTGGTCGGATCCATGATGATTGGCGAGATGAATTCGCCGGTATCGGTGCCGGTCGCGATGCTCACGTTGGTTGCAAATGCATCGGCGCCACTATCAGCCGTTTTCCTGATGTTGAATGTTCCACCGCCGCTGCTGAAATTGAACGAGCAATACATGGTCGCTGGCGTGGTCTTGTCGATCAGCGCGTAGCCGCCGTCACCACCACAGTATTCCACCCAGGTGTCGCTACTGGTACGGAACAACGAACCGTTGTCCTGATTACCGCTGAAGACGATGTTGGGGTTGGTTGGATGCGGATCGATGTCGAAGTGCTGGAGCGAACCGACGTTGTTGCTGATCGGCAGGAAACCGATGCCGGCAGTCGTAGCGCTGTCGGCAGCGCTGGCGCGATAGATGCCGCCATCATTTAGGTCAAACATCACCTTGCCGGTCGCATCAGTGGGATCGAACATGCCCAGGTGATGGTCGACGTGGATGGAACCGCCGCCGCTGGCGGTTCCGGGCTGGTCGAACGTCGCTCCGCCATCCAGCGTACGGAACAGTCCGACGCCACCGAAGTAAACAACGTTCGGATTCACCGGTGAGACTTCGATGTAGTTGTCGTAGAAGCACTGGGCGGCGCAATAATCGAGCACAAGCGTGGTGAAGGTCGCACCAGCGTCCGTGGACTTGTAGAGCACGGTCGCGTCGGCTCCATTCTTGCCGCCTGCATAGATGATGTTTCGATTCGCAGCACTGCCCGCGCCGATTCCTACATTGAGGCGTTTGAAGTCGTTGGGGTCAGCCGGCATCGTCAGCTTGGCCGGAAACGTCGCGCCGCCATCGGTCGACTTATACAGGCCATCGGCGTTGCCGCCGATCCCCGTGAGCGACGCGTACTGCACGGCAAAGTCCCCCGGGGTCGCACGCAACGATTCACAGAACCCGTTTTTCACCTGGGTGAAAGTCGCTCCCGCATCCGTCGAGCGGTAGAGGCCCGAGGCAGGTGCCGCAATTCCGCCGCCTGGCGTGTGCTGTCCAGCCGTCACGCAAACAACGATGTTCGACGCATTGGCTGGATCGACAAGAACGGCAGGGATGGCCGCACGCTCGAAGATGGACGACCCGGCGAGCTTGCTGAAGGTGGCGCCCGCATCGGTCGTGCGAAAAATTCCGGCGCTGTAGTAAAAGCCGTTCGGCCCTTCCCCGGTACCCACCAGAAACGTGTTGTTGGTTGCATCCGAACTAACCCACTCGAGGGAGCCGATCGACAACGAATCGAGCTTGTCCGTTAGCGCGCTCCACGAAGTCCCACCGTTGGTTGACTTCCAGATGCCGCCCGTTGCCGTGCCGAGATACAGGGTGCTGGAATTGGTCGGATCGACCAGCAGCGAGCGAGCGCGTCCGCCCATCTGGCCCCATGTCGGTTCGATCGTCGAAGTGAAACCCTTGGGTCCCACTTCGGTGAACACCGCAGAAATGTTCTTCGGGCCGGCTTCACTTTGCTTCATCGCCGCGAGCCGCGCGCCGGCAGGGATGGCGTTGAACGGATAGGCGCGCTGCTTCCAGAAGAATTCCCAGCGAGCGCTTAGCGCTTCACGCGCTGGCTTTGCTTCCCATTGCGTATCGCTGCGCTGGGAGAACTCCAGCGATTGAGAACGTTGCATCGACGACTGAGTCGCGCAGGCAGCGAGTGACATTGCGACAGTCACGCACGCGAAAGCTGGAAGCGCGCGTCGAATCGCGCAGGCATTGGTGTTCATGGAGCCCCCCTTTTATGATCGGCCAAGCGTCGCAAATCTGAACGACCCGCAAGAAATCCGCCTCCCGACCGGCCAATGTTAATCGTTTTACTGAACGGTGTAGAGAAAATTCTGGGTGCGCGTTGTTGATCGCACGCGCCCCACGGTGGACGACCAGACGCCGTGCCTGGCGACCCCAGAGCAAGCCTGCAATCCGGGCAGGTACCTGACTCGCCTCGCGAACTTGATGGCGCGAAGCCGGAGCCATTCCGGGAAAGCTTCGCGCGCATCAAGAAAGACTACGTGCAGCGACTGCCGGACTGCCGAAAACGATTCCCGGCCGTGCCGCAGGTTCTCGATTACTCAGGCGTCGTCGTCGAGCTTCCGCGGGGTAATACCACACCCGCAGGATCAGCCCACCGGCGACTTCGTACACAGCCAACGATGAAGCACTGCGTTCGACATCCGCTACTATCCGTGTCGCGTACTTTGTTATTCAACATTGACGGGTATGTTCTCGTCCAGCCAGGAGAGTAATCATGGGTAATGTCGGAAGAGGTATCGTTGGCGGGCTTGTTGCCACCGCGGTGATGTCGGCACTGATGCTGATGAAAGCCGCAATGGGGGTGTTGCCGCAACTGGATGTCATCGCGATGCTCGCCGGGATGATGGGTGTCTCCGCCGTCATCGCGTGGGTCGTGCATTTCATGATCGGTGGAATCTGGGGCGCGCTGTTCGCGCTGGGCTACGGGGTTATTCCGGGCGGCGGGGCGGTCGTCAAGGGCATGCTGGTCGGCGTCGGCGCTTGGCTGCTGATGATGGTGGCAGTAATGCCAATGGCGGGTGCCGGTTTCTTCGGCATGCAGCTTGGCGTGATGGCGCCGGTGATGACCTTGGTGCTGCACATCATCTTCGGCGCGGTGATGGGGCTGGTATATGACAAGGTCGGGCGCACTGCCTGATTGCCGGCGCAGCGATGCGCGGCTTCGGGTTGGCGAGTTCCGTCGATTCAATGGCGGTGAAGGCAAACCCGTGTGCCACTTGCGAGTGGCCACGGGAAATCAAACATTCATTGGCCCCTCGCATTGCCGTATCCCGTTATCACGGTCATGGCAATGAATTCCCATTCCAGTCCACACGGCGGCCGACGGCGACGTCCGGACGGCGGCTGGATCCTTGCCGTGGTCGTGGTCGTGCTGGTGTTGGCGATAGGGGTGACCTGGCTGTTGCTGGCGGGCAACATCAGCAATCCGCTTTCTTCCTCGCTCGGTTCGATCGGAAGTCGCGGATTGCAGCCGGCACTGTTCCAGGCTGCACCGCTGCGCACAACCCACGGCGGGGTTGATCGCGTTTACTTCATCAGTACGCAATCGCAGGCGGTGTCATTTCGCAGTGGGCGCAGCGTCAGCGAGGTACGCAACGATTACCTCCACATCGACCTGTGGGCCATCGATACGGAGACTGCCACCGTTGCGTGGCGCAGGCGCCTGCGGACGTTCCAGGACGACGAGCGCGAGGGACGAATCCTGCCGGGGTTCGCGATTCTCGGTGCCGATGGCGGCACGCTGTGGCTCAACGTGGAGGGGCCACTCGGTGTATCCCTGGCTGATGGCCACGCTGTTGCCGATGTAACGCTCATCGAACAACGCAATCCAGCCCTCGCTGGCAAGCTTGTCACTGGACCGGGCTACGTCGCCTTCGGCAAAAACGGGTTGCAGCTGACCCTCGATGATGCAAGCCAATGGCGCATCGACGCACGGGATCTTTCTGCCGCACCGCGCGACACGCCGGCCGGCGATCCGTCCGGCATCGTGGGAGCAGCCGATTTCCGGCACTCGGCAACCGGCCGTTTCCAGATGCGCGCGCTGAATGTCGGGACTGCCTGGCTTGGTGTGCTGACCGATGCGGAAGCCAACGAGCTGAGCCATCCCGCCGTGGTTCCCGGACGCGATGCCAATGAGCGGCCCGGAGCAATGCAACAATTTCTCAACGAGAACCACGTTCCCAAACCGCTGAACGATCCCCTGCCCCAGCCTTACCGTCTGTGGAAGGCACAAGTGACCATGGTTTCAGCTGCGCCGCAGGACTGGCCAAAGGAGTTGCCCAACAACTGGGGAACCCGCGAGGAGTTCAGCCGCTACGAAGCCCTGCCGGAATCGCCGCCGTTCCTGCGCGCCGGTTTGTTGCGCGAGAACGGATCGGCAAAGGTGCCGCTTTGGTACCGCGATCCCGACAGCGTGCTGGTGCTGCATCTCGACAAGCTCGGGCCGGCAGGTCGATTGCAGCTGTCGCGCATATCGGGCCCGCTCGGTAAACCCGTCTGGCAGCTTCCGCTGCCGATGGCGACTCTCGGAACGGTGATGCGTGGCGAAAGCGATATCTTGCTGTGGGGCAGCGAGCCGCCGTCATCGGATGGCCGCAAAGAAAACGGCAGTGATGAAAACCGCAAGCTGGTGCGGATCAATGTGGCGAGCGGTCACTCCAGCGTCCTCGACCTCACGGCGGAGAGCGTCACCACGCCTGTCGAAAGCGGAGCGCCTCTTCATTGACGGTCCGACAGCGGGTCCGTGTTGAGTTCTGCAGGAGTCCCTCGCAAGCCGGTCAGGCCGATCGCGAGTCTCGCCCAACCAACGTCCATTCCGACCCCTGAGGTCTAGCCTGTTGCCAGGCGGCTGCGTACCTTGATTTCGTGTTCCAGTGTGCGGTGTACCGGGCACTTGTCGGCGATGGCCAGCAAGCTGGCGCGCTCATCGGCGGAAAGTTCGCCTTGCAGGTCAATCACACGTTCGATCTCCGCAATCTGCCCTTCCTCGCTCTCGCAATCGCCGCAGTCAGTGGCGTGCACGCGCTTGTGGCTGAGTCGCACCGACACCTTTTCCAGCGCCAGCTTCTTGCGCTGCGCGTACATGCGCAGCGTCATCGACGTGCAGGCACCGAGACTTGCCAGCAAATAGTCGTAGGGCGTCGGGCCGGTGTCGGTACCGCCCATACGCTCGGGTTCGTCGGTCGGCAGACGATGCCGACCCGCCCGCACCTGGTTGGCGAAGGTTCCCGTGCCGGTTTCGGATACTTCGACCTGGCCTTCCTCGAGTGCGTTGCCCTCTGCCAACGCGACTGGCGACACGGCTTCGGGCAGGTATCGGCTGGCCCAAGCCGCCAGCACCGATGCGGCGTACTCGGCGTCGCGTCGTTTGCGCAGCAGGTGGTCGGCATCGTCGAGGGAGATGAAGCTCTTGGGGTGGCGGGCTGCCAGGAAGATCTGGCGGGCGTTGTCGATGCCGACGGTATCGTCGACACGCGAATGCATCACCAGCAGGGCCCTGCCGAGGTTCTGAACGCGATCGCGGATCGTGTTGGAATCCAGGTCGTCGAGGAATTGCTTCTGTATGCGGAAAGGACGCCCGCCGAGTTGCACCTCGAGTTCGCCGTGTTCGCGGATCAGCTCCACCTTGTCGCCGAGTTGATTCTGCACGTGCGCCGGTTCCGCTGGCGCGCCGATGGTGGCAACCGCGAGTACCTCTTCGATTTCCGAAGCCGCTGCCAGCACCGCAGCGCCGCCCAGGCTGTGTCCGATCAGCAATGTCGGCGCGGCGTGAGTCGCGCGAAGGAAATCGGCGGCCTTGACCAGATCGGTCACGTTGGAGCTGAAGTTCGTGTTGGCAAATTCGCCCTCGCTCATGCCAAGCCCGGTGAAGTCGAAGCGCAACACCGCAAAGCCTCGTTCCACCAGCGACGCGCTGATCCGCGACGCGGCGAAGATGTCCTTGCTGCAGGTGAAGCAATGCGCGAACAGCGCATAGGCGTGCGGCGTGCCATCCGGCATGTCCAGCCGTGCGGCGAGCATTTCGCCGGTGTGGCCAGGGAACTGAAGTTTCTGGGTGTTCATGGCAACTCCTGTGTCGCCGAGGACATGCGCTCGGCGGGCATGGTTGAACCCTACCGTAGTCGCTCTCGCCGAGGCTTGCGAGCGCCGATCCACCCTTCGCCCGCGAACTCTTGGTGCGGCTGCGTCTAAGAAAGGGCGACGAGTTGTCGTCTGGAGACGTCGGACGGCGTCAAGCTGACTGCCTAGGATCCTGCCTTCGCCGAGCAGATGGATGTGGCCGGGGAGTTCATCCGCAAGGATCGCAACGTGATGCGCAGATTGTCGCAATACTCAGCGTTCGTGATCGTCTGGTTCGGACGCGCGCCCGCCATCGCCATCCAGCTGGTCGAAGCCGAGTTCGCGGAATGGCTCCGCAATCGCATTGCGCTGGATACCGCCAACCGAGTGAACGAGCCTCGTCCACGACACGGAAGATGATGGCGGTAATTACGATCAGACCGCGTTTCCGCCGCTGTCATTCATCCCCCGAACACGAACGTCCACAAGACTCCGAGGAGTGCGCTACCGAGCAAGGTCCAGCCCATGCCGATCCTGAAACGCAGCATTGCGAGCAATGCAGCAATCGCGAGCGCGAGCGCCGCCCAATCTAGTGACGACCAGATCGGGACGTCGACGACCAGCGGCCCGTAGCGATGCTGGTCGACTTGGTTGAAAAGCGTATGCAGCGCAAACCACACCGACAGGTTCAGGATTACACCGACCACGGCTGCCGTGACCGCTGACAAGGCCGCATGCAGCGCCCGATTGCTACGCAAAGCTTCGATGTAGGGCGCGCCCAGAAATATCCAGAGAAAGCACGGCGCGAAGGTCACCCAGGTCACCAGCACCGAACCGGCGACACCCGCCGCCCACGGTGCAAGCCCGGCCTGGTGATTGAAGGCGCCAAGGAATGCCACGAACTGCACCACCATGATCAAAGGACCTGGCGTGGTCTCGGCCAACGCCAGTCCATCCAGCATTTGCCCCGGCGTGACCCAGCCGAATCCGTCGACCGCGCGCTGTGCGACGTACGCCAGCACGGCGTACGCCCCGCCGAACGTCACCGTCGCCGCCTTGCTGAAAAAGATGCCCTCGCGCGCAAGAACGCTGTCGATGCCGAATATGCGAATCACGGCGGCAACAGGCAACCACCAGATGGCCAGCCAGGTCACCGTCACGCCCAGCGCGCGTCGCACTGACGGCCGCGTGTGCAACAACCGCCCCTGCGCCAATTGCCGGTCGATCAGGTAGTCCGATGCCATGTCACCAGCGATGGATGCAGGACCGCTGAAGCTGCCAGGAATCAGCCTGCGTCCAAGCAATCCAGCAAGCCCCGCGCCGAGTACGATGAGCGGAAACGGAACCTTGAAGAAGTAGATGGCGACGAAGGCCAGAAACGCGATCGCGAGCATCAGCCGGTTCTTCAATGCCCTGCGGCCGATCCGCAACACCGCCTCCAGTACAACGGCCAGGACCGCGGCCTTGAGCCCGAAGAACACCGCGCCGACCAACGGCACGTCGCCATACCACACGTAGACAAAACTCAGTGCCAGGATCGCGACGAAACCGGGCAGCACGAAGAGCAGCCCGGCGATCAACCCGCCAACCGTCTTGTGCAGCAGCCAGCCTATGTAGATCGCCAGCTGCGCCGCCTCTGGGCCCGGCAGCAACATGCAGTAGTTCAAGGCATGCAGGAAGCGGGCGTCGCTGATCCACTTGCGACGCTCCACCAGTTCTCGGTGCATCAAAGCGATCTGGCCAGCCGGTCCGCCAAAACTCATCAGCCCAATCTTCGCCCAAACGGCCGTAGCCTGACGCAGCGAAACGGTGGGCGTGTGCGCATCCATTGGCAGGCGTACCCCGAAAACCGGCACGATGGCCGTGCCGTGGAGCATATCGAAACCCGAGCCCCAAACTCCGGTTTTCCCTACGGATGGAACGGCCAGAATTCCGGGATCAGGTACATCAACAGTGCGCTGACCAACCCGATTGCCATGTTTGCCCTGCGCTCGACCAGGCGGTGGCAAGGAAGCACATGGTGTCCCTCAAGAGGGGACGCGAGCGTCGCGCATGACAGGGGCGATGATGGAGGAACGTGTGCTCGGTCCGACTTCGTTCCAGCGACTTCCTAGAACGCCATGCCGAGCGCGTCAAAGACACCCATGTTGCGCTTGGCATTGGCGAGCTCGGTCAGGCTGATGGTTCCGTCGCCGTTTTCATCAGCGAACCCAATTTCGCTATCAATGCGTCGACCGAATTCGCTCCGTGTGAGGACCCCATCACCGTTGGCGTCCAACAAAGGAAACAGACGCGAAAGCAGGTCGTGGTCAGGCGAACCTGTCGCAATCTTCTGCTGAAGGACGTTTGAAACGAAGGCGCTCCGCGTGATCGAGCTTTGACCGGCGCCAGCAATGGCATCGAAGACCTTTTCGCTATTTGCGCGGATCTTGGCAACGGTCACTGTCTTGCCCTGAGTGACTTCATCGGGAAGCGTATCCTGCGCTGCACCCACCCCGGCTGCGCCGCCCAGAAGAGCGACCACTGCCAACCGACTGATCCAGATCATGTTCATTTCTTTCCTCTCCCAGTAGCGGTAACCACTGCACTGTCGTGGCCGAACCATTGCGGAAAATACGAGCGCTTGAGATGACGCCCAGGGCAGTGATAATTGCAGACGCGCGGGTAACACTTCATGAGCAGGCGCATTGAAACTTGAACGCGACCCACCGGGGATGTCGCTCATTGCCGAGCTGGACCGATATGGCGGGCAACAATGGTCAGGTCGAGAGGTGGCTCGCGTAGCATGATCGATCTCGCTGTACGACAGGGCGGCAAGGTTGTTCAGTACAGCCCCCACTGTTTGTAAGGGTTTCCTGCATCGGGACGCACGAAAAATCGTACACCTGCCGCACGTTTCCCTGATCCATTTCTGCCATGACGCAATAGAAGCGATATGACCTTTCTCGTAATTTTCGTCGTCTCGGGTGCTTTGTTGCTGGGTGCGGCGTGGGGCATATTCTGGAGTCTGCCCAAGCGGGTGGAGGGATTTCTGGTTGCAATGGCCGGGGGTTCGCTGATGGTATCGACCGTGCTGGAACTGATCGAACCGGCCACGCGGAAGGCATCGCTGACACTTGCGCTGACGGCGGTGTTGGTCGGTGCAGCGGTGTTTTCCCTGCTTGACTATCTGGTGAAGAAAAAGTGGGGCGGCGACAGCGGTGGTGGCCTGCTTGCGGCGCTCACCATCGACGGCATTCCCGAGAATCTGGCGCTCGGCGTTGCGCTGATCGGTGCCTCGCCGCTGTCGGTAGCCGCATTGTCGGGGTCGATTTTCCTATCCAACTTGCCGGAAGCGGCCGGCAGTGCGCGCAAGATGATGTCCAACAAATCGTCAAAGGCGCAGGTCATGCTGCTGTGGGCGGCAACGGCCGCTCTGCTTTCAGCGGCAGCGATCATGGGGAACCTGTTGCTGGAGGACGTGCATCCCGACGTACTCTCGTACATTCGCTGCTTTGCCGGTGGCGCAGTTGTGGCGTCGCTGGCAACAGAGGTGTTCCCGCTGGCCTTCAAAGAAGACGATGTCGTCGCTGGCGTGGCCGCGGCCATCGGTGTCGTGCTGGCGTTCTTCCTGAATAGCCTGGCGAAATAGAGCGCGCTCTGCGAAGTCAGTGTGCGTTAGGCTGCGGAACCCGGTTACCCAGCATGTCGGTCCAATCGCTCTGAAGGAGTGCAATGCGAACCTGGAAACTGATCACGGTGGTTGCAGTCAGCGCGCTCGCGTCGCTTTTGGTGGCGCTGGCGATTCTGAATCTGAGCTTGGGCAACAAGAGCATCGACAGTCGTCTGCAGCGACAGTACTCCGTCGCATCTCCGGAGTTTGAGCGGATCATGGATGCGGTGCTGACGTCGGAAGTGGTTGACGGCAATCGCGTCAATGCACTCGTGAACGGAAACGAGATTTTTCCGGCGATGCTCGATGCGATTCGTTCGGCCGAGAAGACGATCACGCTCGAAACCTACATCTACTGGTCGGGCACGGTGGGCCGGGAGTTCACCCATGCACTGAGCGAGCGCGCCAAGCAGGGCGTGAAGGTGAAGGTGCTGCTCGATTGGTTTGGCAGCAACCTCGACGAAGACCTGATCGACGAGATGCGCGCCAGCAGCATCGAGATTCGCCGCTACAACCCGCCCCGCTGGTACTCGCTGCATCAGATGAACCACCGCACGCACAAACGCCTGCTCGTGGTTGACGGCAGGGTCGGCTTCATTGGCGGTGCGGGCCTGGCCGACAAGTGGAGCGGCGACGCACAGGACCCGGACCACTGGCGCGACACGCATTTCAGGGTCGAGGGGCCTGTGGTCACACAGATCCAGTCGGCCTTCATTGACAACTGGTTGCAGACGACCGGTGAGGTGCTGTATGGCATCGACTACCTGCCACGGCTTGAACCGATCGGTGACCAGCGGGTGCAGATTTTTAGCAGCGCGCCGGCCGGTGGCTCCAAAAGCATGCAGCTCATGTACCTGATCCCGATCACCTCGGCGGAGACGTCGATCGACCTGTCGGCGGCCTACTTCCTGCCGGACGAAGTCGCACTGGCGACCATGGTCGCGGCGCTCAAACGCGGTGTTCGAATTCGCATCATCATGCCGGGGCCGCACATGGACGAAGCCGTCGTGACGCACGCTTCGCGTGCCAAATGGGGCGCCTTGCTGAGGGAAGGCGCCGAGTTGTACCAGTACCAACCGACGATGTTCCACTGCAAGGTGATGGTGGTCGATGCGCTGTGGACCTCTGTGGGCTCGACCAATTTCGATTCGCGCTCCTTCAGCATCAACGACGAGGCCAACATGAACATCCACGACGCGTCGTTCGCTCGTGCCCAGGTCGCCGTTTTCGAGAACGACCTCAAGCACTCGACGCGGGTAACGCTCAAGGAGTGGCAGAACCGAACGTGGTGGCAACGCACGCTTGATGCTGCCGCGACGACGCTCGATTCGCAGTTGTAGTCGACCCGCCGCAGTTGCCAAGGCAGTGCTCGACGGATGCGGCTGAAGTGGCCAATCGCCGCCTTTGATCATCTTGTTGACACTCACGCGCCGAGAAATTTGATTTCACGGTGCTCGATGGGAACGAGATTCGCGAGCAATGCGCGCGATGCGCGGAAAGGTCCGCGCTCTGCCCCGATGCGCTTACGGATGGAACGGCCAGAATTCCGGGATCAGGTACATCGAGATCAAACAGAACAACGCGATCATCGGAATGCCTACTTTCATGAAGTCCACGAAACGGTAGCCGCCCGCGTAATAGACCATCGTGTTGGTGGGATAGCCGACCGGCGTGGCGAACGAGGTTGCCGCAGCGAACGCGACGGCGACCACGAACGGTCGCGGATCGGCACCAACCGAATGCGCCACCGACACCGCAATGCCGACCATCAGCACCACCGACGGGTTGTGCCCCATCAATTCGGTGAGTACTGCGGTGATCAGGTACACCACCAGCAATGCAACCAGCGGGCCATGGTCGCCGATCACACCCATGCTGGCCGACACCACCGCGCCGGACAGACCGGTCTTCTCGATGGCAATGCCCAGCGGCAGGATCGCGCCAAGCAGGATGATGATCTTCCAGTCGATGCCCTGGTAAACGTCCTTGCGGCCGTAACAGCCCGCGAAGGCCATGGCGATTGCGCCGATGATCGCCGCCGCCGGAATCGGCAACCAGTGCATGCCGGACACGATCACCACGCCCGCCATGATCGCAATCGCCATGACGGCCTTGAGTGGCGTCTTTCGTTTTTCCTCGCGCTCGCTGAGCACGATGAAGCGGTCGTCGCTGCGCAACCGCGACACCGCGTCCTCGTCAACCAGCAGCAGTAGAACATCGCCCAGCGCCAGCTCCACTGATTTGAGCGACTTGCGCAGGATGTGGCCACGACGATGGATGGCCAGCACGTTGGCGTCGTAGCGCCAGTGCAGGTCCAGTTCGGACAGCATGCGGCCTTCGATCAGACTGGCCGGTGCCACCATCAGTTCGACAAGCACACGCGGGTCGTTGCCATCCTGCTCATACCGATGCTCCGGCGCGTGTTCAAGCTTGGTCGCCTTGCGGAAGTCCTCGATTTTTTCCCAGTCGCCGCGCACCAGCAGCACGTCGCCTTCGGCCAACTGCTGTGAGCGTGGCGACAAGTGCTGCTCGTCACCGCGCAGCAGTTCCAATGGATACACGCCGAATTTGTCGCCCAGGCCGATGTCTGTGATGGTCTTGTCCAACACGCTGGAATCCGCATTGACGCGCAGCTCGGCCACGTACTTGCCAATGTCCTGCTCGACCGGCATCTCGGCATCGACCTGCTTTGGTAGCAGCCACCGGCCGACTACCATCAGATAGGTAATGCCGACGACGGCCAGAATCGCGCCGAGCTTGGTGAACTCGAACACGCCGATCGGGGCCAGCCCCTGTTCCTGCGCCAAAGTGTCGGTAAGCAGGTTGGACGAAGTGCCGATCAGCGTGCAGACGCCGCCCATCTGCGCGGCGTAGGCCATCGGCATCAGCACGCGCGCCGGCGACGTGCCCGAGCGCGCGCACACGCGCAGAGCGAGCGGCAGGAAGGTGGCGACGAGAGCGATGTTTTTCACGAATGCGCCCATCGGCGCGATGGTCACCATCAGCGCCAGGGTCAGCAGCCAGGGTCTTTTGATCTTCGCCAGAGCATCGCCCAATGGTTCCAGCGCGCCGGACCGCTCGATGCCCAAACTCAGCGCGAACATCGCCGCTACCGTCACCGTGGCCTCGTTGCTGAAGCCGCTCAGCGCCTCGCGAATGTCGACGATACCCAGGATCAGCAGCAGGCCGAGCACCACCAGCGCCACCACGTCGATGCGCATCTTCTCGCTGGCGAACACTGCCATCGCGCCAAGGATGATCACAACAGTGGCCCAAGCTTGCCATGCCATACGTTCGTGTCCGGTGGATGCGCAGCGAGGGATCGTCGTTGCGATGACAGGCTGGTGTCAACGCATCCACGGCGCTCGCGCAACGCCAAGTTGGAGTTGCGCAGCGTTGAACGTGGGATCAGAAAGGAAAGTAGCGCGGAATCAGTGCCACCGCCATTGCCCAGAAGATGAGGTTAAGCGGCACGCCAATCTTCAGGAAATCGGCAAAGCGGTAGCCTCCTGCACTGTAGACCATCGTGTTGGTCTGGTAGCCCACGGGCGTGGCAAAGCTGGTCGAGGCGGCAAACGCGACGGCGACCAGAAATGGTTTTGCATCCACGCCCATCGCATCCGCCGTGGCAAGTGCGATCGGCACCACCAGTACAGCGGCCGCGTTGTTGCTCATCACCTCGGTCATCACCGCCGTCAGCAGGTAAAGCACCGCCAGCGTTGCCAGTGGCCCATAGCCACCCATCAAGCCGACGGTACGCTCGGCTACCCAGTCGGCGCCGCCGGATGCCTGCAGTGCGATGCCCAGCGGAATCATGCCAGCCAACAACACGATCACGCGCCAGTCGATCGCGGCGTAGGCTTCTTCCGACGTCAGGCAGCGCAACACCACCAGTGCCGCGCAGCCGAGCAGCGCCGAAGCGACGATCGGCAACCATCCCATGCCGGCGACCGTGATGACGCTGGCCAGGATCAGCGCCGACACCACCGCGCGGCGGATGTCGACACGCGGCTGCAGGCGCTGGCCGAGTACCACCAACGCCGGGTCCGCACGCAGCGCGGACACCGTTCGCTCGGCAGCGTCGAGCAGCAACACGTCGCCGACCGCCAGTGGAATCTGGTCCAGCGGCTGCTTCGAGAACAGACGGTGCCGGCTGAGGCCATGGACGCGGCAACGGTAGGTGTGGCCGAAGCGCACGCCGGCGATGGTCTGCGCAACCAGGCGCGAGCCCGGCGCCACCAACGCCTCGACATGCACGCGGTCAGCGGCAGGATCACCGGCGAGGTCGCGGGCCACGGGATCGAAGGTCAGCTTCAACTCCCGGCGGACGCGTTCGATCTCGTGGAAATCGCCGCGCAGCAGCAGGCGGTCGCCGGCCTGCACGGTTTCGTCCCAGGGCGACAACACGGCGAGGCCGTCGCGGAAGATCTCCAGCAGGGTGACGTCTTCGGTCTCGTCGCGCAGCACTTCGGCGGCGCGTTGACCGGTCGCCGGCGACTTCTCCGGCACGTGCAGTTCGACCAGGAATCGGCCGCGACGATCGCCGTCGTCCTGCTCGGGAATACCAAGGTCCGGCAGCAGGAACCGTCCCACCAGCATCAGGTAGGAGATGCCGACGACGACGAAGATCACGCCGAGCTGGGTGAACTCGAACAGCTCGAACCCGGCGTGTCCCGACTGGCGTGCCAGCGAATCCACCAGCAGGTTGGTCGAGGTGCCGACCAGCGTGCACACGCCGCCGAACTGCGCAGCGTACGAAAGAGGAATGAGGAACTTCGACGGCGGCTTGCCGTTTTGCACCGTGGCGGCGATCACGATCGGCAGCAGCACCGCGACGGCCGCGGTGTTGTTGATGAAAGCCGACACCAGCGCCACCAACCCCATCATCACCAGGCCAAACAGCCAGCCCCGGTGGATCCGCGCCAGCGCGTTGCCCAGCCCACGCAGCGCGCCGCTGGCTTGCAGGCCGGCGCTGAGCACGAACATTGCCGCCACGGTCAGCGTGGCCGGGCTGCTGAAACCCGATAGCGCCTGGGTCGGCGTCAGCACGCCGAACACCAGCAGGCTGGACAGCACCAACAGCGCCACCACGTCGACCGGAAGCTTCTCGGTGACGAAAAGGATCACGGCACCGACCAGCACCGAAAGGGTCACCCAGAGTTCTATACCCATGCGTCGATTCTATTTCCATCGATGGGTAGCGCGATAGCGGCGCGTGACGCCGTTTGAAATCTGATTCACAGACCAGCGCCAAGCTGGCCACTACTCCACACCGAGGTAGTGCCATGCGTAATCTCAAGTTCCACACACTCTGCACAATGTTTTGCCTGGCGTTCGCCGCCGTTGTATCTCCTGCCACGGCGGCGGACCGTGACACCGTATTGATTGTCGTCAGCGGCGAGGGCCGCGACCAGGGCAAGACGCGCCCCGGCTACGAGTTCGACGAACTGTCGCAGGCCTGGCTGATCTTCCGCGACAACGGGATTGACGTGGAGATCGCCAGCCCGCAGGGCGGCGCGGTGGAAGCCGATCGCTACAACGCGGAAGAGCCGTTCAATGCCCGTCTCCTTGCGGACGCTGGAGCGATGCGTGCACTCGGGAAAACCCGCGCAACGCGCGACCTGCGCGCGGAGGACTACGCCGCCGTGTATGTGGTCGGCGGCAAGGGCGCGATGTTCGACTTGCCGAAGGACCTGGCCCTGCGTCAGCTGCTGTCGAATGTCTACGACAACGGCGGCATCGTCGCTGCCGTCTGTCACGGTCCCGCCGCACTGACCGACGTACGTCTAAACGACGGCTCGCTGCTGGTCGCCGGCAAATCCCTGACCGGCTTCAGCAATGAGGAAGAAGCGGTCTTCGGCAAGAAATGGGCAAAGGAATTCCCGTGGCTGCTCGAAGACGCCATGCGCAAGCGCGGCGCACGCTGGCAGGAAGCAGCGCTGATGATGCCGAAGCTGGTCGTCGACGGTCGTTTGATCACCGGCCAGAACCCCTACTCCACGACCGCCGTCGCGGAAGCCATCGTCAGCGCACTGGGACACACGCCGGTGACCCGCGAGCTATGGCGCGACGAAATCACGATGGAACTGGTGACGCAGTTTCTCGCCGGTGATGCCGTAGCCGCCACTGCGGAACTCAACGCCAACAAGGAGCGCTATCACATCGACCTGATCGGGATGCTCGGCTACTACCAGCTCAAGGCCGCAACTGCGCCAGCGGCAATCCACGACGCCGTCGCCGTCATGGAGCTCGCCGCGCCGCACATGGACCAGCCACAGCTTGCGGTCGGCATCGCCGAGGGCCACTCTCGCCTCGGCGATACTGCCAAGGCGCGCGATATGCTGCAGTCCCTGCTGGCAAAGACGCCCGACATGCCCGAAGCCAAGGCCCTGCTGGAACAACTCGGCGACTGACGATGAAGGCAGACCGGCTGCGCATTCTGGTGATCGAAGACAACCATGCCCTGCGCACGCAGATGGCGATGACGCTGGAGGCCCGGGGCCACCAAGCGGACTTCGCCGCCGATGGCCGCACCGGGCTGAAACTCGCTCTGGCGCAGCCGCCCGATGTGGTCGTCCTCGACCTGAACCTGCCGGGTCTCGACGGATTGCAGGTCTGCGAGCGGTTGCGCGCCGAAGCCGATCGGCACATTCCGGTGCTGATGCTTACCGCGCGCGACACGCTGGACGACAAGTTGAAGGGATTCAACTCCGGCGCCGACGACTATCTGGTAAAACCGTTTGCGGGCGAGGAACTTGTCGCGCGCTGCATCGCGCTGGCACAGCGCCACCGGGTCGGCGAGAAACACGTGATCCGGATCGGCCCGCTGCACATCGACCGACGCACTGGCGAAGTGCGCCGCGACGACCGCGTGCTGCAACTGCATCAGACCAGCCAGCGCATCCTGCTCGCCTTGGCCGAGGTCTGGCCACGCACGCTGACCCGCAGCGAGCTGATCCAGCGTTTGTGGGGAGACGAGGCACCCGCGTCTGACCCACTGCGTTCTCACATGTACCTGCTGCGCCAGGAGCTCGACAAGCCTTCCGACCTGCCCATGCTGAAGACCGTGCACGGCGTGGGTTTCCGGCTGGATGCAGACCTGTGAGCCGCCCCAGGCGTCGCCTGCGCAACCGCCTGATGCTGGCGTTCGCTGGATTCGCGATCCTGGTGGCCGCTGTATTCGGTCTGTACGTGGCGGTGTTTTCCTATGCGGTGGAGGACCAGTTCTTCAACACGATGCTGCAGCGTGAAGCCGCTGCGCAGTTGCGCCACCACGCCAGCACCGGCGATTGGGCTCAACCGCGCGAACCATTCGTGGCGGTCGTCGAGGATGCCTCGGCTCTGCCGGACGACATCGCGGCGACCCTGCGCGCAGAACCAAAGCGAAAGGAATTCCCTGGATACGGGAATCGCCATTACCACGTGCGGGCGTTGGTCCCCGAGCGCTCCAGCTCGCGCGCTTGGCTGGTTGCCGAAGTCAGCCAACAACTCGTGGTCAGGCCGATGCGTGGCCTGTTGCTGCAGGTGCTGGCATGGTCAGGCCTGGCGATGATCGTGCTCGCACTGTTGCTGGGCTTTTGGCTGGCAAGGCGAACCACCGCGCCGCTTTCGCGGCTGGCGGCGCTGGTCGACGACACGCATCCGGCACGGTTTCCTGCCGCGTTCGCGGATCACTTTCCCAACGACGAGACCGGCCTGCTGGCAGGCGCGTTGGAGCAGCTCATCGACCGCATCCATACCTTCACCGATCGCGAGCGCGAGTTCACCCGCGATGCCAGCCATGAACTACGCACGCCTCTGGCGGTGATCCGCGGTGCCTGCGAGCAGTTGGCTGCGGAACCCGGACTAAGCGACGCCGGCCGGCAGCAACTGGAACATGCCCGGCAGTCGGCGCACCAACTTGAGCAGACCGTTGCCACCCTGCTTTCGCTCTCGCGCGAGCTGCAACCGCAGGACACTGCCCAAGAGGCGGCACTACTGGCAACACTGGAGCGCGTGATCGTCGAGCAAGCGTCATGGCTGGATGGCAAGCCGGTCGACGTGGTGCTGCGCGTGCCAGCGGAAGCGACCGTTGCCGTTGCCGCGCCGGTCCTGCACGTCCTGCTGTCGAACCTGGTGGGAAACGCATTCGCGCATACCGACGCCGGCGAAGTGCGCATGGAAATCGACGCCGGGCGACTGCGCATTTCCAACCCGGGCAGCGCCATTCTCGACGACGCCTTTGAACCCCACGTCAAAGGCCAAGCGAGCGCGGGCTTCGGGCTGGGCCTGGCCATCGTTCGGCGGCTATGCGAGCGCCACGGCATCGACCTGCGAATCGATGCAGTTGATGACCACGTCATCGCGAGCATCCCCGTCGACTCCATGGACCGTTGATCCATTAACCCCTGACCACACCAGGGATGGTCTGATCAACCACCGATCAATCGCATTTTGCCAGCACGCCCTGGCATCTCGTCATACGAAGCTTGCTCATGTCGGGCAATGCTTCCCGGCGAGTTTCGTGATCGCACCGTTGAACAAAACCTTCACGCACGCTGCGACAACATCGCCGCTCAGCAAACCCGTTGGGAGGCACCACATGATCACCCGTCGCGACTTTCTCACGACCGCTGCAATGGCGGCCGCTTCTGCTTCTCTCGTGCCATTGGCCAGCCGGGCCGAGGCTCCCATGCCGGCGCTTTCGAAGCGCGCTATCCCCAGCAGCGGCGAGCGCATTCCAGTCATCGGCATGGGTACCTCCGGCAGCTTCGAGGTCGACAGCGCCGGCCGCGAGCCGCTGCGCGAAGTGCTGCGACGCTTCGTGGCGGGCGGCGCCACGGTGATCGACACGTCGCCCAATTACAGCAATGCGGAAGACGTACTCGGCGACCTGATGGCAGAACTCGGTGTCCGCGACAAGATTTTCCTCGCCACCAAACTTGCCGCCGACGACCGCGCTGCTGGCGAAGCCCAGTTCGCCGACTCTCTGCGCCGACTGCGCACGGACAAGATCGATCTGCTGGCCGTGCACAACCTGCGCGACTGGAAAGTGCAGCTGGCGCTGGCACGCGAACTGAAGGCACAGGGCAAGGTGCGCTACGTCGGCCTCACTCATTACCAGGACCGCGCGCATGACGAACTGGCGACCATCGTTGCCGCAGAAAAGCCAGACTTCGTGCAGATCAACTACGCCGTCGGCGCACCTGCCGCCGAGCGGCGCGTGCTGCCGACCGCGAAGGAAAACGGCGTGGCGGTTATGGTGAATCGCGCCTTCGACGACGGCCGCCTGTTCAAGCAGGTGGCCAGCAAGCCGCTGCCGGCCTGGGCCGCAGAAAAAGACATCACATCGTGGGCGCAGATGTTCCTGAAGTTCGCACTCAGCCATCCGGCGGTGACGGTGGTAATTCCGGCCACTGGCAAGCCCGACCGACAAAACGACAACCTGAAGGCCGGACTCGGCCCGGACCTTGATGCTTCCGAGCGCGCCGAACTGATCGCGATGTTTGGCTGACATGGAGTCGCCGCCGGGACCGATCAGCCGCTTGTTTTCACGACTGTTCGGTGTTTCGCCGCGGGAAGGCCCCGCCGTCGCCGCTGGAATGGGCATGTTCCTGCTGCTGTTCGCCGGCTATTTCATGTTGCGACCGGTGCGCGAGACCATGGGTATCGCCGGCGGCGTGGACAATCTGCAGTGGCTCTTCACCGGTACCTTCATCGCTACGCTGGTTGCGATCCCGCTGTTCGGACTGGTTGCCAGCGGCGTTCGCCGGCGTCGCATCCTGCCGTGGACGTACGCGTTCTTTACCTTGAACCTGATGGTATTCGCCGTAGCGATGCGTGCGACACCAGACAACATCTGGCTGGCACGCGGTTTCTACATCTGGCTGTCGGTATTCAACCTCTTGGCGATCTCGGTGGCCTGGAGTGTGCTGGCGGACCTGTTCCCGTCTGCGCAGGCCAAGCGCTTGTTCGCATTGATGGCCGCCGGAGCCAGCGCGGGCGGACTACTGGGACCACTGCTGGCGATTTCTTTGGTGGGCATGTTCGGGCACGCCGGCCTCATTGCACTGAGTGCCGTTTTCCTGATGGGTTCGGCGGCCTGTGCGATGTGCCTGCAGCGCTGGCGCGATCGTCATCCGCTGGATCCGGGGCAGTCGCTCGAACGTCGAGCACCGCTGGGTGGAAATCCGTTCGCTGGAATAACGACGGTGCTGCGCTCGCCCTACCTGTTGGGCATCGCCACTTTCGTCGTGTTGCTGGCCAGCGTTACCACCTTCCTCTATTTCGAGCAGGCGCGGCTGGTGGCACTGCACTTCCCTGACCGGGCAGCGCAAACGCGCGTATTCGGAGCGCTCGATACCGTGGTGCAAACTTTGGCGATCCTGACCCAACTGTTCCTCACCGGGCGCATCGTGCAGCGACTGGGGCTGGGCGTGCTGTTGGTCTCGGTGCCTGTGGTGATGGCGTTTGGGTTCCTTTGGCTCGCGCTGGCCCCCACCTTCGCCGTGTTCGCGATCGTGATGGTCGCGCGTCGCGCCGGCGAGTACGCCCTTGCACGACCCGGCCGGGAAATGTTGTTCACCGTCGTGCCGGCCGACGCCAAGTACAAAGCCAAGAATGTGATCGACACCGCCGTCTACCGTGGCGCCGATGCGATCAGCGGCTGGGTAAAAACCGGCATCGATGCCGTGGCTTCGAATCCTGCCGTGGTTGCCGTAGCCGGTGCCGTGCTGGCGGTGGCCTGGGCCACGACGGGTCTGTGGCTGGCGCGCTCACAGCGGCGCATTGAGGCACACGAAGACTTGCGCACGCCCGCCTCGTGAATGATCCACTGCTGCGGCACCTCGCGTTACCCTGTTCACCCTTCTCCAACACCAGCCCTGCATGACTATCTGGGTTGACGCCGACGCCTGCCCCATCGTCATCAAGGACATCCTGTTTCGCGCTGCCGAGCGTGCGCAGGTGCAGGTGACGCTGGTCGCCAATCAATGGATGCGCACGCCGCCGTCCAAATACATCAACAGCGTGCAGGTGCCGGGCGGGCTGGACGTCGCCGACAGTGAAATCGTCAGCCGCTGCGAACCCGGCGACCTGGTCATCACCGCCGACATTCCATTGGCGGCGCTGGTGGTGGAGAAAGGCGCCGTGGCATTGAATCCGCGCGGCGAGCTCTACACCACCGACTCCATCGCCCAACGCCTGTCGATGCGCAACTTCATGGACGAACTACGCGGCGCCGGCGTCAACACCGGCGGCCCTGCCGCTTTTCACGCTCGCGATCGGCAAGCGTTCGGCAACGCGTTGGACAGGTGGTTGGCCAAGCAGAAGCGTTGAATATTCCAACCATGGTTCGCCCCTCGACTCGGTGATCTTTCCTGGAGGCTCTCACTCGCGTTCAAGGTGATCGCGGCCCGCGCTGGCCGGCGCCATGCTGAAACGGTCACGTCCGAGTGATTTAGCGCGGTACATGGCGGCGTCGGCCTGCCGCATGAGCGTCGCCGCATCGTCCCCGTCCTGTGGGTACAGGGCGATGCCGATCGTGAGGCTTACCTGCAGTTCGTGGCCATCGACCTTGAAGGGCTCGCGGACGGCCTGCAGCAGCTTGCTGGCGATGCGCTGCGCATCCACGTCCGTCTGGACGGGCGCCAGGACCACGACGAATTCATCGCCACCGAGGCGGGCGACCGTGTCCGTGGCGCGTACGCTCGCTTTCAGCCGCTCCGCGACCAACCGCAGCAGCCGATCGCCCATCGCATGACCGAGCCAGTCATTGATCGGCTTGAAGGCGTCGAGATCCATGAACAGCACGGCCATCG
>JBBSLA010000012.1:0-42447 GCA_038255665.1 Lysobacterales bacterium | reverse complement strand
CTGACACTTTCGATGGGCACTTCACCATGGGTGGAAGGCTCTACCAACGGTGCGTTTTTGTCGGAAGGCTTCACCATTGGTGGAATCTCCTTCGGAGGTTGACCAGCTCCGCTGTTGTGAAACGCCTCACCCTACAAGGTTGCATCTACGTCAATAGCCGAGCCAGCCGCCGATGGTCGCGCGTGCTTCATCGACGCCGGTTTTCTTCAGCGACGAAAACAACTGCGCGGTCGCCTGTGGAACCACGGATGCAATGTGCTTGCGCACGGCCAGCAAGGTGCTGCCGGCTTCGTTGCGCGACAGCTTGTCGGCCTTGCTGAGCAGGCAATGCACTTCGCGACCGCTGGCAGCAGCGTAGGTCAGCATTTCCTGGTCGAATTCGCGCAAGGGGTGGCGCACATCCATGATCAGGACGATGCCCTTCAACGACTCGCGAGTGCGCAAGTAACCGTCGATCAATCCGCGCCAGTATTCGCGCAGATCCTGCGGCACCTTGGCGTACCCGTAGCCGGGCAGGTCGATCAGGCGATGGTCGTCATCCAGCGGAAACACCACCAGTTGCTGGGTGCGACCTGGCGTCTTGGATGTACGGGCGAGGGCATTCTGATCGCAGATGGTGTTCAGTGCGCTGGATTTGCCGGCGTTTGATCGACCGGCAAACGCAGCTTCCGCGCCGACGTCTTCGGGCAACTGGCGCAGGGTATGCGCACTGATCAGGTAACTTGCGTTGCGGAACGGATGGTGGGACATGGAAACCGATCGGTTGGGGCGGCGACGGCGATCGACGCCTGCGGTACGGCGCCGCAGGTTTGACCGGCTTGGCTGGCGCGGGGGATAATTTGGCTATTGTCGCCTATCGCCGCCGTTCGAGCTTGTTTGGTCTTGAGGCGACGCGATCCACCTTTCGGAGTTGACTGTATGAGCTTTCGCCACGTCCTGGCTACGGCATTGATGCTGGCGTTCTCTGCGGCGCACGCCGAAACGGTCGTGCCCCTGGTTGGCGATGCGCAGGCAGGTGCCGGCAAGGCGGCGGTTTGCGGGGCCTGCCACGGCATTGACGGCAACTCGGTCGACAAGACCTATCCCAAGCTGGCCGGCCAGAACGAGGCCTACACGGTGCGCCAGTTGCAGCTGTTCAAGAGCGGCAAGCGCATGAACCCGATCATGATGCCGTTCGCCTCGATGTTGTCCGAGCAGGATATGCACGATGTCGGTGCCTATTTCGCGACCCAGGAATCCTTGCCCGGCGTTGCCGACGAGGAATATGTGGCGCGCGCGCAGGAACTTTATCGCGGCGGCGATGCCAAACTCGGGGTTCCGGCCTGCATGGCTTGCCATGGACCGGACGGTGGCGGAATAGCCGGTACCGGTTATCCGCAGGTCGCGGGTCAGTGGAGCGAGTACGTCACCGCGACGCTGACCCAGTGGAAGGCAGGGACGACGTGGTCGGACGACGTAAATGGCCGGGTCATGCCGACGATTGTTTCGCGGTTGTCGGAGTCGGATATCGCCGCATTGGCTTCTTATATGAGTGGGCTGCACACGGCGAAAGCCGCGACTGAATAGCCATTCATCCAACGACAGCGCTGCTGGGTCAGACTGTCGTTATCGAGAAGCCGTCGTCACGCAAGTACGACGGCTTTTGTTTGTCGGCTGGCGGTAGCGCGATCTCGCGTTGCCGCAAACGGGAGTGATTGATGATCAAGCGTCTCAGCATCGTTTTCCTCGCCCTTGGCTTCGCCTTTCCCGCGTTCGCCCAGATGGTGCAACCCATGCCGTCCGCACCAGAGTGGAAGGAAGGCAAGAATTACTTCGTGATTGAACCGGCACTGCCGTCAAGCGTGCCCGGCAAGATCGAGGTGACTGAAGTGTTCTCGTATGGCTGCCCGGCATGCAATTCATTCCAGCCAACCGCCGAGAAGATCAAGAAGGCACTGCCCGCGAACGCGGTGATGACCTACACCCCGGCGGCGTTCAATGCGGCCGAATCCTGGCCGACATTCCAGCGCGCCTACCTGACCGCAAAGGCGCTCGGCATTGCCGACAAAACCCATGACGCCGTGTTCCAGTCGGTCTGGGGCAATGGCGTGCTGGCTATCAGCCCGGGTTCGTCGGGGAAGCTGGTCAAGCGCGAGATAGCCGATGCGGCGAAGTTCTACTCAGGCTACGGGGTCACCGCAGCGGACTTTGAAGCCACCGCCAATTCATTCGCGATAAATACCCAGGTCAAGAAGGCCGATGCGTTCGTGCGGGCCGCTGGCATCGACCAGACGCCGACGATCGTCGTCGCAGGCAAGTATCGAATCACGGCCGCCAGCGCCGGCAGCAACGACAAGCTGGTCGAGCTGGTGCAGTACCTGGTCGGCAAGGAATCGACCGGCGGCTGATGCAAGCGCCGTTCCTGTTTTTCAACTCACGTCTACGCAACGAATGAGGTATTCCATGTTCAAGCAATTATCCATCGCGATGGCCGGCCTGTTGACCGCAGCCAGCGCCATTGCCGCCGGACCGGTCGTCGCTCCGGCCAGCCCGATGAAGTGGCAGGAAAACAAGAACTACTTCCTCGTAGAGCCACCGCAGCCGACCGCCAGTGGCAGCAAGGTCGAGGTCGTGGAAATTTTCAGCTATGCCTGCGTCCACTGCGCACATTTCCAGCCGATCGCCGACAAGATCAAGAAGGACTTGCCGAGCTATGCCCAGTATTCGTACATGCCGGCAATTTTCAACCCGCAGTGGGAACCGTTTGCCCGCGCCTTCTACACCGCGCAGTCGCTGGGCGTGCTCGACAAGACCCATCAGGCCTTGTTCGATGCGATCCACACCGAAAAAAAGCCGCTGGGCGACATCGATTCACTGGCAGCGTGGTACGCCGACCACGGCGTTGACCGGGCCAAGTTCACGAGTGCATCGACGTCGTTCGAAGTGGAATCCAAGATCGCGCGCTCGCTGTCGATGGTGCCCAAGTACGGCATCGATGGAACGCCGTCGATCATCATCGATGGCAAGTTTCGCCTGAGCCGCAGTTCGGCCGGCAATGACGAAGAGTTGATGGAGTTGGTCAGCTACCTGGTCGACAAGGCACATCGCGAGAAAGCGTTGAAGTAAGTTTTTTCCTCGCTTTCGCGCATCAAAAAAGGCCCCGCATCGCGGGGCCTTTTTTGATGCGGAGACTACTTGTCGAGTGAATCCAATCAGCGTTTGCCCATCGCCGTGTAATCACGTTCGGTCGGCCCCGTGTACACCTGGCGCGGACGACCGATCTTGGCGTCCTCGGTGACGTGCTGTTCCAGCCAGTGCGCGACCCAGCCTGCCGTGCGCGCGATCGCGAACATCACGGTGAACATTTCGGTCGGGATATTCAGCGCCTTGTAGATGATGCCGGAATAGAAATCGACGTTCGGATAGAGCTTTCGCTCGACGAAGTAATCGTCCTTGAGCGCCGATTCTTCCAGCTTCAGCGCGACTTCCAGTAACGGATCATTGACGCCGAGTTCGCCCAGCACCTCGTGGGTCATGTCGCGGATGATCTTGGCGCGCGGATCGAAATTCTTGTAGACGCGATGGCCGAAGCCCATCAGGCGGAAATTGGAATCCTTGTCCTTGGATTTGGCCACAGCGGCATCGACATTTCTGGCGTTTCCGATCTCGGCCAGTTGCTTGAGCACGGCCTCGTTGGCGCCGCCATGGGCAGGCCCCCAAAGTGCGGCGATTCCGGCGGAGACGCAGGCGTAGGGATTGGCGCCGGTCGAACCCACCAGGCGTACTGTCGAGGTTGACGCGTTCTGCTCATGGTCGGCGTGCAGGATGAACAAAAGGTCGAGCGCCTTGGCAACGACTGGCTTCAACTCCAGCGGCTCGCTGGATACCTCGAACATCATGTGCAGGAAGCGGTTGACGTAGTCGAGGTTGTTGCGCGGATAGCGAATCGGCCAGCCGATGCTGTAGCGATACGCAGCGGCGGCGATGGTCGGGATCTTGGCGATCAACCGGATCGCGGCGAGGCGGCGTTGCTCCGGGTCGTTCATGTCGAGCGTGTCGTGGTAGAACGCCGACAGCGAAGCCACTGATCCACACAGCATCGCCATCGGGTGGGCGTCGTAGTGGAAGCCGTGGAGAAAGTTCTTCAGCGACTCATGCATCATCGTGTGATGCGCGACTTCGTGCGAGAAACCTTCGAATTCGCCCGTACTCGGCAGTTCGCCGTGGATCAGCAGGTAGGCAACTTCCAGGAAGTTCGACTGCTTGGCCAGTTGCTCGATCGGATAGCCGCGATAAAGCAGGATTCCCTTGTCGCCATCGATGTAGGTGATCGCGCTTTTGGTGCTCGCAGTCGATACAAAACCGGGGTCGTAGGTGAAGTAGCCGGTCTCCTTATGCAGCTTGGCGATGTCCAGGGTTGGATCGCCGAGCGAGCCGGTGACGACCGGAAGATCAAGGCTGACGTTATTGGCGGAATCGGTGAGAGTGACGTTGTTTGCGGACACGAAGTTTCCTCGGCGCAGGGTGCCGGCGACGCGCCCAACATGGGGAAGGGGGATCGCGGCTGATGGAAAGATGAACTGCCCGGATCGGGCGATCGTGGGAGATCGCACGGGCGACGCGCGCCGCATGGCTGCGTGCCGCAGGGGCCTCGCAATTATCGCACAATCAATATTTCCGGGACGTGTCCGAAGTTGTTGACGAAGCCGTGGCGTGCAACGAAAAAACGCCGGCGATCAGCGATCACCAGCGTTCTTCAATGGGGGAGCAATCGCTCGCCTAGTTTGGCGAGCGGCACGGCAGCTTACTTACCTGCGTAGCGCTTGCGGAACTTGTCGACGCGACCGCCAGTGTCCAACACCTTGTTCTTGCCGGTGTAGAACGGATGCGACTTGCTCGAAATATCGATCTTGACCAGCGGGTATTCCTCGCCGTCTTCCCACGTGACGGTTTCCTTGCTGGTCATCGTCGAGCGGGTCAGGAACGAGAAATCGCTGGAAAGGTCCTGGAACACGACCGCTTGCGACTGGGGATGGATATTGGGCTTCATGAACCGCTCCGGGATACATCGTCAAGAATAGCCGGTCATGATATCGGCCACGGTTGTTGGGTGCAAGCGCGCAGGTCCCCGAAACTACCCGCACGATGGCAGCTTGTCCGTGACGCCGACCGGGTCGCTGCCTCCGGCCGGGAATGTGTCGCTCGTCCTTTACAAGATCGCGGGTGTAGGGGTTACCCTGTCGGGGCGGCGTGAATTGCGCGCCGCATTCCGCGGGGGGGAGCGCTCATGAGCATCTGGATCAGCTGGCTGGTGGCCCTGATTGGCGCGGTGGCGCTGGGTCTGCTGTGGCAATGGTTGCGCCACGAGATTGCCGAGCGGATCGATCTGGAACGTGAGCACGCCGTTCTCGACGCGAAAATGCGCGAATTGCAGGCCGAGCACGAACAGGTGATGAAAATCGACCATCTGGCTGGCTTGGGTCAGTTGATGGCGGGAGCCGCGCAACAGGCGAGCCAGCCTATCGCGATGGCGCGCGAACGTATCGATGCGTTGTCTGGCCAGTGGATTGCCCATCGCAATTTGGCGGCCGCGTACGACGAAGCCGTGCAGACCTGCCTGGCGCCGCTTGACATGCTGGTCGGGGCCGACATCGCCGACCTGGCCGGCGACGACCTGACAACGCTGCTTGGCCACATCGAAACCAGCCGTAAGCGCTTGTTCGACACGCGCGCCAGTTTGATGGCCAGCCCGTTCGACCAGGCCGGCAGCAAGCAGTTGGGCGACGTCGACGAGCGACTTGGCCGAGTGGAAATGTTGCTCAAGGGCGTCGGAAGCGGCCCTCGACCGGGCGACGCCGGGACGGAGCAGGTTGACGTGAACCAGGCACTCGATGGCGCGTTGCTGATTGCTTCGCGCCAACTCGGCGAGCGCATTCGGGTGATCCGTCGCTACGCCGAGCTGCCGGTTGTGGCTGGTTCGGTCGCGCAGATCCACCAGATGGTGCTGCACCTGGTTGCCAATGCCAGCCAAGCCATGGCAGGCGATGGCGTGCTGACGCTGGAAACCCGGCACACCGATATGGGCAATATCGAAATCGATATCGCCGACTCGGGGGTGGGCATCAGCGATGAGAACCTTCCGCGCGTGTTCGAGCCGTTTTTCACCAGCCGACCGTCCCATCAAACGGGGCTCGGGCTGACCGTCGTACACCGCATCGTCAAGGCGCACCAGGGTTCCATCCAGTTGCGCACGCAGCCCGGTTCGGGCACTCGCTTCACGATCAGCCTGCCGATCAAGCGACTGGGGGCGAGCAACGTCACTCCGTTGTTCCGCCAGCGCGACCGCGCCTGACGATCACGTGGAAGCGGCTGACGATGGCGCCTGCCTGATCCTTGGGGCGAGCGGAACGGTCGGCCGATATCTGACGGTTCGCCTACGCGAATCCGCTTCGGAACTACTGGCGTTGTCGCGCCGCCAAGTCGTAGACAGCAGCGGTCGCATCCGCTGGATTCAGGGCGACCTTTACGGCGACGTTCCCGATCTTTCCGGCGCTCGCATCCACACTATCTACAGCGTCGGGCCGCTGGACGGGCTGGCACGGTGGCTGCGCTCCAGCGATCTGCCTTCATTGCGGCGCGTGGTCGCATTGAGCTCGATGAGCCTTGAAGTGAAGGCGAAATCCAGCGACCCGACCGAGCGAGAACTAGCCGCAAGGTTGGCGATCGCCGAGCGCGAAGTTGTCGATTTCTGTACCAGCCGCGCTATCGCCTGCGTCTTGCTGCGGCCAACGCTGATCTATGGCGGCGGTTCGGACCGCAGCCTTTCCTTGCTCGCCGACGTCGGCAAACGCTGGCGCTTCTTCCCAAGCATCCCCGGCGCTAGCGGGTTGCGTCAGCCGATCCACGCTGACGATCTTGCGGCCGCGTGCGTGGCGGCGATCGCGAGTGCTGGCCCGGTGCACAAGATCATTCGCCTGGGCGGCGCGGAGCAACTGACTTTCGGTGCGATGCTCTCGCGCACCCGCGAAGTCCTGTCCGTCTGGACCATCCCCGTCCGCATACCAGTGCGATCGGCGCGCACGTTGTTGCGATTGCTGCGGCTGCTTCCGCGCTGGCGACACCTCGACCAGGGCTTGGTGGATCGGCTGCAACAGGATCAGATTGTCGACAATGAGCTTGCCATCCGCGAGCTCGGCTGGCAGCCAGGCAAATTCGACCCGGCCCGCAGTGATACTTTTCTGAACAACCAGTCATAATTCCCAACAATTTCCGTGCCCTACCGTATGGCCCGCTCAATAGGCTGTCCGGCAAGGGAATTTCCTATGTTGCAGTGCAGCTAGCAACGATTCAGCAATCGCCTAGAATCACCGCAGTTAACATACGTTTCACTTTAGGGGAGACACCCATGCAGGTCCGCATTCTTGTGGCCGTAGCCCTCTCGTCGGCCTTGCTCGCAGCCTGTGGCGGCAGCAGCAATAGTTCGCGAGCGGTTCCGGTAGTTCCAGTCAACAACAACAACGGTGCGCCGGCGACGGCCGTCATCACGGCTCGCTTCGACCCATCTGGCGGGGTGTTGCCGTTTCCGATCAATCTGCTGTTGTCCGGTACGACCGATCTCACCCTGAATATCCCGGTCGTCGATCCGAACAACTTTGGCGACCCCAAAGTAGCGCTCAATGCGCTGGACGGGTTTGGGACGGTCTCGCCATGGACGACGTCGTTCTCGACCGCGCCCAAGGCATCGACGCTGGTCGCCGGCCAGACCGTCCGCGTATTTGAGGTCACCCTGACCGGTCCAGGCGGTGGCGTCACGGGCATTGTTCGCGAGCTGCAGCCGACTGCGGACTACGTCGTCGCTGTGGTTGGTTCGGACGCCTCCAGTCGCACCGTTGCGATCGTGCCGACCAAGCCGTTGCGCCAGTTGACCTCGTACATGGCGGTATTGACCAATGGCATCACCGATGCCGCCGGTAACGATGCCACGCCCGACCAGACCTACTTCCTCACCAAGCGCACGACGCCACTGTGCGTGGGCGGCGTTTCGCAGGAGCCGTTGCTGCCGAGCGCGACGGCCTGTGCGCTTGAGCCGCTGCGTCAATTGACCGGATCGCAGGAAGCGGCAGCGGGTGGCGCAGGTATAGCCAAGGACAAGATCATCGTGTCCTGGGTCGCCACGACGCAGTCGATCACGCCGGTCCTGCAGGCTGTCCGAAACCGCACCGCGCAGACGGCGCCCGCGACGACGGTTGTCGCTCCAACCGGTCTGAACCTTGGCAGCCTCGGTGCCGGCCTGCCGCCGGTCGCCGACATCTACATCGGCTCGATCGAACTGCCGTACTACCTCGGCGTACCGAGCCAGACCAATCCGACTGCCCCGCTGACCGCATTCTGGCGCGCGGCCCCGGGCGCTTATGTGCCACCGTTCGCCTCGCTGGGTCTCAGCCCGCAATCGACCTTCGTCACCTTCGCCAATCCCTTCCCAGTGGTAACCACCGCGCAGAAGGTACCAATGGTGTTGACCATCCCGAACGCCAACTCCGGTCGTACCAGGCCTGCCGCCGGCTGGCCGATCGTGATCTACCAGCACGGCATCACCCGTGACCGTACCGACGCCTTCGCAATCGCCGCGACGATGGCGGCGCAAGGCTATGCCGTCGTAGCGATCGACATTCCGCTGCATGGCATCACCAATCCGGCCAACCCGCTGTTCGTCGGCAACACGCCGTTGGCTGCACTGGGCGTGCGCGAGCGCACCTTCAACCTGGATCTGACAAACAACAGCACTGGTGCCGCGGGCCCGGATGGCATGATCGATTCGTCCGGCAGCCTGTTCATCAACCTGTCCAGCCTGCTGACCTCGCGCGACAACATTCGCCAGGCCTCGGCTGACCTGTTCACGTTGGCCCGGGCAATTCCCACGATGCGCTACGCCGGTCCGAACGACTTCGACGGCGCCCGCATTGGCTTCGTCGGCCAGTCGCTTGGATCGATCGTCGGCACCACGTTCATGGCGATCGAGCCAAGCGTCCAGACCGCCGTGCTGAACGTGCCGGGTGGTGGCATCGCGCGCCTGCTCGAGGGCTCGCCGACGTTCGGCCCACGCATTCGTGCCGGGCTGCTCGCTGCAGGTGGACCCACTCAGGGAACACCCGATTACGACACCTTCTTCGGTGCCGCGCAGACGGTGATCGACTCGTCCGATCCGATCAACTTCGCGCTGCCGGCGAATGGCGGAATGCTCCCATCGAAAAACCTGCTTGTGCAGGAAGTTGTCGGTGGTGGCAGCGTGCCGCCTGACCAGGTGATTCCGAATACCGTCGCGGGTGCGCCGTTGTCGGGTACCGAACCACTGATCCGCATTCTTGGCCTGACCTCAATCACCGGAACCACGCAGTCGGCCTCCGGCATTCGCGGCGCTGTCCGCTTCCTTGTCGGCGATCATGGATCGTTGCTGAGCCCGGCCGCGTCTGCTGCCGCCACCGCCGAGATGCAGGGTGAAATGGCCAGCATGATCGTCAGCCAGGGCACCGTGGTACAGGTCGCCAATCCGTCGGTTATCCGCCAGTAAATTCGCGTGGCGCCAGCGCCACCAGGGGAGTTCAAGTCCATGCAAATTGAAGTCAACAATCGCCAGCCGAACCGTGCCTTGCGTCGCCGCCTGCTCGCCGTCGCCACCGCAACCGCGCTGGCTGGTCTCGCCGGTCACGCTTCAGCAGTCAGCTTTGGCAGCCCCGATGGTTTCCACGGCACGATCAGCACGACGGTCGCTTACGGCATCGCTGTACGCGCCGCCGACCGCGACGACGATCTGATCGGCAAGGCGGCGCTCAATCCGGGCGTCAGCGCCTTGGGGCTTGGCACTGCGGCGCAGCGCGCGGCACCGGGACGCTATTCGGTCAATGGTGACGACGGCAATCTGGCCTACGACAAGTGGGACCCGATCTCCAACGCCGTCAGCGCCAACATCGAGTTCGCCCTCAACTACGGCCCGAATGCCGGTGCCTTCATCCGCGCCTACGGCTTCTACGACTTCGAGAACGCGAATCGCGACAACCTGACCAACATCGCCCGTGCCCGCGTCGGCACCCAGTCGCGCATTCTTGATGCCTTCGTGTTCTACAACTTCTCCGGCGCAGTCAATGGCTCGGTGCGCTTGGGCCAACAGGTCGTCAGTTGGGGTGAGAGCACGTTCATCCAGCAGGGCATCAACGTCATCAATCCGGTCGACGTGTCCAAGCTGCGCGTGGCGGGTTCGGAACTGAAACAAGCCTTCCAGCCCGTCAACATGTTGTTCGGATCGTTCAACCTCACGGACAACTTCTCGGTCGAGGCGCTGTACCTGCTCGATTTCGAGCAGACCGATCCCGATCCGGTCGGCACCTACTTCTCGACCAACGACTTCGCCGTCCAGGGCGGCGAGTACGTGATGCTGAACTTCGGCACGGTGCCGCAGCCGGTCATCAACGCCGGCCTCTACAACGATGTTTGCGTCAACCGCAATTTCGGCAACAGCGACACCGGCTTGCCGGCCAATCTGGTTGCGGCGGGTTGCTCGGCCGCGTTCCCGCGCGGACCCACGCGTGAGGCGAAAGACAGCGGCCAGTACGGATTCGCGCTGCGCTATTTTGCCGATCAGCTCGGCGGTACCGAGTTTGGTTTCTTCGCGTTGAACTATCACAGCCGCCTGCCGATCATTACCGGCGTTTCGGTAACCAGTCCGGTAGTGCAGACCGGCAGTTTCTTCACCGAGTATCCGGAAGACATTCGCCTGTTCGGCCTGTCCTTCAGCGGTCAGTTGGAAGGCCCGGGCATCGCATTGCAAGGTGAGTTGTCGTACCGGCCAAACGCACCATTCCAGATCGATGACGTCGAACTGCTGTTTGCAGGCCTGTCGCCGCTCAACGCGGTCATCCAGGCCCCCTTCAACCGGTTCTTCAGCCAGCTTGGACAATTCGGGCCGGGCCAGGAAATCCCGGGCTTTGTTCGCTTGAAGCAGACCCAGTTCCAGACTACTGGTACCAAGATCTTCGGTCCGGGCAATTGGCTGGGTTCCGATCAGATCGCCGCCGTCGCCGAAGTGGGAATGACCAACGTCAACCTGCCGGGCAACCTGAACTTCCAAGGTGACGGGACCGATACCGGCGCCGGCCCGGACGTAACTTCAGGCTCGGGACGTAATCCGATCACGCAGATCGGCGGTTTCCCGACCCGATTCTCGTGGGGCTATCGCGCTGCCATGCGCGCCGACTACAACAATGTGTTTGGAACCGCGTTCAACCTGTCGCCGCGCATCGCGTTCAACCACGATGTGAACGGCACGTCGCCGGGACCGGGTGGCAACTTCGTGGATGGCCGCAAGTCGGTGACGGTTGGCGCCGAGCTGAACTATCTCAACCAGACCGCGTTTGACATCAGCTATACGAATTTCTTCGGGGCTGGCGATTTCAATCTGATCCATGATCGCGACTTCGTCGCTTTCACCGCGAAGTATTCGTTCTGATGATGAGGACTGACACCATGAGCACTATCAAGCGCGCCTTGCTGGCGCTGGCCACCACTGCTTGCATCGCAGGCATCGCCCAGGCCAAGGCACCCGCCAGCGAAGTTTCCAAGCTCGGCATCAGCGGAACGGCGATGACGCCAGTCGGTGCCGAACGCGCCGCAAATGCTGCGGGAACGATTCCGGCATGGGACGGCGGCATCACGACGCCTCCGGCCGGATTCAAGACCGGCGGCTTCGAGACCGATCCGTTCCCGTCCGAAAAGCCGGAATTCACCATCACGGCGTCCAACTACAAGGACTATGGCGACAAGATTTCCGCCGGCCAGATGGCGATGTTCCAGAAGTATCCCAGCTGGAAGATGCCAGTTTATCCGACCCATCGCACCGCCTCGCTGCCGAAGTCGGTCTACGAGTCGTCGATGAAGAACGCAGCCACGGGCGCGCTCGAAGCCGGCGGCGATGGCGTGGTCAATGTCACGTCGGGCATCCCGTTCCCGATCCTCAGTGCGGACGCGTCTGCGGCGGGTGCCGAGGCGATCTGGAATCACAAGCTGAAGTTCAAGGGCGAAACCTTGCAGCGTTGGGCTAACCAGGCCATGCCAACCGCAAGCGGCCAGTATTCGCTGGTGCGCATCAAGGAAGAAAGCATGTCGCCGTTCTACCGGAAAGGGGCCACGCTGGCTGACATCAATAACGTCCTCATCTATTTCTACCAGGAAGTGACGGCACCGCCGCGCTTTGCCGGCCAAATCCTGCTGGTCCACGAAACGCTGAACTCCAAGCAATCGCTGCGCCAGGCATGGGTGTACAACCCGGGCCAGCGTCGCGTTCGTCGCGCGCCGGACGTCGCCTACGACAACCCGGGCACGGCGTCGGACAATCTGCGAACCTCGGACATGCTCGACATGTTCAACGGTGCCATGGACCGCTACAACTGGAAGCTGACCGGCAAGCGCGAAATGTATGTGCCGTACAACTCGTACAAGGCGCATGCGTCTGGTACCAAGGTTTCCGATCTGGTCACGCCGAACTTCATCAATCCCGACCTGCTGCGCTACGAACTGCATCGTGTGTACGTGGTCGAGGCAACCTTGAAGCCGGGCCAAAGCCACATCAATCCGCGTCGCACGTTCTACCTCGACGAGGATAGCTGGCAGATTCTTACCACCGATCACTACGATACTGATGGCAAGCTGTGGCGGTATTCGGACGCACCGACCATCAATTACTATGATCGACCGACCACCTGGTCAACTCTGGAAACCCATCACGACCTGAAGAATGGTCGCTATGTCACCAGTGGCCTGGACAACCAGGAAACGCCGTACAACTTCGGCATCCAGCTGACATCAGACAACTTCTCGCCGCAGTCTTTGCGCCAGCGCGGCATCCAGTAACGCAGACCCGACTCATCGGGAATCGGCGATCCCGTCATCAAGGTGGCGGGGTCGCTTTCGACAGAATCAGTCGCAGAGACATCGTCGGCATCCGTTGCGCCGCTGCAACTTCATCGTGACGGAAGCCGTACGCAAGCGAACTCATCCACGCGCTGCCGGTTCCGCCTGAAGAGATTCGAATCATCTCTCGCGTGTTGATCGGCTGCTGCCGACCACGGCGGGAACGATGCGAATAATCGACAGAGCCACTCCCTGGATTGTCCTGCTGCTGGTCGTCGCGAGTCCCGTATCGCGGGCAGATGAATCGACCAATCCCGAGTGGAGCGATCCGGCCAAGGCGGCGGCGGAGATCATGCCGCGTGCAGACCGTTCCCTGTTGCTGGATGTCGTGCGTAGCGGCGACCGCATCATCGCAGTGGGCGAGCGTGGCAACATCCTCTATTCCACCGACGGAAAATCGTGGACGCAGGCACAGGTGCCGACGCGCGCGACGTTGACCGCCATCGCGGTCAACGGCGATCGGGCGTGGGCCGCCGGCCACGACGGCGTCATTCTGCGCAGCGATGATCGTGGCGAAAGCTGGAAACTGCAGCGCAGCGATCCGCTCGACAGCAGCATCGAACCCTACCAGCGTGATCCGCGCCAGGGCTCGCCCTTGCTGGACATCCTTTTCGTCGATGCCGACCGCGGCTACGCCGTCGGTGCCTACAACCTCATGCTGGAAACGCGCGACGGCGGTGCGACATGGAGCCGCGTTTCGATGACGCAGCCAGCCTCCGCAACGGCTGCGGTCATCAAGGAGGGTAGTGCAACGGACGCTGCGGACAACGCCGGAGCGCCGGCGACCCAGCCAGCAGTTGAAGAAGTCGACCGCTACGCTTTCAGCGAGGACGAACTCGAACTGGGTGCCGAAACCGATCCGCATTTGAACGGCATCGCTCGTACCGGCAGCGGCGGATTCCTTGTCGTCGCCGAACGTGGCAGTGCCTACCGTTCGCGTGATGACGGAGCAACCTGGCAACGGCTGAATCTGCCCTACGATGGGTCGATGTTCGGCGTTATCGGCTACGAGGGTGAGCATGTGCTGGTCTATGGATTGCGCGGCAACGCCTTCGAATCCAGTGATCTCGGCGACAACTGGCAGTCGATTGAAACCGGCACGGAATTCAGCCTGGTCGGGGGCGCTTCACTGGCTGGCGCAGGCGCGGTGCTGGTTGGTGCCAACGGTACCGTGCTGGCACGTCGCGACCGAGGCGTCGCGTTCACTGGAACGATGGACCTCGACGTCGGAGCGCTTGGCAATGTTCTCCCGGTCGACAATGCCAGCGCCAAGGCCCTGGTTGTCGGCGAAAACGGTGTCAACGAAGTGGTGATTCCATGAGCGCTCCGTCGGAGTCTTCCGGCGAGCCTAACGCCATGCAGCGCTTCGCCGAACGTCTTGTGTTCGGCAATCGCCCAATCGTTCTGATTCTGTTCGCACTGATAACGCTGGTGCTCGCATTTTTCGCGGCGCAGTTGCGCATCGATGCCGGGTTCAAGAAGCAAATTCCGCTCGAACACGAGTACATGAAAACGTTCATCGACTACGAGCAGGAGTTTGGCGGTGCCAACCGCATCCTGATCGCGGTGATGGCGAAGAACGGCGACATGTTCACGACGCCGTTCATGCGTACGATGGAGAACGTCACCCTCGCCGCGAAAAGCATCGACAACGTGGATGAGGCCCGCTTGCGTTCGATCTTCACGCCAAACGTGCGCTTCGTCGAAGTTGTCGAAGACGGCCTCAATGCCGGCAACGTCATCCCGGCCGGCTTCACGCCAAACCTCGAAGGGTTTAGTCCCGATCAGGCGAAGTTCGACGAAATCCAGTCCAACATCGTTAAAGCCGGCATCCTCGGGCGACTGGTTGCCAAGGATTTCTCGGGCGCGATGATCTGGGTCGACCTGGTGCCTGAGAATCCGGAGCAGGGCGTCAAGGTCGACTACAACAAGATTGCCGCGCAGCTCGAAGCAATTCGCGGCAAGTACGAAAACGCCGATACGTCGATCCACATCATCGGTTTCGCCAAAATGGTCGGCGACATCACCGACGGCGCGAAGTCCGTCGTCGTGTTCTTCCTGCTGACGGTCGCCTTCACTTGGTTGTTGCTGTTCGTCTATTCCTCATCGGTGAAGCTGGCCAGCCTGACCGTGCTGTGCGCGCTGGTGTCGGTGTTGTGGATGCTTGGTGCGTTGCGCCTTCTGGGCTTTGGCATCGACCCGATGAACATGCTGACGCCGTTCCTGATATTCGCGATCGCGGTCAGTCACGGCGAGCAGATGATCAACCGGTTCCGTGGCGAGATCTTCTTTGGCGGCCTCGAAGAAGGCACCGTCGAGGAACTCCGCAGACTTAAGGGCGTTGATGCGCATACCGCAGCGCGGCTCGCATTCCGTATGTTGCTGATCCCGGGTTCGGTTGCGCTGGTCGCCGGCTGCATCGGCTTCGCGACCATCCTGATCATCCCGATCCGGATCATCTTCGAGCTGGCGATCACCGCCACCATCGGCGTCGCCCTCACGATCCTGACCGACCTGGTGCTGCTGCCGGTGCTGCTGTCGTATACCAAGCTGCGCAATCTCGAACGCAAGCGCGCTTACCGGCTGCGCCAGCTGACCCAGTTCGACAAGATGTGGACGGTGCTGGCGCGCTTCTCCCGGCCAGTTCCGGCGGCGATCATCCTGGTGATCGGCGTTCTCATCTGGTTCGTGGCGATGATGCACGGCAAGCAGGTAATGGTCGGCGATGCGCAGAAGGGCGTAGCCGAGTTGCGGCCGGAAGCCCGTTACAACCAGGACGCGAACTTGATCAGCAGCAAGTTCGCGCTTGGCGTGGATATCCTCAATGTTATTGCCGAAGCGGCGCCTTCGGCCTGCATCACCAGCTACCCGGCAATGGAAACGATTGACCGCTTCGCCTGGCACATGCGCAACGTGGAAGGCGTTGCCCAGGTCATGACACTGCCGATGGCGGCGAAGATCGTCCACGCCGGCTGGAACGAAGGCAACTTGCGTTACCGGGTACTGCCGCGTGGCCCCGACACCTTGCGCCAGGATACCCAAGGCTTCGAAACCGATTCGGGCCTGCTCAATTCGGACTGCAGCGCCATTCCGATCATGATCTTCCTCGAAGATCATCGATCGACGACGATCGATCGCGTGGTTACAGCGGTGAAGTCGTTCCGTCAGAGCAACAACGTCTGGTCCGGCGGCAACGTCAACCTGCGCGTGCAGTTGGCCGAACAAGCGGAAGCAGCCAAGGCGAAGGGTGAAGAGTTCCAGAGCGACCAGCTCAACCTGCGTCTTGCCACCGGCAATGTGGGCGTGATGGCGGCTACCAACGACGAAGTCCGTGCGGTGGATCGCTACATGTTGCTGTTGCTGTATGCGGCGGTGTTCCTGATGTGCCTGCTCAGCTTCCGCAGCCCGCTTGCGGCTTTGTGCATCGTGTTGCCGCTGGTGCTGGTCACCGAGCTGGGCCACGCCTTGATGGTGGAGTTGAATATCGGCCTCAAGGTGAACACCCTGACCGTCATCGCGCTTGGCGTCGGTATCGGTGTCGACTACGGCATCTACATTTTTGCCCGGATGCGCGAAGGCATGCTCGCCGGCAAGTCGCTGACCGATGCGTATTTCGGCGCGCTCAAGACTACCGGCATCGCGATCTTCTATACCGCGTTGACGCTTTCCGTCGGTGTTGGTACCTGGGTGTTCTCCGACCTCAAGTTCCAGTCCGACATGGGCCTCATGCTGACCTTCATGTTCCTGGTCAACATGGTCGCGGCGATCGTATTCCTGCCCGCGCTGTGCCGCTGGCTGTTGCGGCCTCGCGAAGTGGTGGCCTAGAGCGTCACGCGAATCGGTTTGAGTCAACCGGAACCCATCGATGAGATTGTTGGCGATCGAAACTTCAACCGAATCCTGTTCGGTGGCCTTGCTGGTTGATGGCGCGCTCGTCACGCGCAGTGAATTGGCGCCGCGTCGGCACGCGGAACTGTTGCTGCCAATGTGCGACGAAGTGCTCGCCGAGGCTGGCGTGTCCCGCAACGAGATCGATGCGATTGCGGTAGGCCGCGGTCCGGGCGCCTTCACTGGCGTGCGTCTCGCCATTTCGGCGGCCCAGGGCATTGCGCTTGGCATCGATCGGCCGATCGTCGCCGTCTCGTCGTTGGCGGCGCTTGCGTTGGGCGCACCGGATAACGGAGCACCCACGGTCGCGCTCATCGATGCCCGTATGGGCGAGGTGTATGCCGGCTGTTACGTCCGGGACCCGCATTGGCTGGTACGGCCTTTGGGTGCGGAAAGCGTCGGACCAGTGGATCAGTTGGACTTGCCAAGCGTGGCCGCAAACTTCATCGGAACGGGTTGGGACACCTATCAGACAACGTTGATCCAGCGGCTACATGAAGCGCCCCGCCACGCGGACGGCGCGCGCTATCCACAAGCGAGTCTGGTCGCGCTACTGGCACAACCCATGTTTGCCGCCGGAATGGCCACTGACCCGGCCGACGTTCGACCAACCTACCTGCGGGATAACGTGGCCTTGACCGTCACGCAACAGCAACACGGCAAGTCCAGACTTACCGATGCAAACGCCTGAACAATGCTGAAAGCGTGATGTGATCGCGGTGTTAGATTTTCGTCAAGATTGTTATACTCGGCCGCAGGAACTGGCTCTGAGCCTTGGATGCCGGCCCTGAAAACTTCCCTGCCGTGTTGGGGTCCATGACTATCCAATGGGCTGTGACCCCTACGGCTGTCGATAACCAGAGTCCGGATGTTCAAGTCTTTCGCCATCGTTGCACTCAGCCTGATGTTGCCAGCCCTGGCAGCTGCACAGGTGATTGCGCCGGCTGCGCCGGAAGCTCGCTATCCGTTGGTCCAGCAACTCTTGTCGCCGGGCTACTTGCCACTGGGCACCGCTGCCAGTACTGGCCAGGCGATACCGCTCTGGGCCAGTCCGGACGGACGTCTGCTGGCTTTGGTAAGCCTGTCCAGCGACGGCAGCGGACCGCTGATGCCGCGCGAACCCTTGGCGGGCAATGCGGCCGACTGGCAGGTCATTGACGCGACCAGTCTCGTCGCCGGCGGGCTGCGTTGGCAGTTGGCTGGTGGTTTGGCGGCAACAGCCAGCCTGTCGCAGTCGCGAACGGCGAGTCTGTGCGCGGTAGCCGGTTCCATTTGTGCCGATAATTCGCTTGTGAGCAGCGGCCTGCTGTCGAGCGACTTGGGCTTCAGCTGGACGGCGCCGGATTCAAGCAGCAGTTTCAGCTACGGCATTACCTGGCTGCGCAGCGACTCCGCCTTCCCGCCGTTTGCCAGCGACGCAACCGCGGCGTTGCTGCCGTACCGCCTCGACCAAGGCTCAAGCCTGTTTGCCAATGGCCAGATCGTCATTGGCAGCGACACCAGCATCAACCTCGGCGCTTCGCGCGGCTCGTTGCAACTGTTGCCGTTCGCGTTCGACAGTCAGGCCGCTGGCGCGCTCAATCTCGACCAGTCCACGCTCGGCTTTGGCATCTCGCACGGCAACCTGACCGGCACGATCGTCGGACGCGTCATCGACAGCGCCGGCACCGTGCTGCCTGGGCAGCGCTGGACCCTGCTCGACATCGGGCTGTCGTGGCGCACGCCGTGGCAGGGCCAGCTCAGCGTGGGTACGCGCAGTTACCTTGCCCCCAAGAGCGACGCGCCGAAAAGCGAAGTCGACATCGCGCCGTCCCGCGTGCCGTACGTACAGTACCGCCAAGACCTGTAACCTCACGCCGCATGTCCGTCTTGTCTCCATCCGGACAAGCCGATGGCGCGACCGCGATGCCGCTCGCGCACCAAACTCTCGTTCCGCACTCCCATCCCGCGAGCTTGGGACGCTGGCGCGCCCCTTGATGATCGCGGCGTGAACAGGCGCTTGGCGAGAATGCGCAACGAAGCGTCGCGACACGATTCCGCCCGTCACTCGGATGACTCGACTTGCGGCGGACCGACGCCGCCATTGCAGGTTAAAAATTTGTGGTGAGCGCTCGCTTAGCCTCGCAACGTAGCGAAATCAACAAGATGAGCGAGCTTGTTAATTGAAACGATTAGGAAACAAAGGGTTCCCATAGCGTAAGGATGTTGTTAGTATTCGCCGATGCGCAGGTATCAGTGGCATGCCGTTGGGTATGTCCTGGCACTGAATCAACCGATTTGCCTCCGCATGCGAACCCAAAATTCTACTGAACGACTGACGTTGGAGAGTGATATGACCTTGACTAGCAGCGAGCTTTGCAAAGCCGTGCGCTACGCGCTGTATGCCAGTGCCACGGCGGTAGTGGGCCTTTCCGCCCTGCCTGCCATCGCACAGACCAGCTCGGGCGAACAGACCGACCAATTGGAAACCGTTGTTGTTACCGGTTCCCGCATCCGCCGCGTCGACCTGGAAACCGCAAGCCCGGTTTTCTCGATCGATGCTGCAGCCATTGCCCAGACCGGCAAGCTGACCCTCGGTGACATCATCCAGGAGTCGCCGTCCATCGCCGGCGCCGCAACCAACCCCAACGTCAACAACGGTGGTGGTAGCGGTGCTTCGACGATCTCCATCCGCGGCCTCGGCTCGGCACGCACCCTGTTGCTCGTCAACGGTCGCCGCCTGAGCTACGCCGACGTCAACTCGATTCCGATCAACATGGTCGAGCGCATCGACATCCTGAAAGACGGCGCTTCTGCCATCTACGGTTCCGACGCTGTTGCCGGCGTGGTCAACTTCGTGCTGAAGAGCAACTATCAGGGCATGGAAGCTTCGGCCGACTACGGTATTTCCGATCGTGACGACGGCGAGCGCAAGGGCTTCCAGATGACCGTCGGTCAGAGCTCCGACCGTGGCAGCCTGATCATTGGTGCCAGCTACAACAAGCAGGAGCTGGTCAGTGCAGGGGATCGCGAGTTCTCCGATCGTGCCCTGTACAACTACTACGGCAACATCATCCAGATCGGTTCGAGCTTCATTCCGAACGGTCGGTTCGTGATTCCGCGTACCACCGCCGCCAGCTTCGGCCTCAGCTGCCCAGGCACGGCCAGTAGCGTCAGCGTCACCCGCGTCAGCTCCAGCGGCAATCCGCAGAGCCCGGGCGCGTACAAGTGCTACCGCGGCGGCGGCCCGGGTAACGACACCTTCAACTTCGCGCCGTTCAACGTGCTGACCACCCCGCAGGAGCGTGGCGGCCTGTTTGTGACCGGCAACTACAAGCTGACCGACAACGTCGAGTTCTACATCGACGCGTTCACCAACAAGACGCGCTCCAACTACCAGATCGCGCCGTTGCCTTTGATCCTCAACCGCGGTCTGTTCAGGATTTCCGCCCAAAGCGTCTACAACCCGTTCGGTGTCGACATCACCTCGGGCGGTGTTCGCATGATCAACGCCGGCAATCGCGAAGGCTTCTTCACCACCCAGGCCGACCAGATCGCGACCGGCCTGAAGGGTACGTTCGGTGACACCTGGTCGTGGGATGCCGGCGTTCTCGCCGCGCGCACCTCGCAGGACTTCGGCCAGAACCGTTACTACTTCGGTCCAGGCCTGTCGGCAGCAATCGGTCCATCGTTCCGTGATGCCAACGGCGTCGCCCGTTGCGGCACGGCTGCTGCACCGATCGCCAATTGCGTCCCGGTCGACCTGATCGGCGCCAATTTCGCCGGGACAAACCCAGCTTCGCAGGCCGCACTGCGCGCCCTCGAGGTGACGGTCCGCGGGCATGATTACTCGAACATGAAGGGCGGCAACGTCAACCTGACTGGCGAACTGTTCAACCTGCCCGCCGGTGCGGTATCGCTGGCCGTAGGTGCCGAGTACCGTGAGGACTATTCCAACTTCGTGCCGGACTTCATCGGTACCATCACCGATCCGGCCGTTGGCACCTGCTTGACCTTCACCGATGCCTGCTCATCGCCGTCGAGCGGATTCCTTGCGGTTCGCGAGTACTACGCTGAGCTGTTCGTCCCGATCCTCGCCGATGTGCCGTTTGTGAAATCGTTGAACATGACACTCGGTTCGCGCTACTCCAACTACTCGGCCTTCGACGCGGCCACCAATTCCAAAATTGGTGTCGAGTGGCGTCCGATCGACGACCTGCTGCTGCGCGGTACGGTCGCAGAAGTGTTCCGTTCGCCGACGATCGGCAATCTGTTCGGTGGCGTCACCCCAAGTGCTGATACCTATCGTGACCCATGTTCGGGTGCCGGCTTCCAGGCAGGTAATCCGGCTTGCGCCGGTGCTTCTGCGGGATTCACGCAGACCACCCCGCAGACCAGCGCGTTACAGGGCTCCAACGATCAGTTGCAGCCGGAAGAAGGCAAGTCGTTTACCTGGGGTATGGTGTATGACCCAAGCTGGTTGCCGGGCCTGTCAACCTCACTCGACGTCTGGAAGATTTACCTGAACGGCAATATCGGCACGATCGGTACGCAGACCATCATCGACCAGTGCTACAACTTCGGCCAGTTCTGCAACCTGTTCAACCGTAACGGTAGTACGCTCGGCGATGTCACGTTCGTCGACAACAAGCTCCAGAACATCGGTCGTACCGACGTTGCGGGTGTTGACTACAGCATCAAGTATCGTCTGCCGGAAACCCGCTTCGGTAACTTCCGCGTTGGTCTGGATGCCACATACTTCAAGACCTACAACGATCAGGTCATCGCCGGCGACATCACCACCGAGACGCACCGTGCCGGCAGCTACTACAGCGCGTCTTCGGGCGGCACGGGTAACACCACCCGCTTGCGCGGCACCGGTACACTTGCCTGGAGCATGGGTAACTTCGACGCCAGCTGGCGCGCACGTTACCTTCATGCCGCCGACTACGGCTTTACCTCGACGGCTGGTGACGGCTTTACTGTCATCAACCCATCGGGTCTGACCGAAGAGAACTCGTTCCGCATCGGTTCGTCGACCTTCCACAGCATGCAGGCTGGCTACAACCTGGAAGCCATCAACACGCGTCTCGAAGTCGGTATCGACAACGTGTTCGACAAGGATCCACCGTTGCTGTACCAGTTCGGCTTCAACGGCAACACCGATGAGCGCACTTACCCGACCATCGGTCGTTACTACTGGGCCCGCATCGGCGTGAAGTTCTAAGAAACGCTGATTGTTGCAAGTTCAAGGCCGGGTGGTTTTCCACCCGGCCTTTTTTGTGCCTGTCGTTTCACCCGACCCACAACGACAGTTTCCTTCGCCGACCGTCGCACTGTGCTGTCTGCCAAGTTTGCACGCAGAAGGAACGCAGCGATTGACGTAACCCTGGTCGACTTCCAGAACCTTTCCTGCTCGTCATGACGCGCGAAATCGTTCGCTTGCCCTTCGGGTCATCCGCAATGCGGATGTTCGCTTCGGCATCCTGCCTTCGCAGTCCCGCGAAAGCGTGCTGCTGTCCGGAATGTTTCCGCAGGTTCGCTCGACCGATCAAGAAGAGTTCTTCGTCACCCCTGCAAAGGCAGGGGTCCATTTTGATTCTTCTGTGTTTTCAACAACGTGCCGAAGATCGAAATGGATTGACCAGCCTCTGGCTGTTGAAGTGCGCCTCTGCTTTGGCAGGAATGACGAGGATGTGATGTCTTGTCGCCGCTGGGAATTTGAGTCGCCCGTGCCGTCAAAGCCATGCAGTCCAATCGCCGCAACGTGTTCCGGGATGGCTGCCGAATTATTTCGGACAGCAGTGTGCGAAGGCAGGAATGACGAGGTCTATTGCGGCGTCGCGTTCTGCAAATTGAGTCGCCCGTGCCGCTATGTCGACAAAAGCCATGCCTGTCCAAGCGTGCGCGTTACGACGCAAGTACAGTCTCTGGCAGCAGATCGCGCCAACTAGAATTCGCGAATCCGACGCGGCCGAAACCACGATGTCGCCAGCCATTTTTCACCGCTCTGGACTGGCATCCCGGCATGGAGCGTGGTCGGGTCGGGGTTGCCCTCGGCATCTACGTTGTCAAACAACACAACGACGCCTCGCTTGGGCGTGATTCGGACGCACAACTCGGGGAAGTCCGTCTCGCCACCGGCTTCGACATCGTTGAGGTAGCAGAAGGCCGTCGTCAGGCGCTGTCCGGCGTGATCTGTTTCGTCGGACGAGCCAACGTGCAGGTAGTCGCGATGCGGTCGATATTCCTCGCCGATTCCGTATCGCAGCACGGCCAGCGGCTCGCTGTTGAGCAGTGGCAATCCTGCAAGCCGCGCCACCCTGCGTTGCAGGTGGCGCAACCACAGGTCCCCGTCATGCCCCGGGAACGCCATCGATTGCGAAGTGCGATTGGGGTGACGCAGTGGCTGTCCCGAGCTGGGATCGTGGACGAACGAGGGTTTGAGCGCAGGTTGTGCCAGCGCCACGACATATTCGCAGTCCAGTTCGGAGAATACGTCGTGATGTGTTGATAGACGAGGTCGTTCGCGATGCACGACGGCGACGGTTTCACGGATATCGAAACATGATGAATCGGGGGCTGACGGCAGCTTGTCGGGCACAGCGATTTGGGCGGGCGGTACCGTTTCGAACGTGCGGCTGGCCGACCGTTGGATTCCGAGGGAGGCCGCCAGCGCATGCAGTCGTTGGCGTTCCATTAAATCGTCGGAAAGACATGCCAGCAGGGTGACAGCGACCGGGTCACCGCGCGAAAACGCCAGAGCGAACCATTGGCGCGCGGCTTCCGTCGCGCCGGTAGCCTCAGCTGCCAGGCCCAGGCAGCGCAGCGCTGGCGCAAAACCCACACGCGCGGCACGCATCAGCAGTTCGATATTTCGGGCGGAATCGAACTCGACGTCGGCCTCGCCCATAGCGACCAGAACGAGCCCGCACATCGCTTCCGGATCGCCTTCGCCAGCTAACCTGCGCATCGTATCGATTTGCACAACCTTCCCGTCACATCACAAACGGCTCAGGATAGGCTGATTGGAACGTGGCCGCACGCGCTTGCCTCATCACATCGACGGCGAAGCGGATGTTCGCTTCAGCATCCTGCCTTCGCAGGAATGACGAAGATTTTGGTTTTACCTGGCTTGGGAATTCGCAGCGCCTGAGCCGCTTTCGCGACAGAATCGAAATATATCGGCGCCCACGGGGCAGTTGACTACCACCGGTTCCCGACTCCAAATCACACCGTCGGAAAAGCCGACCGACGGCTGCAGCCCGGTGATTGACAACCGGTGGTTGTCTCTGCAGCCAGTGCCGCTATCCTTGTTCGTTCCTGATCACCGGTGTTATCCATGCTCCACGACATTTTCCAGGTGCTTCAGTCGGGCGACGCCCCACGCGCGGAAGCGATGACGCGTTCGCTGCTGGCGTCCAATCCGGACGCGGAAGAGCCACTTTTGCTGCTCGCGTTTTGCCTCGACGCGCAAAGTCGGAATGAGGAAACCATCGCTGTCTTCGAGCGACTCACCCAGCTGTACCCGAATACATCGGCGTATTGGAGCAATCTTGGTGCGGCGCGGCGCGATTTTGGCCAAAAGGAAGGAGCGCGTGAAGCCTTCGAGAGGGCATTCGCGCTTGATCCGGCCGACCCCAACGCCTTGCTCAACCTTGGTCATCTGGCGCTGGACGACGGCGCATTCTCCGAAGCCCGCGACAAGCTGTTGCGCTCCCTTCAGGCAGAACCGAACGATCCCACCATTCGTGTACAAGCGGCGAATGCCTCCTACGAATGCGGAGAATTCGAAGAAGCCGAACAGTTGATTGCCGGCTCGCAACAGTGGGCTGCGAATGATCCGATGAATCTCTGCGAAGCGGGTTGGTTGTTGACCCGACTCGGGCGATCCGAACTCGCGAGCGAAGCCCTGCACGCCGCCGCCGCGCTCGATCCCAACCATCCGCGCATTCAGATGCGACTCGCCGCATTCGACGAGCGCACCAATCGAGTCGAAGAAGCCAACGCCATCCTGGCGGGCATGAGCGACGCTGCAATCAGGCGCGAGGGCCTTGTGACCGACATGGCGATCATTCGCGCCAGCATTGCCGCGCGGGGTGAAGACGTGCAGAAGGCAATCGACCTGCACGAGCCGCTGCTGGCAGACCCGGCCATCATTCGCCGCGATCCGCAGCTATTGAGCCAGATGGCGAAGTTGCATGATCGCAATGGTGATCCGGCAGCGGCGATACGCAGCATTGTGGAAGGTCGCAAGGTGCAGATCGAGCAGCTTCGTGATCGTGCGCCGAACCTGTTCGAAGCCGATGCCGACCCGATCAAGATCGTTCGTCACCGCGTCACGCCCGAGCAACGAGCGGATTGGCAAACGATAGACGCTCCTTCTGCGCCCGACTCGCCGGTGTTCGTGGTCGGCTTCCCAAGGTCGGGAACCACGATGCTGGAAACCATGCTCGATGCCCATCCTGGCCTTGCCGGCATGGACGAGCGTGCGTTCATCGACGGCGCCATCGACGACATGGAGCAAAGCAATCTTGAATACCCCGGGCAACTGGGCAACATCGACTCCCTGCTTGCCAACACCCTTCGTGAAAACTACTGGAAACGCGCTGCCGATCGCGTCGAACGTGCTCCCGGCGTGCGACTGGTCGACAAGAATCCTTTGAACATCATGCGTCTGCCAATGATCGCGCGGCTGTTCCCGAACGCGAAAATTATCCTGTCCCTGCGCCATCCTTGCGATGTGATGCTGAGCAATTACATGCAGACGTTCCGCTCGCCGGCCTACATCAAGCTGTGCGAGACAATCGAGTCCACGGCCGTCGGCTACGCGCGCACGTTCGCATTCTGGATCGATCAGGCCGAAGTATTGAAGACCGACATTCTGGAACTGCGCCACGAGGACACGGTCGACGATATCGACGCGCAGTCACGACGCATTGCCGATTTCCTCGGCATCGACTGGGACCAGCGCATGGTCGATTTCCACGACCGTGCCCGCGAACGGGGATTCATCGGCACGCCGAGCTATCACCAGGTGGTGGAGCCACTCAATCGCAAGGGCGTGGGTCGATGGGAACGGTATCGCGAGTATCTGGAGCCTGCGATTCCACACCTGCAGCCGTATCTGGATCGCTGGAACTACCCAGTCTGACGACGCTACGGCAAACGCCGCTCATTCACCGAAGCGATAGTCGAACATTTCGATGTCCTGCCGGTACTTTGCGGCGACCAGGTCACGCAATGGTTGGTTGTAATAGTCGGCATACGGCCGATGGCGTGAGCTGTTGACCTGTTCCAGTGGCTGCGGCTGCAACTGCAGGCGTTCGCAAATGCTCTTGTAGTCGCGATCCATGTTCTCCACGTGACCCACGAAATCCATCGCCAGTCGTCCGTCCGCATCGGTGAGCAGGGCGCTCTGCGGCTGGTAAAGCATCTGCTGCAACGGCGGCGGGCTGTGCATCATCTGGGCCATGAAGCCATGGGGATTTTGCTCGAATTGCCCGGTCGCGCGGCTGATGAAGGCGCAGAAGGAAACAAAGCGGTCCCAAGGGTTTCGCACGAACGCGAACTTGAAGTAACGATCGAAGGTGTCGTCGCCCAGCACCGGTTTTACTTGCGCGACGCTGAGATGGCCATGGCCAACCGCCTTGAGCTCGGGATGCGAGAATGAGTGTTGCTCGAACAGCCGAACCTGCTCTTCATCGTCGGCACCAAGATGTGGCCTGAGCGCCTGGCGGATGGAGTGGGTACCCGTCTTGGGAACGGCAAAAAAAATGAATTGGTGCTGGTGCGAAATAATCACGCGGGAGCCTGTCTCGATGGCGGTTAGGACCGCGCCCGATTATCGCACGCGCATTTGCAGCTTCCGGGCCAGCAAGGGATGCTCTGATCAACCCCGCACAGGCGTCACCGATGTGTCAGCACGCAGCTCAAGGCGCGTCACCGAAGCCAGGCTGGCCGTCCTGACGAGGCGGCGCAACGCGGAGATGCGGGCCGACACATCGGCCCCAACTTATTGAGTTCAAATTACGGGGTGGAGTCCGAAAGGCCCTCAGATCGACGCGCGCAGCTTGTCCAGGCAGCCAGCCTGCACTGCGCCGCGTACCCCAAACTGAGAACCTTTCGGACACCATGCCGCCTGCGTGGGATTGATCAGAGCGTCCCTAGTACACGCTGATAGAATCGGCGGACGTTTTTCAAGGATCACGACGATGAAATTACAGGTGCCTTTCCTGCAGTTGCCGATCAGCTTCGACGCCACTGCGCTGGCCGCCGAGATCGACGCGTTGGGTGAAGCATCGTGGCAACCGCATCCGCAAGGTTTTGCTGGCAATTCGGCGATTCCGCTGGTTGCTCCCGACGGCGACCCGTCGAGTGAAGCAGTCAGTGGGCCAATGCGACCCACGCCAGAGCTGCTGGCTTGCCCGTTGTTGATGCAGACGATGGCGGCGATTGGTGGTGTCTGGGGACGCAGCCGGCTGATGCGCCTGTCCGGCAACGCCGAAGTGCAGGCGCACGTCGACATCGACTATTACTGGCGTGACCACGTTCGCGTTCACGTGCCGATCGTGACCCAGCCGGAAGTTCGTTTCGAGTGTGGCGACGCAGCCGTGAACATGGCCGCCGGCGAATGCTGGCTTTTCGATACCTGGAGCCGACACCGCGTCGTCAATTCCGCCGAGCGCTCGCGTACTCACCTGGTCGCCGATACGGTCGGCGGCCCCGGGTTCTGGAACCTGGTCGCCGGTGCTCGCGTGCCCGAGGGCGCACCTCCCGGATGGCAGGCGCATCGCGTCGCGTTCGAAGCGGGCGCGAAGCCGACGTTGCAAGTCGAATCAACCAATGTGCCGATCGTGATGTCGCCGTGGGAAGTGAAAGAACATCTGACGTTTGTGTTGGACGACTGCTTGCCGCATCCACGCCTGGGTGAAGTGCATCAACTGATCGGCCACTTCGCGCGGCACTGGCGTGCGCTCTGGGCTGAATACGGCGAGTCGCCGAGTGGATTTCCGGCTTACCGCGCGGCACTGGAGCAGTTGTTGACCACGCTGCGCGAGATGGCCAACGGCATCATCCTGGAAAACCGAACGCCGCTGATCGCTGCAATCCGCAGGCTGGTCATCGACGTTGCCGTCAACGAGCGCGGCAACGACACCATGGCCGACGAACGCAGCAGCCTCAATGCGGGTGGTGGGCCGGCGATGTGATGGCGAGCATGAAGTCGGAGTTAGCCGAACAAAAATAGTTCTTCGTCATTCCTGCCTTCGCAGGAATGACGGGCTTCGGGGAATGCGACGCTTCCGATTGCTGAGTCACCCGCAGTGCAATCAACCCGTGTTCTGAATGCCGGCGGCGATTCCGTTGACGGTCGCAATCAGTGCTTGCAGCAGCCCGTCATCGTTGCGATCGGCAGCACGCCAGCGTGCCAGTAGATCAACCTGCAACAAGCTGATCGGATCGACGTAGGGATTGCGTAGCCGTATCGACTGGCGCAGTCGCAGGTCGTGGGCGAGCAATTCGTCCTCTCCCTTGATCGCGAGGATGCCGCCGCGCACGCGCTCGAACTCGGCGCTGATGATGGCGTGGCAATGTTCGTGGGCATCCGCTTCGGCGAGTCGCGAGTAGCGCTGGAAGATCGCCATGTCGCTCTTCGCCAGCACCATTTCGACATCGTCGATCAGTGTCGCGAAGAACGGCCAGTCGCGTGCCATTTCGACCAGAGTCTCGATACCGTGTCGCTCGATCGCGTCGGCAAGACCGCTGCCGACACCGAACCAGGCGGTCATGCCGGACCGGTTCTGCGCCCAGGCGAACACCCACGGAATCGCGCGCAGGCTGGACACTCCGCCATCGCCACCGCGACGCGATGGTCGCGAGCCGATTCGCAAGCGCTCAATCACATCGACCGGCGTCGCCGCGCGAAAGTACGCAGGGAACCGTGGATCGTCGTGGATGAAATCGCGATAGACGCGGCGCGACTCGGTGGCGATCTCACCGACGATCTGACGCCACTTTTCTTCGCGTGGCTCGGGCGGTCGCGGTCGCAAGGTGGCGCGCAGGACAGCGCCGGTCATCTGCTCGAGATTGCGTAACGCCAAGGCGCGAATGCCGTACTTGCGATGGATCACTTCGCCTTGTTCGGTCAGTCGCAAGGTCGCGTCAACGCTGCCGCGCGGCGCAGCGATCACGGCGCGCTCGGTCTTGCCGCCGCCTCGGCTGGCCGAACCGCCACGACCGTGGAAGAACACGATCCGAACGCCGGCTTCTCGTGCCAAACGCGTGAGCGCTATCTGCGTTTGTTGCAGCGCCCAGCGCGAGGCAACCAGGCCCCCGTCCTTGGCGCTGTCCGAATAACCGAGCATGACAATCTGACGATCACCGCGCGTCGCCAGATGACGGCGATAGACCGGATCGGTGAACAACTGGCGCACCACTTGTTCAGCCGCGTCGAGGTCGTCGACGGTTTCGAACAGCGGCGCCACATCGAGCGGCACGGCACCATCGTCGTCCCGACAATCGGCAAACCCGGCCAGCGCCAGCACCGCGAGCGCATCGGCGGCACTCCGACTCATGCTGACGATGTAGGGTCCGAACGCGCGAGCGCCATAGCGCGGCTGCAATCGCGCGACCGTGGCGAACACGTCCAGGCAACCGCGCGTCGCAACGCTGATAATGTCGCTGGCCTTCGCCGGTTCGGCAATCAACCGTTGCAAGGTGTCGAGTCGTTGCGCCAATGGTCGCTCGCTCCAATCAGCATCGCCGACCAGCTCGGCCAGCGCCGCATCGTGGACGGCGGAATCCTGGCGCAAATCGAGCGTGGCGAGGTGGAAGCCGAACGTCTCGGCGCGCCGTTGCAAGCGGCGTACTGAAAACCAGCCAGCATGGCGACCGCCGTTCTGGTCGAGGCTGTCGGCGATCATCCGGATGTCGGCGACAAATTCTTCGGCGGCGACGTAACCAGCGCTCTGGTCGGCAGCCGTCTCGGCCAGTCGGGCGGAAATCAGACGCAACAGCTGTCGGTACGGCATATCCAGCTGGCGAGCCTTCAACTTCGCGGCTGCCGCCGGCATCAAGGCGCGGTAGAAGTCGATCCTTGCCAGCACGTCATCGCTGAACTGGCTGCGCGATAGAGACTGGGTCAACTCGGCCGCAAGGTGATTGCATTCTCGCCGATACAGCGCAATTACCCGATTGCGCTGGCTGGCCAGTGTCGCGGCGATCGTCTCGGCACCAACATTCGGATTGCCATCCATGTCGCCCCCGACCCAACTGCCAAAGCGCAACAGGGTCGGCAGTGACATATCGACACCGACCTGTTGAAGCGCCTCGCCGAACACTTCGTAGAACACCGGCACGATGCGGTACAGCACGTCGGTGAGATAGAACCCGACGTGCTCGCGCTCGTCGGCGACACTCGGCTTTTCCAATGCGGTATCGGCGGTTTGCCAACTGGTCGTCAGCGCGACCCGCATACGCTCAAGGTCGATGCTGCGTTCGACCGGCGTACGATCCGGATCGAATCCGGCGACCAGCCGGCGCACCAGCTCGTGTTCCTTTTCCAGCAACGCGCGCCGTACCGCCTCGGTGGGGTGAGCGGTGAACACTGGCTCGATCGACAGTCGAGCAACGACTTCTGCGATATCCGACGCACCGACGCCATCGACACGCAGCCGTTCCAGCACATCGCGCAGGCCGCCCGGCTGGGCCGACGCGCCCTTGCGTTCGTAGTCGCGCCGACGGCGGATCCGGTGCACGCGCTCGGCGACGTTGACCGCCTGGAAGTAGGTCGCAAACGCCCGCACCAACGCGAGCGAATGGGGAAGGTCGCAGCCGGCCAGTTCGCGCTCCAGCGGTTCCAGGTCGGCACCGGTCTCGCGATGGACGATCGCGGAGCGGCGGATCCGCTCGACTTCGTCGAAGAACGCCTCGCCTTCCTGCTCGGCGATGATCTCGCCGACCAGCGCACCGACTCGGTTGACGTCGTCGCGCAACGGTTGGTCGGTATCGGGCAAATCGCCGGAACGCAGGCTGTCGGCGGCGGCGTATGTGGCTTTTTTCATTGCGACAGCTTAACAATCCGCGCAATTGTCACAACCTCAATCCTCGTCATTCCTGCGTAGGAAGAAATCCCTTTTTGATCTTCGTCGAGGCAACGACAGAACAGCAAAATCAGAATGGATTGACCAGCCTCCGGCTGTTGAAAGGCGATTCTGCCTTCGCCGGAATGACGAAGAATTGTTTCTGCTTGGCTGAGCGAGCCCGTACAAATATTCCTGACAGCAGTGCGCTTTCGCAGAAATCACGAGGTTGTTGATTTCAAGATCACCTGACGCGAATCGAAAGGTTGCTCTGCGAACGAATCAATCCGAAGCGCGTTTCCGCAGCATCTGGCGCACGCCCGGGATCGCATGACGGTTGGCACCGAGTTCGGTCGCCAGCTCCGCATAGCCCAGCTTCGCGGCGATTTCGCCGGCGCTGCGGCCCAGGCCATCGGTCAGGTCCAGCGGCGCACCGCGCGCCTTGAGCTGACGCGCGCAGCCAACCAGGCCATGCATGGCGCAGGCGTGTAGCGCACTGACGCCGCGTTCGTCCTGTTGATCCAGCACCGCGCCGTGCTCGATCAGGCGGGCTGTCAAAAGACTCAGCGATTGCGCGTCGCATGCTGTTCCGGGTTCAGCGCGTGAGCCCAGCAGCAGCATCAATGCATCGCTGCCCTGGTCGTCCTGCTGGCTGGATCGTGCGCCGTGGCGCAACAAGTGCTCGAACAGTGCCGATGCGCTGGCCGTGTCCGAACTTGAAAAGCCAAACCGTGCAGCGGCGTGCAGTGCGGTGGTACCGGTCGCGTCGACACCGACAGGTTCGGCGCCAGCGTCGAGCAGCAGCTCGGCGATGACCGGCAAACCCAGCGCGGCGGCGACATGCAGGGCAGTGATTTCGCGCGGCAGGCGTTGGCCGACATCGACACCGCGTTCCAGCAACAGGCGCACCACCGATTCCCGGCGTGCACTGATCGCGACCGAAAGTGGCGTGGCTCCGGTGCTGGCTGCATGGGCATGATCGGCGCCTGCATCCAGCAACACCGCGACGGCACGCACGTCGCCGACGCCACAGGCGCGAATCAGGGCGGTTGCGCCGCGCGCATCCTCGGTTTCTATGGCCAGCCCAAGCCGTATCAAGCGGCTGACCGCGTCGGCGTCGTGTTTGGCAGCGGCAGCCGGAAGATCGCTGTCGCGCAGCGACCGGCCGGGCAACGACCACCGTGTCCAGTTCAACCACATCGCCAGTTCGCGGTGTCCCTGCGCGAGGCACAGGCCGAGTGCGGTCTCGCCATTCGCGGCGGCAATCTCCGGTTGAGCGCCCGCGCGCAGCAATACAGGCACCAGCGGCAAGCCGACGTCACCTTCGAGTTCGACCGCCGCATGCAAGGGCGTGCGACCGACGGTGTTGCGGGTGTTCGGATCGACGCCGCGCATCAACAGTTGCTCGACCAACCGAGCGTCACCACAGGCGACGGCGAGATGGATCGCATGTTGTCCTGCATGACGACCGTGGCAATCGGAACCCTGCGCAATCAACTGCGCAGCGAATGTCAGCAGATCGGCGTTGTCGTCAGTCGAAACAGCGTGGGCAAGCACCTGCGCAATCACGCCACTGCCGTTGATGGCGACGCCGCGCTCCAGCAAATGCCGAAGCAGCGGCAAGCTGCCGGGTAATTCATCGACCAGTTGTGCGGCGAGAGAATGACCGTCATCGAGGGTCGCATTCGCATCCACGCCGCGATTGAACAGCCAGTCGCGCGCGGCGACCTGGCGCGACGTGTCCATCAGCCGCAGCAGTTCGATCCGAGCACTCGGCGACCAGTCCCGGATCATTCCCTGGTACGCGGCCGCGACGCGCCAGTGCTCGAAGCGCAAGGCATCGGCGAGGTGCTCCGCATTCGACGACTCCATCGCATCGACGGTCACGCTCACGTTGCTCGGCAACGCATAGTCCGGGTCGAGCAAGGCGACCACGTGCCAGCGTCCAGCGGCTGCGGCATGGTCGACCGGTCGCAGGCCAGCATGATCGGTACGCGCGTGTTCGGCACCTGCGGCGATCAACGCGCGCACGCTGTCCTCGTGCGCATCGGGCGACGCGCAGGCCAAGGCGAGCGCCGTGCGGCCGTTGCCATCGACTCGGTCGACATCGACCTTGCGCTTGATCAGCGCATGCAAAATGTCGACCGCGCCCGCTTCGGCCGCTGCCATCAGTGGCGTGCTGCCGTCGCTCGCGGCAGCGTCGGCATCGGCTCCGCCATCGAGCAGCGCTTCAGCGATGCGACGATGGCCGGCGGCGCAGGCATCGATCAATGCGCTGCGGCCGTTGCTGTCGATCGCCTCGATGCGCGCCTTGCGCTTGAGCAGCAGCTTGACCACGCCGGGATCATCTTCGGCAATGCTGGTCGCCAGGCACAGAGGCGGTTCCGCTGATTCCAGCCACGCCTGCGCGCCGCGTTCGAGCAGGAACGCGACCATGCGCGCATTCGCGTTCGCGCAGGCGACGCCTAGCGCGGTGTGTCGGTCATGGTTGATCGCGTCGATTTCCGCACCGGCATCCAGCAATTGCGCGGCGACGGCCGGCTCGATGCAGCGCGCCGCGTGGTGCAAGGGCGTGGTGCCGTCGTCATCGGTCTGGCGTGGATCGGCACCATTCGCGAGCAGGGTCAGCACGGCTTCGCTGCGACCTTCGTAGCTGTCGCGCGTTGCCGCCAACAGCGGAGCTATGCCACCGCTGCGACCGTTGACGTCGGCACCGGCGGCGATCAACGCGCGCAGTGCGCGCAAGTCAGGCAGGCTGACTGCCAGCGCCAGCGCTCCGCGTTGATCGCGCTGTCGCGGCTCGGGTACTGCGTTTGCATCGGCGCCCTGGTCCAGCGCTTCGAAGGCGAGTGAGACATCGCCACCGCGCAACGCGTCCAGCAGGCTGGCGTCCAGTTGTGCCTTGTGCAGGCCGCTGGGCAGCCTTCGAGTTCCTTCTTGGTCGGCCTGCCATTCACCGAATCGATTGCGCTGGCGTCGGCCTTTCGCGGCCAGATCGAGCAGTCGGCGGCCACGGGTCAGCAACGTCAGCTGCGCGAACGGAATGACGATCGCGATCAACAACAATGCAGCCAGGCCAGCGTTGGCGATGGGCAACAGTTGCGGACGAAACGTAAGAAGAAGAATTCCGGCGGATGCCAGCAGCAAGGCCATCGCCGCCGGCAGTCCATGGCTGAAGAACAGTTCGCCGTCACCGCTCAATTGCCACGACTCACGCAGCAAGGCACGCGGACGTGTGGTGCTGTCATCACCAATCAGCGGTAGTGCAAGCAGCGGCCAGGTTCTGGAAAGCGCCAGCAACGGCAGCAGCAACGCTGCCGAAAAAATCAGCGCCGCATTCAACGAGCGGTCGCGCAACAACACATCCAGCGGCAGTGTAAGCGTCGCAGCAACCAGCCCGAGCAGCAGCGCAGACGCGACCAGATGACTGGATAGACGGCGCAAGCGCTGCGAACTGTCGTCACCCAATCGCAGGCTCGACGCGACCGCCCACGCCAACAGCGTCTGGACCAGCAGCAAGCCGAACAAGCACAGTCCCTGCACAACCGGGCCCGGAATGACCAGGCCGGCGACAATCAGTGGCTGCGCAAGCGTTGCGGTCATGCAAGCCGGTCGGATTCGGCGGCGGCGGGCGGCAACTGCAGGTGGTAGCCCTGGTCGGTGAGGTTGCGCATGACCGTCCCGACGTCCTCGCGTGCCAACGGCCGGCTGGGGTCGAGCAGCAGTTCGATCACGAACACCGGTGGACCGAGCTTCTCCAGCAGTTCGGCCGGGATCGCATCAAAGGCGCCTTCCTCTGGCAGGTACAGATAGGTATCGGCCTTGCGGACGCTTTTGTAGACGAAACTGCGCATGCATCGTTCCCCTCGTGGCTGGGGCGCCGTCGTGCCCGGACTGCAAAGCATAACGCCGCAAGGCTCAGAATCCAGAATGTGCGGGCATTTCGAGCGAAAATCGCCGCTTTTTCGATGCTCGGGTGTCACAGACTGGATTGGCGACGCTTGATGAGCGACTGGTAAAGCATCAAACATCCGCCAACGTCGCCGAACTGGACATCATTGGCTCTCTATTGCAGACTGCCGTCCCTGTTTGATTCAGGCCGCGTCCGGATTCCAGGCGTGGCCGGAGATGCGTGGTGGCAGCAATACTCGTCCTCAACGGTCCCAACCTCAACCTGCTTGGCACCCGCGAGCCGGACGTTTATGGTCGCGAAACCCTGGACGATATCGAACGCGAGCTGCGTGAGATGGGCGAAGCCGCCGGCGCGACGCTGGTTTGCTTCCAGTCCAATGCCGAGCACGCCCTGATCGACCGCATCCACGCGGCGCGCGAGGAGCGTATCGATTTCATCGTGATCAATCCTGGTGCATTTACCCACACCAGCATTGCGTTGCGCGATGCACTCAGCGCGGTAGCCATTCCGTTTGTCGAAGTCCACCTCAGCAATGTGCATGCACGCGAGGAATTTCGCCGCCATTCGTATCTTTCCGATCTCGCCATTGGTGTCGTGACCGGCTTCGGAGCCGACAGCTACCGTTTGGCGTTGCAGGCGATCCTGCGTCGCCTCGCGGCATCACGCTAGAACTTTTCCCTTTGCGCCGCGCTCGCGGCAACCACCAGGACTTTCCATGGACCTGCGCAAGATCAAGAAACTCATCGACCTGCTGGAGGAATCCAACCTCAGCGAACTGGAGATCAAGGAGGGCGAAGAAATCGTTCGCCTGTCGCGGTTTCCTAAAGGCTATTCGGTCAGCGGACCTGCTGCGCCGCCAGCAGCATACGCGGCGCCAACCGCCGAGCCACGCGCTGCGGCAGCGGCTGCAGACGAACCCGTCGCAGCCGTGTCACCTTCCGTACCGGAAGGGCACGTCGTCAAATCGCCGATGGTCGGCACCTATTATTCGTCCGCATCGCCCGGTGCCGCGCCGTTCCTCAAGGTCGGCCAGCAGGTGAAGGTCGGCGAAACCATCGGCATCATCGAGGCGATGAAGATGTTCAACCAGATCGAAGCCGAGCACGCCGGCACCGTCAAGGCGATCCTGGTCGAGAACGGCCGTCCGGTCGAGTTCGACGAACCCCTGTTCGTGATCGGCTAGGCCATGCTCTCCAAAGTCCTGATCGCCAATCGCGGCGAAATCGCCCTGCGCGTACTACGCGCCTGTCATGCACTCGGCATCCACACGGTGGCCGTGCATTCCACCGTCGATCGCAACCTCAAGCACGTCGGCATGGCCGACGAATCGATCTGCATCGGCCCCGCGCCAGCGTCCGAAAGCTATCTCAACATTCCACGACTGATCGCCGCCGCCGAAGTGACCGACGCACAGGCGATTCATCCCGGCTACGGATTCCTGTCCGAGAACGCCGACTTCGCGGAACGAGTGGAACAGTCAGGTTTCATCTTCATCGGGCCGACACCGAAAGTGATCCGGCTGATGGGCGACAAGGTGGAAGCGATCCGCGCGATGAACGCAGCAGGCGTGCCCTGCGTTCCGGGATCGGGTGGCCCACTCGGCGACGACACGTCGGAGAACATCCGCATTGCCCGTGAGATCGGTTATCCGGTCATCATCAAGGCGTCCGGTGGCGGTGGTGGTCGCGGCATGCGCGTGGTGCACACCGAAGCGCACCTCGGCAACGCCGTCTCGATGACCCGCAGCGAAGCGCGCGCCGCTTTCGGCAACGATCAGGTCTATATGGAGAAGTACCTCGAGAACCCACGCCACGTGGAAATCCAGGTGCTTGCCGATGGACAGGGCAACGCCATTCACCTCGGCGAACGCGACTGCTCGATGCAGCGTCGCCACCAGAAAGTCGTCGAGGAGGCACCGGCGCCCGGCATCACCGAAGAGCAGCGCGCCCAAATCGGTGGCGTTTGCGTCGACGCGTGCCTGCGCATCGGTTATCGCGGCGCCGGTACCTTCGAATTCCTCTACGAAGACGGTCGCTTTTATTTCATCGAAATGAACACGCGCATCCAGGTTGAGCATCCGGTCACCGAACTCATCACTGGCGTCGACCTGATTCGCGAGCAGTTGCTGATTGCCAGCGGCGAGAAGTTGTCGTTGCGCCAGGAGGACATCGTGCTGACTGGACACGCGATCGAATGCCGCATCAACGCCGAAGACCCGGATACGTTCATGCCCAGTCCCGGCACCATCAAGCGATTCGAGGCGCCCGGCGGTCCCGGCGTGCGCATCGATACGCATCTCTATGACGGCTACAAGATTCCGCCCAACTACGATTCGATGATCGGCAAGCTGATCGTGCACGGACGCGATCGCGCAACTGCCATCGCGCGGATGCGAATCGCGCTGTCGGAAACGGTGGTCGAGGGCATCAAGACCAACGTACCTCTACAGCAGCGCATCATCGCGGATGCCGGTTTCCAGCAGGGCGGACAGAACATCCACTACCTCGAAAAGCGGATCAGCGAGGTCAAGGAAAAGACGATTGGGCTGACCGGTTGAGGTTTTTCGCGACCGCGCTAAAACGCACCGCCGTCGTCATTCCTGCGAAGGCAGAGGCGCTTTTCAACAGCCGGAGGCTGGTCAATCCATTCTGATTTTGCTTTTCTCTCAGTGGCGTGACGAAGATCAAAATGGATCCCTGCCTTCGCAGGAATGACGAGTAGGTTTTGGCAGCGCAAGATCCCACTGTGACGTCAGATCAGTGCGACAGAACCGGATCTCCGTTCGTCCGATCCGCTTCCTTCTCCGCCGATTCCTTCGCCATGTCCTTGCTGTGGTCAGTACCCAGAAGCATGTAGAACGCTGGCACCACGAACAGGGTGAAGATGGTGCCGATGGTCATGCCGGTAACGATCACCAGGCCCATGTTGTAACGGCCAGCAGCACCCGCGCCACTGGCGATCACCAGCGGCACCACGCCCAGAACCATCGCCGCCGTGGTCATCAGGATGGGCCGCAAGCGGATTGCCGCCGCCTGCTCGATCGCTTCCCGCTTGCTCTTGCCGGTGCGTTGCAATTCATTGGCGAACTCGACGATCAGGATGCCGTGCTTGGAGATCAGGCCCATCAGGGTCACCAGGCCCACCTGCGTGTAGATGTTGAGTGAGGTCGCCCAGCGCGTGGACAGTGCGCCCATCTGCACGAAGCCCGGGATCAGGTTGATGAAGATCATCGCGCCGAACAACGCCATCGGCACCGAAACCAGGATCACGATCGGATCGCGCAAACTGTTGAACTGTGCCGCCAGCGCCAGATACACGATGACGAACGCAAACAACAAGGTCAGCGCGAAGCCGCCGGATTCGTTGATGAACTGGCGCGCCTGACCGGAGTAGTCGATCTGGTAACCGGCTGGCGCAATGTCACGAATGGCATTGACCACTTCGGCAATGCCTTCGCCTTGGGTCACGCTGGGCACGCCGTTGAAGGTCACCGAGTTGAGCTGCTGGAATCGCGTCAACGATTGCGGCACCACCGAGTTCTTGATCTTGGCCACCGTTGATGCCTGCACCACTGAGCCATCGCCGGCACGGATGTAGTAGTCGAGTACCTGCTCTGGATTCAGGCGATCCTTCTGCAACACCTGCGGGATCACCCGATACGAGCGACCGGCGATCGAGAAATAGTTCACGAAGCCGCCGCCCAGCGCAGCGCCAAGTGACGCGCCGACATCCTGCTGGGTCAGCCCAAGGGAAGTCACCATCTCGCGGTCGACTTCGACCGTGCTCTGCGGCTTGTCGATCTTGAGGTTCATGTCGATGAACCAGTATTTGCCGCTCGACTTCAACCGCGCCAGCACGGTCTGTGCAACTTCGTAGAGATTCTCGAACGGTTCGGTGGTCGACATCACCACTTCCACTGGCTGGCCCTGCGCACCGGGCAACGAAGGCGGCTGGAACGAGAACGCATTCGTGCCCGCCATCGCACCCCACTTCTTCTGCAGCTCCTGCTGTACTTCCGTTCCGTTGCGATCGCGTTCGCCCCAGTCCTTCAGCTTCACGCCGGTCAGTACCGAGTTTGCGCCGGCCACGCCTGACAACTGAAAGGTCTGGCGCACTTCAGGAATCTCGGTCGTGATCTCCTGCATCTGCTTCATGTAGCCCTGAACCTGCTTGGGCGCCGCGTTTGGCGCACCGGTCGCAATGCCAAGCACGAAGCCCTGGTCTTCCTGAGGTGCCAGTTCGGACTTGGAATTCATGAAAAGGAACACGGTGCCGCCAAGCAGCATCAGGCCCATCACCACCGGCACGATCCAGGTATCCAGGGTGCCGTGCAGGCGGCGCGCGTACCAGTCGTGCAACTCACTGAAGCGCGTGTCGATGAATTTGACGAAGCGATTGCTGTCGTGGTCGTTGCGCAGGAATTTTGCGCTCAGCATCGGGCTGAGGAACAAGGCGATGATCGCCGACACGGTGACGGCGCCAGCCAGCGTAAACGCAAACTCGGTAAACAACGCGCCGGTGAGGCCACCCTGGAATCCGATTGGTACATAGACCGCAATCAACACGATGGTCATCGCGATGATTGGCCCGGTCAGTTCGCGCGCGGCGAGCAATGCCGCCTGCAGTGGCGTCTTGCCTTCCTCGGTGATGTGTCTGTCCACGTTCTCGACGACGATGATGGCGTCATCGACGACCAGTCCTATCGCGAGTACCAGCGCCAGCAAGGTAATCAGGTTGATGGTGTAACCCAACAGCAGCATCACGAAGAACGCGCCGATCAGCGACAGCGGCATCGCGATCACCGGAATGATCACGGCGCGAAAGTTGCCCATGAACAGGAAGATCACCAGGGTGACGATCAACAGGGCTTCAATCAGCGTTTTCACCACTTCCTCGATCGAGGTATTGATGAAGTCGGTGGCATCGAACGCGATGTTCGCGGACAAGCCGGTCGGCAACTGTTTCTGGATCTCCGGGAACGCGTTGCGCACCCGTTCGGCGACATCGAGGATGTTGGCATCGGGTGAGGCCTTGATGCCGATGAACACGGACTGCTTGCCGTTGAACGCCACGAACGAGTTGTAGTCCTCGGCGCCAAGCACGACAGTGGCAACATCTTCCAGTCGCACCACGGCGCCGTCCTGGCTGCGTACGGCCAGCTTGCGGAAGTCTTCCACGGTGTGCAGGTCGGTCGATGCGGTCAACGAAACCGTCGTCGAATCGCCTTTGGTCGAACCAACCGCGGCAAGGTAGTTGTTCGCGGTCAGTGCCCTGGAAACATCTGCCGCGGTGACGCCTTGCGCGGCCATGCGCATCGGGTCCAGCCAGGCGCGCATCGCGAACTGGCGGCCACCCAGCACCTGCGCTTCCTGCACGCCATCCACTGCATCGAGCTGCGGCTTGATCACGCGCAGGATGTAGTCGGTGATGTTGTTGGTCGGCAGGCTGTCGCTGTAGAAGCCGAGGTACATCGATGCCGTCGTTTCACCGACCTGCACCGAGATCACCGGCTGCTGCGCCTGCGGCGGCAGGCGATTGCGGACCGAGCTGACCTGGGTCTGGATCTCCGTGAGTGCGCGATTGGAATCGTAATTGAGTTTCAGCGTCGCCGTGATGTTCGACACGCCGGCGACACTGGACGACGACAGGTAGTCGATTCCCTGCGCCTGAGCCACCGCCGATTCCAGAGGCTGCGTGATGAAGCCCGCGACCGTCTGCGCATCGGCACCGAAGTACGCCGTGCTCACCGTGACCACGGCGTTTTCGGTTTTCGGAAACTGGCGCACGTTGAGATCGGAAACCGAACGCAAACCCAGAACCAACACGGTCAGGCTGATGACGATCGCCCAGACCGGCTTGTTGATGAACGCATCTGTGAATTTCATGGCAACTCGATGGTCTGTTGCGGCAACACGCAAGCGTCAGCAAAGGCTGTTCGAGCGCAGGAAATGGACACGCCAGAAAATGAAATAGCGGAACTCACGCCGTCACTTTTCCTGCGGCGTTGGCGCGGCTTCGTTGGCCGGCTGGTGGGTGTTGTCGATGATCAGCGGCGTGCCATTCTTGATCTTGAGCTGACCGCTGGTGACCACTTCGTCACCCACCTCGATGCCTGACAACACCGCGATCTGGTCGCCGCGTCGCGAACCGGTCGTGACGAACACCGACTGTGCGGTCGGCTTGTCGGAGTGGTTGGTGCCGTCGTCGGCCGGCTTCGCATCCGTCTTGTCGCTGGTGTTGGCATCTGCGACAGCCGCACCCTTTTCCGGGGCAGCAGCGGCTTGGTTGGCATCGCGACCCGGCACTTTTTCGCCCGGCTTCACCACCAGGAACACGGTCTCGCCATACGGATTGAACGTGATTGCCGCCTGCGGCAGGGTGATGTAGCTCTTCTCTTCGCCGACCTGGATCGAGACATCGGCAAACATGCCCGGCTTGAGTGCTTCATCGCCGTTCGCGACGCGCGCTTCGATCTGCGCGTTGCGGGTCGACGCATCCAGCTTCGGGCTGATCGCAGTCACTTCGCCATCAAACGTACGGTCTTTAAAGCCATCCACGCTCAGCGCCAGATTCTGGCCTACCTTGATCTCGCCGAGACTGCCTTGCGGCACGTTGAAATCGACGTAGATCGGGTCGAGTTGTTGCAATGTAACCACGGCATTACCAGCATTGATGTAGCTGCCAGCGGTCATCGTGACGATGCCGATGCGACCATCGAACGGTGCGCGCAATTGGCGCTTGGCCACCAGCGCACGTTGCTGGTTGATGCCGGCCTGCGCGGCCTTCACATTCGCCGCAGCGCTGTCATACGCAGCCTGGCTGATGCCCTTGTATTCCAACTGTTGCCTGGAGCGGTCCAGCGTTGTCTTCAGTAACGCCGCATTCGCTTCAAGCTGACGCTGCTGGGCGACGAATTCGTCGGCATTCAACTCCACCAGCAGGTCGCCTTTCTTGACTTGCTGGCCCGACGAGACAGCGATCTTGCTGACGATGCCGCCGACGTCGAAAGCGAGGTCGGCGCCTTGCACCGCACGCAACGATCCGACGCTACTTTGTTCGGGCTGCCATTTCTGTTCGGCGGCGATGATCGAGCTGACCGTCTGTGGCGGCACCGGCTGGTTGGCCGCAAATTTCGCGCCCATGATCTTGCCCATCACGTTCCAGCCGATCAGCAAGGTCAGCAAAATGCCGACGATGACGATCATGATGATCATGCGTTTGGTGGTACTGGGTTTGCGGTCTTCGCTGCGCGGGTTCATGCGCATTCCTCGTTCAAGGTTTGGATGGGGCAGCGCCGCTGGCGGCGCAATGAAGATGAGTCGGCCTGGATCATTGCTGCGTGGCAGACGCCTGCGTTGACGCGTCGGACTGCTGCCAGCCACCACCAAGCGACGCATAGAGCGCCGCTGTATCGGCCAGTCGAGCGGCACGTGCGGCAATCACCGCCAGTCGCGCCTGCTGGTAGAGCCGGGTGGAATCGAGCACCTGCAGATAGTTGATGGAGCCGTCGCGATACTGCTTCTTGACCAGTTCAAGACTGCTGGCCGTGGCCTGTTCGGCTTCGGCCTGCGCGGCGAGACTTTCGGCGTCGAGTTCCAGCGCTCGCAAGCTGTCCGCGACGTTCTGGAACGCGGTCAACACGGTGCT
>JBBSLA010000011.1:0-43580 GCA_038255665.1 Lysobacterales bacterium | reverse complement strand
GGCATCGCCTGGATGGTGTTGCAGAATTTCTCGTTACTACCGGTGTTCGCCGGGTCGCCCGGGTTCACCTTCGGCGATGCCGTGCTGCAATCCAGCCTTTACCTGGGTAGTTCGGCCATCGCATTCGTCGCATCATTGGTGGCTCGCCAGCAGACCGAAGCGCGCGAAGTGCAGCGACGCTTGAACGCCGAGTTGCGCGCGACCCGGGTTCTGCTCGCCGAATCCAGTCGGCTCGGCGAACGCATGCGCATCTCGCGTGACCTTCACGATCTGATGGGGCATCACCTGACGGCGCTGAGCCTGAACCTGGAAGTTGCCAGCCATTTGTCCGCCGAACCCGCCGTGGTCCACGTGCGTCAAGCCCAGGCGGTTGCGAAGTTGTTGCTCGCCGATGTCCGCGAAGTCGTCAGCCAACTTCGCGAGAGCGACAGTATCGACCTCAGCGAAGCGCTGGCCAGCCTGGTCGAGGGAGTGCCCGGCCTCGATATCAAGCTGGAACTGCCGGACCATTTCGGAATTGGCGACCCGCGTCGCGCCCAGGTGTTGTTGCGCTGCGCCCAGGAAGTGGTGACCAACACGGTTCGACACGCGGCGGCAAGTCGACTGATCCTGCGCTTTTCGCGCGACGGTGCCCGCAATGTGATGATGCATGCGCGTGACGATGGGCGGGGGACGGACCAGCTTTCATCCGGCAACGGTTTGAACGGCATGCGCGAGCGATTGGCCGAATTCGACGGCCGACTTGATATTGTGACCGGCAAGGGGCAGGGCTTCGCCCTGTCCATCGTCCTGCCTGCGGAGGGGTGACATGATTACTGTATGCCTGGTCGACGACCAGACCCTGGTGCGCCAGGGAATCCGATCGCTGTTGCAACTGTCCGATGCCATCGAGGTGATCGCAGAAGCGGCAGACGGTAGCGAGGCAATCGAGCTGATCCCGCGAATCAAGCCCGATGTGGTCCTGCTCGACATGCGCATGCCGGGCCTATCCGGACTGGATGTGCTGAAAGCGCTTGCCGACCAGGGCCAGTTGCCACCCACCATCATCCTGACCACGTTCGATGACGATCAACTGGTACTCGGCGGACTCAAGGCTGGCGCGCGTGGTTATCTGTTGAAGGATGTTTCGCTCCAACAACTGGTCGACGCGGTGAAAGTGGTTGCGGGCGGTGGTTCTCTGGTCGCGCCGATGGTCACCCAGCGCCTGTTGTCAGGCCTGGAGCGGATGCATAACTCGTTCACCAGCCTGGACCGTCCCGACCCGCTGACCGAACGCGAGACCGAAATCCTGCGCCTGATGGCCGGCGGCTACAGCAACAAGGAAATCGCCAATTCGCTCGGCGTGGCCGAGGGTACCGTCAAGAACCACGTCTCCAACATCCTGTCCAAGCTCGGCGTTCGTGACCGCACCCGCGCAGTCTTGAAGGCGTTTGAACTGGGCATTGTCTGATCGTGGCGGCGCCACAAACCTCATGCGTCACGTAGTGAACGGAGGTCGCTGTAAATTTCGCACCCGTAGCGTTTCCGACCTTGGGCAAGTTACCATGCGGTGCCTGCTTCGATGAATCCTCTCGAGGGTTTGATTTCAGGGGACGGGGAACCGCTTTACCCATCGAACATGCACCAATCGAGTGTCACCCATCCAATATCGCCTTCGACCGGCGTTCCGACACGTTGAGTCCTGGAGAAGCCCGGAATGATTCGCGTACTAGAAATTATCCTTTCACTCATCATCGTCTTCGTTATCGCCGTCGTGGTCGCGGTGTTCCTGCCCAGCCGCGGCCACATCGAGCGCGTCGTCGAGCTTTCCAATCCGGTCCGGCAGATCTACGACACCGTCGACGGTTTCGGCCGATACCGTGACTACTCGGCGCTGCGCACGTTCGACCCGACCGTAAAGTTCACCCGCTCCGGGCCGGAAAACGGCGTTGGCGCCAACGTGGCGTGGGATACCAGCTACGAGCAGATCGGCGACGGCAACCTGACGATTACCGAGGCAACCGAAGACAGCCAGGTCAAGATGGCGGTCGAGAATGGCTGGATGGGCGCCAACAAGCGCTACACCCTGGACCTGATGCCGGCCAGCAATGGCAAGACGGTTCGCGTCAAGATGTCCTACGACGTCGACTTCGGCTGGAACCTGCTCTGGCGCTTTTCCGGCCTGTACATCCACGGCGTTCCCGATTCGACGATCCAGACCACCCTCGCCAACCTGTCCGGCATGATGGCCGGTTTCCCGAATGTGGATTACGCCGATCTGGCGATTCGGGTTGTCGATGTCACGCCCAAGCCGATCCTGTTCGTCAGCACCAAGGCACCGCGCTCGCTGGAAGAGGTCGATGCGGCCAGTGATGCGGCCAAGGTCGAGATCGAGGCGGTCATGGAAAAAGCCGGCCTCGTTGCTGCTGGCCCGCCAATGACGGTCACGACGAACTGGGGCGACGAGTCGTACACGTTCGACTATGCGATCCCGGTCGACAAGGCCAGCTTCACGCTGGACGGCAAGGAGCTCACGATTGCGGCGGTCGACCCGGGCGTCGTTCGCGCACCGGTGATCGAAGAAGACGAACCAGCGGCAGAGCCATCACCTCCGGTCGTTGGCGAAAAAGACCGCAAGGGCAATCTCGTTCTTGGTGGCAACGTCCGCGCGGCCCAGTCGTACACCGGCAAGGCCCTGTATGCAGAGTACACCGGAAGCCCGGCCGCGTTGCCGCTGCTGCGCCTGAAATTGCGCGCCTACGCCGAGACGCATGGCTACAAGTACACCGAATCGGGCCAGGGTCGGTTCTTCGACGAGTCGCTTTCGGCGGTGGAAGATATCTACGCAGGCACCGGCGAATACCGCGTCTACCTGCCGGTCTTGCTGTGATACCGACGTCGTGATCGGCGTGATCTGATCGAGCGTGATCTGATCGAGTCGGCTTTCCGGTAGCGACAACAAAAAAAGGCGACCTTCGGGTCGCCTTTTTTGTGCATCAGGCGGGTATGGGCGGACCCGCGCCGCCGCCCCATGCCGGGCGGTCAGCGCCCGCGGATCAACGATCCCAGAATGCCACGGACGAACTTGCCGCCGGTTGGGCCGCCAATCTGCCTGCCGACCGAACTGCCGACGTTGCGAATCGCCGACTTGGCGAAGCTTTCGAGTAGCCCTTGCCGGCGTCCGCTGCCGAGAACCATGTCCTTGACCGCGCCCATAAAGCCTCCGCCGTTGCCGTTCACGGTCTTGCCGGAAGTGGTGGAGGTGGATCGTGTCGCCGCTTCCTTTTCGGCAATCGCTGCGGTTTCCTCGGTGCGCTTGGCGAGTATTTCAAATGCCGACTCGCGATCGACGGCGGTGTCGTAGCGCGCTCCGACCGGCGAGCGACTACGTACCGTGGCGCGCTCGTCATCCGTGATCGTGCCGATCCGGCACCCGGGCGGCGCAATCAAGGCGCGCTCCACTGGCAACGGGACGCCTCCGACCTGCAAGGTAGAAACCAGCGCTTCGCCGACCGCCAACTCGGTGATCGCTGCGACGACGTCGACCTTCGGGTTCGGCGGAAACGTCTCGGCGGCGGCGCGCACTGCCTTCTGGTCGCGTGGCGTGAAGGCGCGCAGCGCGTGCTGGATGCGGTTGCCCATCTGGCCGAGGATCAAGTGGGGAATGTCGTCGGGATTCTGCGAACAGAAATAAACGCCAACGCCCTTCGATCGGATCAGTCGCACGACCTGCTCGACGCGCTGCACCAAGGCGGGCGGCGCATCGTTGAACAACAGGTGCGCTTCGTCGAAGAAGAACACCAGTTTCGGCACGTCGAGATCGCCGACTTCCGGCAGGTTCTCGAACAGTTCCGACAACAGCCAGAGCAGGAACGTCGAATAAAGCTTCGGCTTCAGGATCAACTGGTCAGCCGCCAGCACGTTGATGATGCCGCGACCGGACATGTCCTGCCGCATGAAGTCGGCGAGATCAAGCGCCGGCTCGCCAAAGAACAGGTCGCCGCCGGCCGATTCCATCGACAGCAGTGAGCGCTGGATCGCCGCGATCGAGGTCGGGCTGACCAGCGCGTATTTCAGCGAGATGGCCTTCGCGTTGCTGCCGACGTAATTGAGTATGGCGCGCAGGTCCTTGAGGTCTAGCAGCAGCAACTTCTCGTCGTCGGCAACGCGAAACACCACCTCCAGCACGCCACTCTGGGTGTCGTTCAATTCGAACAGGCGCGCGAGCAGGATTGGCCCCATTTCGGAAATCGTCGTGCGCACCGGCGTGCCGAGCTTGCCGTAGATATCCCAGAACACGACGGGATTCGGCGCTGGCGCCCAGGTCATCCCCAACTTGTCGATGCGCGATTGCAGCCGGTCGCTGGAGATGGCGGCCTGGGCGAGTCCGGCGAGGTCACCTTTGGCGTCGGAGAGGAACACCGGCACCCCAAGTTTGGAGAAACCTTCCGCCATCAGCATCAGGCTGACCGACTTTCCGGTTCCGGTCGCGCCGGCAATCATTCCGTGCCGGTTGCCGTACTTGCCGCGCAGGTAGACGTCGATGTCGCCTTTGCCAATCAGGATGTCGTTCACGAGTTGCTCCGGCTGGGCCGCGTTATGCAGCTACGGCGATTTACGATTGTATCGAGCCGATGGGCATGGCGCGGCGACGATGGCATTTCGTTTTCACGATCGCGACGCAGCGCAGTATCATGCCGCGGCATTCTCGGCGACGTGCCGAAACAACTGACACGCCGCCGGCAGCGCCGGCCTACCGGGCTGATCGATGAGCGAACAGGAAACCAGCAAGGTCGGCAACCCGCTGCAGGGACACCTGGCGCGGGTCGTCGAGCTGCTGCGTCGCCAGCGACTGGTCGAAGAGCTTTCCCATCGCCAGGCAGGTTCCAGCGCTGAGCTGGTCGACGACCTTGTCCATCGGCAGAACCAGGTCGAGCTGCAACGCGAAATCGACCTTTTGCATCCGGCCGATATCGCGCTGGTGCTGGAAGCCCTGCCGACTGACGAACGCCTGGAAGTGTGGAACCTGGTCAAAGCCGACCGGGATGGCGAAACGCTGCTGGAAGTTTCCGACGCGGTCCGCGAGTCTTTGCTGGCCGACATGGACCTGCCGGAAATCCTCGCTGCGGCCGAGCAACTGGACGCCGACGAGGTCGCCGACCTTGCCGAAGACCTGCCTGACGACGTGCTGCACGAACTCATGCAGCGCATGGACGTACCCGAGCGCGAGCAACTGCGTTCGGCGATGTCGTACGAGGACGACCAGGTAGGCTCGATCATGGACTTCGAGATGGTCAGCATCCGCGAGGATGTGTCGCTGGAAGTGGTGCTGCGCTACCTGCGACGCTTCGACGAGCTACCCGAACACACCGACAAGATATTCGTCGTCAACGACGAAAATCGTTTGACCGGCGTCTTGCCGATCAAATGGCTGCTGGTCAACGATCCATCGCGCATGGTCGCGGACCTGATGGCGGCTGACGCGAATACGTTCCGCCCGGAAGATGATGTCAACGAGACGGCGCAGGCATTCGAGCGCTACGACATCGTCACTGCACCGGTAGTCGACAGCGAAGGGCGGCTGATCGGTCGCGTCACCATCGATGCGATGGTCGACGTCATCCGCGAAGAGAGCGAAGCGGAGGCACGCGGCCGGGTCGGCTTGCGCGAGGAGGAAGACATTTTCGCGTCGGTCTGGAGTTCGGTACGCAACCGCTGGGCGTGGTTGGCAGTCAACCTGGTGACGGCGTTCATCGCGTCGCGCGTCATCGACCTCTTCCACGGCTCGATCGAGCGACTGGTGGCGCTGGCCGCACTGATGCCGATCGTTGCAGGCATGGGCGGCAACTCCGGCAACCAGACCATCACCATGCTGGTCCGCGCCATGGCGCTGGATCAGGTCGGATTGGACAGCCGCAAGCGACTTTTGCGCAAGGAACTGGTGGTGTCCATCTGCAACGGCCTGATCTGGGGCAGCGCGATCGGCGTGGTTGCCTGGTTGCTTTACCGCAATGCAGCGCTGGGCGTCGTGATGATGGCGGCAATGACCCTTAACCTGCTGCTGGCGGCGTTGATGGGTGTGCTGATCCCGATGACCCTGGTCAAGCTGGGCCGTGACCCGGCCATGGGTGCCAGCGTGCTGATTACCGCCATCACCGACAGCGGTGGCTTCTTCATCTTCCTTGGGCTGGCGACGGTGTTCCTGATGTAGTCGCGAATCAAGCTGGGCGCGATCGCCGACTCACCAATCATCGATGCCCCAGCCGTTCGCGTAGATCAGATCGCCCTGCATGCGCATCGCGCCGTAATCGACATCGTCAAAGGCAGGGCGCTGGTCGCGCACCCAGCCACCCAGCATGACGCTTTCGCCAATAGCGAACGAAGACGCTGTTGTTGTCGCCGGGCTGGGAATGCTCTGGATCACGAACGGATAGGTGCGGCCAATCCCAGCCGTCCAAGCCGGATCGACTGCTCCGGTCGGCAACAAACGCGTCAGCGCCATCACGGGCGAACCTGCAACAACGACATTGCCGGAAATCAACAGGCGGCCATTGCGCTGCACCAGCATATTGGTTCCAGATGACGAACTGCCGCTAGGCCAGTTCAACACGCGCGTCCCGGTGGCGTTGAAATTGCCGTCAGGAACGCCGGCGACGTTGACCAGCGCCGCCGCCATGTTGGCGGGTGTCACCAAGTCGCCTTGCAAGGTCGAACCGGCAATCGCTGCGCGGCCAAAGCCGTCTATGTCCACGGCGTTGGCTTGCGAGCGGGGAGGGACTGCGGCATCGAAAGAAATCGTTGCCGTGCCGTTGGCGCTGGGACCGAAGCTGGTGACCGGCTGATCCAGATTACCCAACCGGGTCGTTTGCACCAGCCGTGTTCCGTCACTGCAACGGATATTGCCAACAACGTACCAGACCGACAGCGCCGTGTTGAGGCTGCGAAACGCCTGGCCGACTGCACCCGAGTCGCAAGCAGCATACGCGCGCGGAACTGGCATGCGCGTGTAGCGTCTACCGGCGTTCGGGCCCGTGGCGATCGCGTCGGTTCCGCGCGTTCCCGTGTACAACGCGCCGGCGGAGGTTATGGAAAACAACGCGCCGACGCTGGCCGCGCCGCTGCTGTCCCGCAAACTGCCGGCCACCGCGAAGCCGCTGGCGAACGTTGTGGCGACAACATCTTTAAGGGTTGGCGCGATGATCGAACGTGCTTCGTCGAGGCTGCCGGTGATTCCTCGGTCGATAGTGAGAACGCCGGCCGTTCCGAAGCTCGTGTCAAGCGCACCGTCGGGAGTCACCATCCAGACCGCCATGCTGCGGGTGCCGTTGACGGTACGATAGCCGGCGATTGCGATGCGGCCGGTCAGGTCCTGCGCCGCCGACCACGCATGGACTTCATTGCCGGCGCTGGCGCTGCCCGGCAGGATCAGCCAGCCGCCGCCGGTGCCGAAGGTGTACTCGTAGGTGCCTTCCGGGCGCAACTTGGCGATTCCGATGCTGTCATACGCGGTCGGCGGTCCGTGCCGCTCGGTACGATTGATGTTGCCGACCATGATGGTCGAGCCATCGCTTTGCGGCAGGATGGCGACCGACTGGTCGTCGGCGAACTGTCCGGGCAACCGATCCTCGATCGGCAGGTACGCGGTGCCATCCATGTAGTAGCCGAAGCTGGTGTCGAGATCGCCCTCTGAGGCGGTTGCCAACGTCGTGGCAGCGACCAGCAGCAGGGCTACGGTTCGTTTAGATGTGGCGGATTGTGTCGACATCTAGGTCTCCAGAAACCTGTCTCGGCTATACTACGCGACTTTCTTGCGAGCCGATTTCGATGCGAATTCTCGCTGAAGCGCTGACCTACGACGATGTTTACCTGGTGCCGGCGCACTCCAGTGTGCTGCCACGCGACGTGGACACATCGTCGCGCCTGACCCGCGACATTCGGCTGAACGTGCCGATACTTTCCGCAGCGATGGACACCGTCACTGAAGGCCGCCTCGCGATCACGATGGCGCAGTGCGGCGGCATCGGCATCATCCACAGGAACATGTCGTTCGAGCGCCAGGCCGCCGAAGTTCGGCTGGTCAAGAAGTTCGAGGCGGGCGTCATCCGCGATCCGCTCACGGTACGGCCGGACACCTCGATTCGCGAGGTAATGCGCGTCACCCGCGAACACGGGATTTCCGGCGTGCCGGTGGTTGACGGCGAGGAACTGGTCGGCATCGTCACCAGTCGCGACCTTCGATTCGAGCGCCACCCGGACGATCCGGTCAAGAACATCATGACCCGCAAGGAGCGCCTGATCACGGTCAAGGAAGGAGCGGGCGAGGACGAGGTACTGGCCCTGCTGCACCAGTACCGCATCGAGAAAGTGCTGGTGGTCAATGATGCCTTCGAGTTGCGTGGCCTGATTACCGTCAAGGACATCCAGAAGGCGCGTGACAATCCGAACGCAGCCAAGGATCGCCAGGAACGCTTGCGTGTTGGTGCGTCGGTGGGCGTTGGAGGTGATACCGAAGCACGTGTCGCGGCGCTGGTCGAAGCCGGCGTCGACGTCGTCGTTGTCGATACCGCGCACGGCCATGCTCAGTCGGTGATCGATCGGGTGCGCTGGATCAAGCGCGAGTATCCCGACCTGCAGGTGATTGGCGGAAACATTGTTACCGGCGACGCTGCGTTGATGTTGCGCGATGCCGGCGCCGATGCAGTGAAAGTTGGCGTGGGACCAGGATCGATCTGCACGACGCGCGTTGTCGCTGGCGTCGGTGTTCCGCAGATCACTGCGATCGACCTGGTCGCCAATGCACTGAAAGACGACATCCCGCTGATTGCCGATGGCGGTATCCGCTATTCCGGCGATGTGGCCAAGGCGCTGGTTGCTGGCGCATCGACGGTGATGCTTGGCAGCATGTTTGCTGGCACCGAAGAGGCCCCCGGCGAGATCGAGCTGTACCAGGGGCGCTCGTACAAGAACTATCGCGGCATGGGTTCCGTGGCGGCGATGGAGCAGGGCAGTAGCGACCGCTATTTTCAGGACGCATCCGAACCGGAAAAATTCGTGCCGGAAGGCATCGAAGGTCGGGTTCCGTATCGCGGCCCGCTGCGCAGCATCATCCACCAACTGGTGGGCGGCTTGCGTGCGTCGATGGGCTATTGCGGGTGTGCCAACGTCGAAGCGATGCGCAGCGAACCACAGTTCGTCAAGGTCACCAGCGCCGGCGTTCGCGAGGCGCATCCGCACGATATCCAGATCGTCAAGGAAGCGCCGAATTATCGGCTGGGTTGATCGGCGCCGCGCAAGTGCATTGGCTTGCACTTGAGTCATAAAGCGCCGCTGGATTGCGTGATGCCTGCCTTAACTGCCGATCGGCCAACAGGTGCCGACCGTTCATCTGATTCGTGCCCTCCATGACCAACATCCACAAAGACAAGATCCTGATCCTCGACTTCGGCGCGCAGTACACGCAGCTGATCGCGCGTCGCGTTCGCGAGATCGGCGTCTACTGCGAAATCTGGGCCTGGGATCACGATCCGGCCGAGATCACGGCGTACGGCGTGAAAGGCATCATCCTGTCTGGCGGCCCGGAATCGACCACCCAGGCTGACGCACCATCTGCCCCGCAGCAAGTATTCGATTGCGGACTTCCCTTGCTCGGCATCTGCTACGGCATGCAGACCATGGCCGCCCAGCTTGGCGGCGAAACCCAAGCCGCTGACCAGCGCGAGTTTGGTCATGCGCAGGTCGATGTTGTCGTTGCGGATGCCTTGTTGTCGGGATTGAACGACCAGCCGGGCGACGCGCCCCGACTGGATGTCTGGATGAGTCACGGCGACCATGTATCCAAGCCGCCGCCGGGTTTCGTCGTCAGCGCGACGACGCCGCGGATACCAGTCGCGGCGATGAGCAACGACGCCAAGCGTTGGTACGGCGTGCAGTTTCATCCCGAAGTGACGCATACCAGACAAGGTCAGGCCCTTTTGCGTCGATTTGTTGTCGATATCTGCGGCTGCGATACGCTGTGGACGGCGGAAAATATCATCGAAGACCAGATCGCTCGGGTCCGCGCGCAGGTCGGCAGCGATGAGGTCATTCTAGGCCTGTCCGGCGGCGTCGATTCCTCGGTTGTTGCGGCCTTGTTGCATCAGGCGATCGGTGATCAGTTGACCTGCGTCTTCGTTGATACCGGCCTGTTGCGCTGGCAGGAAGGGGACCAGGTAATGGCGATGTTCGCCGCCGAATCCGAGCGAGGTGGGATGGGCATCCGCGTGATTCGCGTCGATGCAGCAGATCGCTATTTCAATGCGCTCGAAGGCGTCACCGATCCCGAAGCCAAGCGCAAGATCATCGGCGGATTATTCATCGATATCTTCGACGAGGAATCGACCAAACTCGCCAACGCGCAATGGCTGGCGCAAGGAACGATCTACCCTGACGTAATCGAGTCGGCCGGCAGCAAGACCGGCAAGGCTCATGTCATCAAGAGCCATCACAACGTCGGCGGCCTGCCGGCGCGAATGAAGATGGGTCTGGTCGAACCCTTGCGCGAGTTGTTCAAGGACGAGGTGCGCCGGCTTGGCGTGGCGCTTGGGTTGCCGAAGGCGATGGTCTATCGGCATCCGTTTCCCGGCCCAGGACTCGGCGTGCGCATCCTCGGCGAAGTCAAGCGCGAATACGCGCAGATACTCGCCAAGGCTGACGCCATCTTCATCGAAGAGCTGCGCAAGGCGGATCTCTACGACGCGACCAGCCAGGCGTTCGCCGTGTTCCTTCCGGTGAAGTCCGTCGGCGTTGTCGGCGACGCGCGCGCATACGAATGGGTGATCGCGTTACGCGCGGTCGAAACGGTCGATTTCATGACCGCGCATTGGGCACACCTTCCGTACGAACTGCTCGGCACAGTATCGAGCCGCATCATCAACGAAGTCCGCGGCGTCTCTCGCGTCGTTTACGACATCAGCGGCAAGCCACCTGCAACGATCGAGTGGGAGTAGGCGTGTCTTGGCGCCGCGGTAGCGTCGGGCAAACTTCGAGATACCGATGAGTTCAACATCCTCACCATTCGACGAACATGACCTGCACTGGATGCGCCAGGCCTTGGAGCTGGCGCGACGCGCCGAGCGCGAGCACGCGGAGGTGCCGGTCGGCGCAGTGCTGGTCATGGACAACGAAGTGATCGGGAGCGGCATGAACCGCAACATCGTCGATCGCGACGCCAGTGCCCACGCGGAGATCGTCTGCCTTCGCGATGCGGGCCAACGCATGGCCAATCACCGCTTTCCGGAATCGACGCTGTACGTGACGCTGGAGCCTTGCGTAATGTGTGCGGGCGCGATCGTGCATGCGCGCGTCAGCCGAGTGATCTACGCAGCGACCGATCCAAAAACCGGTGCCGCAGGCAGCGTGTTCGATACCTTGACCAGTGATCGCCACAACCACCACGTCAATGTGCGTGGCGGGTTGCTGGCCGACGAATCGGCCAGCCTGTTGCAGTCGTTCTTCCGGTCGAGGCGTTGACGCCAACCGCGTATCAGTGCCCGCCGCGCATGCGACCCAGGAAGCGGGTGCCGTTGTCGCCCATGGTCGGCAATTTCAGCTTTCCGATAGTTTCGATGCGCTCTTCGGCGAGGCGATCGGCGGCGACGTAGGTCGGGATGTTCTGCTCGGCAGCTATCTCGAAGATGCGTGACACGTTGAGGTAGATGGTGCGCATCATCCGCATCGCTCGTTCGCGGTTGTAGCCATCGATTTCGAGCGAGATATTCATCACACCGCCGGCGTTGACCGCGTAGTCGGGTGCGTAAAGGATCTTGCGCTTTTCCAGCTCGTCTCCGATCTCGTTGTTGGCCAGCTGGTTGTTCGCCGCGCCGCAGATGATTATCGACTTCAGGCGCGGCAGGGTGTCCTCGTTGATCGTGCCGCCCAGTGCGCATGGGCAGTACACGTCAGCGTCGACATCGTAGATCTCGTCCGGCCCGACCGCTTCGCAGCCGTACTCATCGACGGCGCGCTGCATGTTGTTCTTGTTGATGTCGGTCACGAACACCTTGGCACCACGCTCGCGCAAAAGTTTGATCAGCTCCATGCCGACATGGCCCGCGCCCTGCACGGCGTAGCTGTACTTCTCGACTTCCTCATTGCCGTGGCGACGATTGAGCGACGCCAGCAAGCCCTGCATGGTGCCGTAGGCCGTGAACGGAGAGGGATCGCCAGAACCGCCGTGGACCTGGTGCACGCCGGTGACGAACTCGGTTTCGCGATAGACCTGTTCCATGTCGTTGACGTCGATGCCGACGTCTTCGGCAGTTATGTAGCGGCCGTTCAAGGTATTGACGAAGCGACCGAACGCGCGGAACAGCGCTTCGGACTTGTCGGTCGCCGGATCGCCGATGATGACGGCCTTGCCGCCGCCCAGGTTGAGCCCGGCGACCGCATTCTTGTAGGTCATGCCGCGCGAAAGCCGCAGCACATCCTTCAACGCTTCGGCCTCGGTCGCGTAGGGCCACATGCGCAGGCCGCCCAAGGATGGGCCGAGCACCGTGTTGTGAATGGCGATGATGGCCTTCAGGCCGACATCCTGGTTCTGGCAGTAGACGACCTGTTCATGGCCGCTCTTGGCGATCGTTTCAAAAAGCATGGAAAACCCCGAACATCGATGGATGGATGGACAAGCGCGTCTGCAGCAATGCCGGCCGCTGCAATGACGCCCGCAACAAGGGCGCGCAGTCTAGTGCGCGGCGGCCGACAGGACAAACCCGTTCGCGACCCACGTGTTTCGCGCGCCGAATTCTGTAGCCCGCCTTGCCGCACGGTGTCCCGATCAGCCGTCGAGGCTGGCGTCCAGCGTGATCGTCGCGTTTAACACCTTGGAGACCGGGCAACCGGACTTGGCCTTGTTGGCAATCTCCTGGAACGCCGCGTCGTCGGCACCGGGAATCTTCGCCGCCAGCGTGAGGTGGATCTTGGTGATCGCAAAGCCTTCGCCCTGTTTTTCCAGGGTGACGTCGGCCTTGGTCGCGATTCGCTCTGCGGTCAGGTTGTTCTCACCGAGCATCTTCGACAGCGCCATCGAGAAACACGCGGCGTGGGCAGCGCCAATCAATTCCTCGGGGTTGGTGCCGGGACCGTCTTCAAAGCGGGCTGTGAAGCCATAAGGAGCATCTCGCAATACGCCGGTTTCAGTCGAAATCGAACCTACGCCGGTTTTCAGATCGCCCTTCCATACTGCTGACCCTGACTGCTTCATGATGTGTTCCTCTTGGTAAAAACGGTCCACAGAGATAGCCGGGCGCAACTGGAGGTGACGTGAACGGAACGTTCGAATGAGCCGCTCGTGCAACCGCGCGTCCGTTTGATCGGCTAACCTCGCCAGCTCCATCCCACGGAGCAGCGCCATGTCAGCAGAAGTCAGCCACGAGCCATCCAGCCAACGGTTTGTCATCAATACCAACGGCGAACAATGTGTCCTCGACTACCGCCTCGAAGGCGATGTCATGACGATCACCCACACCGGTGTTCCGAGTTCTCTATCGGGCCGCGGGTTGGCCGGCAACATGACCCGGGCGGCATTCGAAGCCGCGCGTACCGAAGGCTGGAAAGTAGTACCGGCCTGTTCCTACGCGGCGGGTTGGGTTGAAAAACACGCCGAGTTCAAGGACCTGCTGGCCTGAGTCGCAGCTGCCGTGAGTTGTGGGCGGGTCGCTAGTCCTGCTGCGATCGTTGGTCGACCAACTCTTCGATCAGCTGTTTCAGGCCTTCCACCTCCCGCTCCAGCGCCTCGACGCGATCAACCAGGCCTGGGACACTGCGGGAGTCACTTGCGTGTTCGCCGCGAGCGCTGCCGCGACCTGATTCGGTCATCTGCTCGCCGCGCTGGCTGGCATGTTCGTCGCCGCACAGCAGATGCATGTGGCGATCTTCGCGCTGTCCCGATCCACGGCCGACGCAGATCACCAACGGTTCGGCGCGTTGCGACAGCCGTTCCAGTTGCACGCGAACCTCGTCGGCATCGGGAAAGTCTGCCAGCCGTTCGCAGCGGGAATAGAGCTCGTTGACCGTCTGCGGGCCGCGCAACATCAACATTGCGAGCAACGCGCGCTGGCGCGGCGTCACTTCGTAGTGGCGATCGAAGCGGTGCTCGTAGCGTGTCGAACGTGCACCCATCGACGCGCCGACCAGACCACGACCTTCCAGTTGCCGCAGCGAATGCCCGACCGCGCCCGGCTCCAGTTCCATCGTCGGATCGCGACTGGTTTTCTGGTTGCAGGCGACCACGACGGCGTTGAGCGTCATCGGATAGGCGTCCGGCGTCGTCGCCTGTTTTTCGATCAGGCAACCGATGATGCGTGCCTCGCCGGGATCGAGCGGGACCAGGGCTGGCCTGCTGTGGTATTCGTCGTTGCTGCTCTGGTTCATCGTCGGAAAAGGTTCACGCGGGAATCCGACAGCCTACCAGCACGGTCACGCACCGCTGGCGGTCTTGTCGCGAAACGCGCAGAGGTCGCGGACGATGCAGTTCGGGCAATCGGGCTTGCGCGCCTTGCACACGTAGCGTCCATGAAGGATCAGCCAGTGGTGGGCGTGCTGCTTGAATTGCGCTGGCACGACTTTTTCGAGCTTGTTCTCGACAGTAAGCACATTTTTTCCGCGAGCAAGTCCGGTGCGATTACCGACGCGGAAGATGTGTGTGTCGACCGCGATCGTGGGCTGGCCGAAGGCTGAATTCAGTACCACGTTCGCGGTCTTGCGGCCAACGCCGGGCAAGGCTTCCAGTTCCTCGCGCGTTTGCGGAACGATGCTGTCGTGCTGCTCGACCAGGATGCGGCAGGTCGCGATCACGTTCTTCGCCTTCGCGTTGAACAGCCCGATCGTATTGATGTGTTGCTTGAGTGAATCCTCGCCGAGTCCAAGCATCGCCTGCGGCGTGCCGGCAATCGCAAACAAATGCCGGGTCGCCTTGTTGACGCTGACATCGGTTGCCTGCGCGGAAAGGATCACCGCGATCAATAGTTCAAACGAATTTCGATAGTTGAGCTCGCTGCGCGGCGCGGGTTCCAGCTCCTGCAGCCGCAAGAAGAACTCGATGACATCGGCGCGCTTCATGCGCGTTCGTCGCGGCGGGCACGTCCTCGTGCGATGGCGTCGAGCACCGCGCTGCGTGACAGGCGAGTGGACTCCGTTGCGACGGCAATCGTGGGCAAAGGCGCGTCGACCGATTCATCGACTTCGCTGGCAAGGCGCTGCTCACGCGCTTCGTAGCGTCGCCGCGCATGCTCGGCGCGGCTCATCACCTCGGCGCGACTCAAGGGGGCTGCGGCGATTGGCACGATGGCGATGCAGTCGACCGGGCACGGCGGAATGCACAACTCGCAACCGGTGCATTCACTCGCGATGATCGTATGCATGCGCTTGCCGGTGCCGACGATGGCATCGACCGGACAGGCGGCGATGCATTTGGTGCAGCCGATGCAAATGTCCTCGCTAATTACCACCACGGTTGGAGGCGCTTCAATGCCGTATTCAGGATTGACCGGCTTGGCGGCGACACCCAGCAACTGCGCCAGGGCGACGACGCCATCGTCACCGCCCGGCGGGCATTGGTCGATATCCGCGCGTCCGTCCGCTATCGCTTCGGCATACGGCCGACACGCTGGATAGCCGCAACGGGTGCATTGCGTCTGCGGCAACAGCGCATTGATGCGATCAACCACACTCGTGTCGGCTGCACTCAATGCGCTTCCAGACTCAGCGAACCGTAGCGCCGGCCGTTGCACCAGCATCGACTTCAAGCAGGAACAAATCATCGCCACCGGTTCCGGCGGACAGGATCATTCCTTCCGACATGCCGAAGCGCATCTTGCGTGGCGCGAGATTGGCGATGAAGACCACCTTGCGACCCACCAGCGACGCAGGGTCGGCATAGGCGGCTCGAATGCCGGAGAAGATCTGGCGCTCACCGAGCTCGCCGGCATCCAGACGAAAACGCAGCAGCTTGTCCGAGCCTTCGACGAATTCGCATTCGAGCACGCTGGCAACGCGCAGGTCGAGCTTGGCGAAGTCGTCAATCGAAATGATCGCTGGCGTCTCCGCTGGCGTCGGCGACGTGGCAGGCGCCGTAGCTGCGATGGCGGGATTTGCAGCCGTTGCAGGCGCACTGGAGGTGGGTTGCAGGGATTCTTTCGAGGCTTCGATCATGGCGGCAATTTTCACAGGGTCGATTCGGGTTAGCAGCGCCTGGTAGGGCTGCACGCGGTGGTTGGAAAGGTGCAGCGAGATCGACACGAAACCGTCGAATCCATCACGTCGCAATGCCAGGAACGTCTCCGCCCGGGCGACCGTCGCGGGCAGCACCGGTTTCAACGCACAGGCAATGGCGCGGAACAGGTTGATGCCGGTGCTGAGGATCACGTGCAGTTCCTCGCGTCGCGATTCGTCCTTGGCAACAGCCCACGGTGCTGCGTCGGCGATGTAGGCATTGGCCTGGTCAGCGCAGGACATGATCGCCGTGATCGCCTTGCTGAACTCATCGCTTTCGTACAGCGCGGTCGTGGACACCAGACTGTCGCTGATGTCGGTGAGCAAGTCAGTCGCGATCTTTTCCGCCGCTGACGTTGTGTTCCTGGTCCAGAACGCATCGGCCATCTCGCCATCGAAATGCGTCTCCAGCAACTTCGCGCAACGGCTGGCGATATTGACGAACTTGCCGACCAGGTCGGCGTTGACGCGCTGGGCAAAGTCTTCGAGGTTCAGGTCGATATCGACGACGCCGCCGGACGACTTTGCAGCGAAGTAGTAGCGCAGGCAATCGGCATCGAGTCCGACATCAAGCCAGGTCCGCGCCAGGATGAAGGTCCCGCGTGATTTCGACATCTTCGCACCGTTGACGGTCACGTAGCCGTTCACGTGCAGCCGCGTCGGCATGCGCATGTTGGCGCCGTGCAATACCGCTGGCCAGAACAGACCATGGAAGTTGACGATGTCCTTGCCAAGGAAATGGTGCAATTCGGCGTCGCTGTCCGGTTTCAGGAACGCGTCGAAGTCGATTTCACGCTCTTCGCACAGCGCCTTGAAGCTGGCGAGGTAGCCGATTGGCGCATCCAGCCACACGTAGAAATACTTGCCTGGCGCATCGGGAATCGGAAATCCGAAATAGGGCGCATCGCGAGAGATGTCCCAGTCGCGCAGTCCGCCGTCGAGCCATTCGCGCAATTTCGCCTTGACCCCGGAATGGGCAACCGGACCCTGCAGCCATTCATTGAGGACATCGGTGAATTGCGGCAGCTGAAAAAAATAGTGCTCGGATTCGCGAAGTTCCGGCGTCGCACCAGAAACCACCGAACGCGGATCGCCAAGCTCGGTCGCGGCATAGGTCGCGCCGCAGTTCTCGCAGTTGTCGCCGTACTGGTCGGACGCGCCACAGTTCGGGCAGGTCCCCTTGACGTAGCGATCGGGCAGGAACATTTCCTTGACCGGATCGTAGAGCTGGGCGATGGCGCGCTGCGCGATGGCACCAGCCGCGCGCAATCGACCGTAGATCAGTTCGGCCAGTGCCTTGTTTTCGGCCGAGTGGGTCGAGTGATAGTGATCGAAAGCAACCCCGAATTCGGCGAAATCCGCTTCATGGCCACGCTGGATCCCGGCGATGTAGTCTTCCGCTTCCAGTCCCGCCTTTTCGGCAGCCAGCATGATCGGCGTGCCGTGCGCATCATCGGCGCAGACGAAATGAGCGACGGCGCCGTTCAGCCGCTGCGCCCGCACCCAGATATCGGCCTGGATATATCCGAGCAGGTGGCCAAGGTGCAGCGCACCGTTGGCGTAGGGCAGGGCGGCGGAGACAAGAAACTGGCGCTGCGACGGCATTCGATCGGGTCCGGGAATCGGGTTGGAAAGCACGAAATTATCGCATGGCGATGGCCGCATACTCCTTGCCAACAGGAATTGAGGGTCACGCTCGCTACAATGTGCGGCTAGTCCATCGAAAGCCCCGCAATGACCGCCGTTACCGCTGAATCCGTCAAGTCACTCCTTGCAACCATCATCGACCCGCACACCGGCGTCGACGTGGTCAGCGGCGGCAGCGTACGCGGCGTCGGCGTCGATGGCGACAACGTGTCGCTGGATGTGTGCCTGGGCTACCCAACCCTGCAATGGCCGGCCGAACTGGCCGCGATGATGCAATCGACACTACAAGCCGACCCGGCCATTGCCCACGCCAGCGTCGGCATCCGCTGCAATGTGCAGCGCCATCAGGTGCAGGAAGGCCTGAAGCCGCTGGCGGGTGTCAAGAACATTATCGCGATTGGTTCGGGCAAGGGCGGTGTAGGCAAGTCGACCGTGGCCGCCAATCTCGCGCTGGCCTTGCAGGCGGAGGGTGCCAGCGTCGGCATCCTCGATGGCGACATCTACGGCCCCAGCCAGCCGCGCATGTTGGGAGTTTCCGGGAAGCCGGAATCGCCCGACGGCAAGCGGATCATCCCGCACCGCGCCCACGGTCTGCAGATGATGTCGATTGGCCTTCTGGTCGAGGAGGACACGCCGATGATCTGGCGTGGTCCGATGGCGACCCAGGCGCTGCAGCAGTTGTTGAACGAATCGATCTGGGAGGATCTGGATTATCTGATCCTCGACCTGCCACCGGGCACCGGCGACATCCAGTTGACCCTGGCCCAGAAGATTCCGGTTGCCGGCGCGATCATCGTCACCACGCCGCAGGATATTTCGCTGCTCGATGCACGCAAGGCGCTGCGCATGTTCGAGAAGGTCAACATTCCCGTGCTGGGCATCGTCGAGAACATGGCCAGCCACGTCTGCTCGAACTGCGGCCATGAAGAGGCGATTTTCGGTAGCGGCGGTGGTCAGGCCATGGCCGATCAGTATCACGTGCCGTTGCTCGGTCAGTTGCCGCTGGACATCGCGGTGCGCCGCCACGCCGACAGTGGTACGCCGATGGTCACCGCGCAGCCCGAATCAGCAATCGCACTGCGCTATCGCGAAATCGCCCGCAACGCCGCCGGGCGCTTGTCGCAACGGCCGCGCAACAAGGCGATGTCGCTGCCGAACCTGGTCGTGGAATGATCGTCAAGGCAGGTGACGTTCGCCCGTCGCGCCGCTACCCTTGCCGCCTTCGCAAAATCGACCGGACTGTTACTGCATGAGCATCAAGAACGACAAGTGGATCCGCCGCATGGCGACCGAGCAGGGGATGATCGAGCCGTTCGAGGCCGGCCAGGTGAAGACGGATGTGTCCGGTGGGCGGCTGGTGTCGTATGGAACCTCAAGCTACGGCTACGACGTGCGCTGTTCCAACGAGTTCAAGGTGTTCACCAACATCAATTCAACAATTGTCGATCCGAAGAACTTCGACCCGCTGAGCTTTGTCGATGTTCAGGCCGATGTCTGCATCATCCCGCCCAATTCGTTTGCGCTGGCGCGAACGGTGGAGTACTTCCGAATTCCACGCAGCACGCTGGTGGTCTGCCTTGGCAAGTCTACTTACGCGCGTTGCGGCATCATCGTCAACGTGACGCCGCTGGAGCCCGAATGGGAAGGCCACGTGACTCTGGAGTTTTCCAACACCACCACGCTTCCGGCACGCGTGTATGCCAACGAAGGCGTAGCCCAGATGCTTTTCTTCGAGTCGGACGAAGAATGCGAGACCAGTTACCGCGACCGTGGCGGCAAGTACCAAGGCCAGCGCGGCGTTACACTTCCCCGTACCTGACCACTGCTGCACGGTCGTATCGCAGCGCAAACCTGGAGTCGCCCGATGTTTTCGAAGTTTCGACGTAGCGGTCCGTTGATCGCCTTGTTGCTTGCCGTACTGCTGGTCGGCGGCTGTTTCAAAAAGACCCGGCCCGGCGAGGAGTTCAGCAACGCTGATATCCCAGCCTCCTTCGACGTCACCATCACCGCTGCCAAGGATGGTCAATACGAATACAACGATGTGCCAATGACATCCGTAGATCTCACGGACGCGATGCGCTACCGCAAGGACCAGGCGCAACCGCTGTCCACCGTGCTGCTGCAACGTGGCGAGAAGCAGCGCGTCACCGACACCTACATCGCCACCATCGCCCGCTTGTCGCATGAGCTTGGCTTCCGAGCGTTCATCAAGGACAAGGAAGGCATTTCCGAAATCCGTACCAGTACCGCCCCCGCCCAATAACAGGACATCTCCATGAAATCCCTGACCAGAATCTTGTTTGCCAGCCTGTTTGCCCTGTCGGTGGCACCGGCGTTTGCTGCCAAGGACGTGCGTGACGGCAAGGTCGTCGTGTACCCGGTGAAGGACGACCATTTCAAGGTCAACGAATACTCGTCGATGCCCAAGGCGCAGTTGTATGGCTACATGGGCGACCTGCGCGATTCCCAGGGTCTGAAGACAATTATCCTCAAGCGCTCGGAACGGGCCACGCCGGAACAGCTCAACTCGATCAGTTCAATTGCGCGTCATCTTGAGATCAACGCCGTCGACGATGATGGCAACAACCTGATCAAGCCCATGGCCGAGCCGGCGCCGGCCGCGCAAGCCCAACCGATGGCTGCGCCAGCCAAGCCCGTCGAAGCCGCTGCCGAGGCAGAGCCGGTCAGCTGATCGTCACAGGAAACCCGCGCAATGCTGTTGCATTGCGCGGGTTGCCGTTACAGCCAACAACGCGCCGTCCTGCCGCGTTCGCGCACGTTCCGTGAAGCCTTTTCCATTGAATTACTCGCCGACTCCGCAGCGATCGTTGTTCGCGGCGCTGGTCGTTGTGCTGTGTGTCGCGATCTCGCTGCCTGCCCACGCCGGCTGGCGCGAGGCGCTAGGCTGGACCTCGCAGAAGGCCGTTGACACCTTCAGCAGTTGGCGCGACCGCATGTTCAGCGCGATTCGCGACGAGGAACCGCTTGGCAGTGCGGACTCGGACGTGACGATCGTGCCGTCCATGAACGTCCCCGAGCGCTTCGTGATAACCAGTCAATCGCCTCAGCGCGAGTTTCCCGAGGGCGTAAGTTCCTATCGGTTGGTCGAACTGTCGCGCACGTTCGCGCACGTGGCGGTGCGCCTGCGCGTGATGGCAGTGCCGAATCCCGATGCGCGCGGCAACAGCGTTTTCAAGCCGATCGTCTACGTGATCGACGACGCCGATCAGGTCCGTGAGTCGCAAGAAGCGGAACCTTTGTTGATTGACATCCAGCCATTCAAGCGCACCCGCTTGCTGGCCTGCATCAGCCTGGAAAACGTTCGCCGTTTTGCTATTGCGACACCCGCTGCGGCAGTCAATACGTTCTATGAAACGAAATCACGCAGCAAATTGAAGGCGCCGAAGACCAGCTACGGGTTCTATTACTCAACCGAGCCGGTGAAGGTGAAATTGCCGTACAAGTCGACCGGCGAAATGGTGCTGGAAGTGACGGCCGAGGATAGCGCTGGCGCGGGCTGTGATGGCCACGGTGAGGATCCAAAGCTCGATGACAAAAGTAAAAAGGGCGACGCGTCGGATGACAAGTCCGATGACAAGTCGGGCGAGAAGAAGTCGGGCGACTGATTGCCGCCAAGCGCTGGGTCTCAGTGTGTGGTTCCAGCCGCCAAGGCAATGTCGGCTTCGTGAGCAAGGCTGGTGCGTATCGCCAGCGTCACGCCTTCGATCATCGCTGCCAGTGCCATGCTCGGCTGTCCGGGATGGTTGACTCCCTGCTCGGGTAGCCATGGCACATGGATAAAGCCGCCGCGACCTTGGCTGGTCGATTTCGCAAGACACGACGCGGTCAGGAAAAACACCTGGTTGCAGACGTAGGTGCCAGCCGAATGCGAAATCGCAGCCGGAATGCCGGCGTTTTGCAACGCCAGCAGGATGCGCTTCAGCGGCAGGCTGGCAAACAGTCCGGCGGCGGCGCCTGCCTGCACCGGAACATCGACAGGCTGGCTGCCATCGTTGTCGCAGATGCGTGCGTCGATAAGATTCACCGCGATCCGTTCCAGCGACAGTTCGGAGCGACCGCCGGCCTGGCCCAGGCCAATCACCAGCGCAGGATTCAGCTCCTCGATCCATTCCGCGACGAGGCACTCGCAGGGGGCGAACGCGACGGGCAACACGCGCCCGACGATGCGGTGACCACCGATCAACGTGTGGTCCAGTGCTTCGACGATGCATTGCGAAGGGTTGATCGTTTCGCCACCAAATGGCTCGAAGCCGGTCAGCAGGATGACTTTTTCGGTTTTCATCGGAATATCAGTATCGCCATCAGGACGATATTGACGATCAGCAGTGCCAGTGCCGTGGGAATCTGCGACACGATGACCGCGTATTGGCTGCGCAATTCCAGCAGCACCGCAGGAACGATATTGAAATTCGCGGCCATCGGCGTCAGCAGCGTTCCGCAGTAGCCGGTCAACATACCGAGCGCGCCGAGTTCAGCGGGATGGGCGTTGTGCTGGACGATGAGCAAGGGCAGGCCAATGCCGGCCATCATCACCGGGAACGCCGCGAAGGCATTGCCCATGATGATCGTGAAAACGACCATTCCGAGCGCAAATGCCAGCAATACCACCATGCGGTTGTCGACCGGAATCGCTCGCGTGGTGAGCATGGCGATTGCATCGCCAACGCCGGTCGCTGCGAACACCGCGCCCAGGGTTGCCAGCAGCATTGGCAACAACACCGCCCAACTGATCGAATCGAGCAGGCGACTGCCTTCGCGCACGCCAATCGCGAACGATGCGCCCGTCGTTCGCATCGCCATGAACAGGGTCAGCACGCTGGCCACGCCGAGCGAACTCAGGGTGATCGCCTTGTCCTCGAACAGGCTGACGCCGCCGGGTTTCAGCCAGGTTCCGGCGATGAACAGCAGCAGGGTCAGTGCCGGGATGCCAAGCGCTGGAGTAAACAGTCGATTGCCAAGTTGTCCTGCCGAAATGGTGCGACGCTCCATTTCGCTACTGCTCTCCGCGTGACCACCCAAACGAATCCGCGTGGCCATGACGCCGAGCAGGATGACGGCGGCACCCATCGCCTGCACCGGCCAGCGCACGCCGTCACTTTCGGCCGCCAACATGGCGTCGCCGAACAAAAACGGCAACGCGAGCAAGGTCCAGAATCCGACCAGCGGCCAGCGCCGCGCACGTATGTTGAAGAACGCCGTCGCCAGCAGGAAGATGCCGACCAGCCAGTACAGGTACTCAAGCTTGAGCATCGTCGTCCCGTTGCTGGATACGCTGGGCAAGTTGCTTGCGTAACGACGATTGCAGCAGGTTGATGCGGATCGCGTGGATCACGAAGGCGGCAATCGCCGTCGGCAACGCCCACAACGCAATCGTCAATGGTTCCAGGACAATTCCATTGCGGGCGTAGAAACCCTGGATCAGGAGCACCGCGCCGATCGCGACGAACACATCCTCGCCGAAGAACAAACCAATATTGTCGGTGGCCGCTGCACTGGCGCGAACTTTTTCGCTCGCCTCTTCGTCGAGTTTGCCAATGCTGCGTTCGGCGGCGGCAACGCTCATCGGGGCAACCAATGGGCGAACGGTCTGCGCATGGCCGGCGACGTGGGTGAGGCCCATCATGCTGGAAACCTGGCGGATGCCCAGATAGGCAATCTGGAACCGCGCGAAGGTCAGTCCGCGAAAGCTCGCAATCCAGATCGACGCGCGTTCGCGCAAGCCGAAATGTTCCAGCAGGCCAATCGTTGGCAAGGTGAGCACGAACAATAGCAGGGTGCGATTGCTGACGAAGGCGCTGCCGAGCAGGGCGAGCATGTCGCCGATGCCCAAGCCGGCTGCGACCGAACTGACCAGGCCCGCTACGACAACCACCAACACGGGATTGAAGCGCAGCGCAAACCCGAGCACGACCACGGCAACGCCCAGCAACGGGTAGAGATCGGCGGCGGTCATGGAACCTCTCGTTTGCGCGACGACGAAGACTAACCCATGTACATCCGATCGACGTACGAAGCCGGCATCACCGTCGCAGCGCGACCACCGCGATTGATGCTGCATCCAGCGCCAACCGCAAGCGCCGCGCGAATTCGGCGGCATCAGCGCGATCGCCGTGCAGGCACAAGGTATCGGCCGCAAGTTGAACAAGGCTGCCATCGTCGGCAACGACTTCGCCGCGCGTGGCGAGGTGAAGTGCCTGTGCGACCGCCTGGTCGATGTCGTCGATCACAGCGCCTGGCACCGAACGCGGCATCAGACTCCCATCGGCGCGATAGCGACGATCAGCAAACACTTCATGCGCCACGCGCAAGCCGCGTCGTTCGGCGGCCTTGATCGATTCGCTGCCCGACAAGCCGACCAGGATCAGCGAGGCGTCGAATGCGGCGACCGCTTCGGCAATCGCGTCCGCTACCACCGGATCGCGTGCCGACATGTTGTATAGCGCGCCATGCGGTTTGACGTGCGTGAGACTCGTACCAGCTGCGGTCGCGAAACCGGATAACGCGCCCACCTGATACAGCACCATCGCGTGGACATCGGCGGCGCTGACCTGCATCTCGCGACGGCCAAAACCTTGCAGGTCGGGCAGGGACGGATGCGCGCCAATTGCGACACCGTAGCGCACCGCTGCGGCCACCGTTGCCCGCATCGTGGCTGGGTCGCCAGCGTGGAAGCCGCAGGCGATATTGACCGAACTGATGTGCTGCATGGCGTTGTCGTCGTCGCCCTTGCGCCATGCGCCGAACGATTCGCCGAGATCGCAGTTCAAGTCGATACGATGTTTCATAGTCGTTCGCCGATGGCGCGAATCAAGTTGGCAAGTTCACGTTGTCGCGCAAGATAGCGCGCTTGCGCCTGCTCAACGCCCAACCACGCAAACCGCACGCGCTCTCCGGGACGACGCTGGGCGAACCGGCCCAAGTCAATAGCGGCTATCTGTACGATCCGCGGATAGCCACCCATGGTCGGGTGCTCGGCCATCAATGCGATCGGTTGACCGCTTGGCGGCAGTTGGATGGTGCCGAAATTGACCGGTTCGCTGACCAGTTCCAGTGTCTCGCGCAGCCGCAGCGTCGATCCATCCAGGCGGATGCCAACGCGATTGCTGTCGACACCAATGCGGAATTCGTCGCGCTCCAGTGAGCGGATCGATTCGGCATCGAGTGCCTCGCGATGTCGTCCCGCGGTGCAATGGATCGGTTGCGAAGCGTCAATGTCGAACCACGGGGACGGATCGAGCGACCAGTTGCTGCGGGATTTGAATGGTAGTGGCGCCGCCGTCATCGGCAAGACATCACCCGCTTGTAATGCTCGGCCTTCGTTCGGACCGATGCCGGCATTGAGGTCCGTTGCACGACTGCCCATGACTGGCTCGACCGAGATTCCACCGGCAATCGCGAGATAGCCACGAACGCCACTGCGCAAGGGTCCGCAATCCAGCTCCGCGCCTGCTTCGATGGTCAGCGGACGCCAGCAGCCGACCGCGACACCATCAATTTTCGGCCTGGCGAAGTCACCGGTCAGCGCCAAGCGACAGCCGGCGTTGAATTGCAACACAGGGCCGGTGACCGTGATCTCGAGCGCGGCACTTTCGGTATCGCTTCCTGCCAATGCCTGGGCAAGCCGGAACAGTGTCGTGTCCATCGGACCGCTGTGGCAGACGCCGAGCGCAGCCATGCCCATTCGTCCGCGGTCCTGCACGCTGGTCAACATCCCTGGCTTGACGACGAGGATGCTCATTCGCGGTCCTCGACCAGTGCGTCGAATTGCTCGCGATTGATCGGAACGAAGCGCACCCGATCACCAGCACTCACAAACTGCGGTGGTTGGCGACTTGTATCGAACAGGCGCAGTGGAGTGCGTCCAATCAAATGCCAACCGCCGGGAAGCTCGGTCGGATAGATTCCGGTTTGCGCGCCACCGATTGCGACCGATCCGGCGGGCACGCACAAGCGCGGCTGACTGCGTCGGGGCAACTGAAGCGTGTGGTCGAGTCCCAGCAGGTACGGGAAACCCGGCGCGAATCCAAGCATCGCGACGCGGTAGTCGCCATCGGCATGGCGAGCGATCAGATCATCGACTTCGATCCCGAGTGTGCGCGACGATTCGACCAAGTCCTCGCCAAGTTCCGGGTCGTAGCAAACCGGAATCTCGACGCTCCGCGCCGTCGTCCCACTCTCGTCGCCAACGCTGTTGGCCAAGCGCTCCAGCACCGCGTCGGTGATGCGCTGGGCGGGCGATTGATCCATGCTGGCGTCAATCCATTCGGCGGGATCGTAGTGAACGGCCAGGCTGGCATAGGCCGGTATCAGCTCAACGATGCCAAGAATGGGCGGCGATTGCAGGGCGCGAACGGCGGCATGCACGCGGTCATTGCACGATTGCTCGAGACCCTCACCGAAGCGCAGCAGGATCGAGCTTTCGCTGGTCGATTCGACCTGCGGCGGCGCTCCGGCTGGCATCAGCCCAGTGCGAGCCGAAGCTGCGCCAATGTGCTGGTAGCGTCTTCGTACGGTTGCGCCATGCCACGACCCCAAACGGGCGCCGGCCACGCGTCATCACCGACTCGCCGTGCGATTACATGCACATGCAACTGGGTAACGACGTTGCCAAGCGCAGCGATGTTGAGCTTGTCGAACGGACCAAGTTGGCGCAGCGCAGTGTCGACCCGATGGATTTCACCGAGCAACTGATGCTGCCCAGCGCGATCGAGGTCAGCCAGTTCGACCAGACCTTGCAAACGTGGAACCAGGACCAGCCAGGGGTAGCGAGCATCGTTCATCAACAAAACTCGGCACAGGTCCAGATTGGCTACGACGAAACAGTCGCTAGCCAAACGTTCGTCGAGAACGAAAGGCATCACTAGCCGAGTTCCCGTTCAAAGAATTCAAGCGTGCGCTGCATCGCCAGGCCAGCCGAAGCCGCATCGTAAGCAGCCCGCGCATCGCAATTGAATCCATGATCGGCCGGGTAGGTGAAGACTTCAGCATTCGGTAATTCGCGCCGATGCCGATCGATCATTTCCGGCGGAATCGATTGGTCGTATTCACCGAAATGAAACTGGATCGGTGCCCGAGGTGCTTCGTCGAAATACTGGACGTTGCGCATGCCGTAGTAGCTCACCGAGGGCATGCCGAGTCGCGCGGCAGCGAGATAGGCGACCGTGCCACCCCAGCAATAGCCGACGCAGCCGATTTTCCCTGCGGAATCAATCGACGAAGCCGCGCTCGCAACGTCTTCGACGGCGCGGTCGAGGCCGACCTCGGTCACCAGTTGCTTGCCAGCGGTGAAGCCGGAATCGTCGTATCCCAGCTCCAAACCGGTCTCGACATGATCGAAGAACGCCGGCGCGATGGCGACATAGCCCAGTGCCGCAAAGCGTTCGACGACGCTGCGGATGTGCGCATTGACGCCGAATATCTCTTGCGCGACGACGATGCCGCCGCGCGTCGTGCCGACGGGTTCAGCCAGCCAGGCGCCAATGCAATGCTGGCCGCTGGTCGGAATCTGGATGCTTCGGGCCATCGCTACAGGGCCTGTTCAGGCGTGTTTGAACGCATTTGGTAGTACCGGTGGATTGTAGTCAATCGCCAACCGCACCAAGTGGGTAGATCGCCTGACACAACGACCGGTAGCACGGGACGTTACAATTACAGCCCTTTTTTGGTGGCAATCGCATGTCCAGCAGTGCGCCCATGGTGGGCTTTGTCAGTCTTGGTTGCCCAAAGGCGCTGGTCGATTCCGAGCGCATCCTGACCCAGTTGCGGGTCGAGGGTTATGCGGTCGCGCCGAAGTACGAAGGCGCCGACGTCGTCGTGGTCAATACCTGTGGATTCATCGATGCGGCCGTGCAGGAATCGCTCGACGCGATTGGCGAGGCGATGCGCGAGAACGGCAAGGTGATCGTCACCGGCTGCCTCGGCAAACGCGCCGACCTGATTCGTGCAAGCCACCCCGACGTGCTCTCGATCAGCGGGCCGCAGGACTACGCCAGCGTGATGACGGCCGTTCACAAGGCATTGCCTCCAAAGCACGACCCGTTCGTCGACCTGGTTCCGCCGCAGGGCATCAAGCTCACGCCGCGCCACTACGCCTACCTGAAAATTTCCGAAGGCTGCAATCATCGCTGCACGTTCTGCATCATTCCGTCGATGCGCGGTGATCTTGTATCGCGGCCGATCGACGAAGTGCTTGGTGAAGCGGAGCGATTGGTGCGCAGCGGCGTGCGCGAATTGCTGGTGGTGTCGCAGGACACCAGCGCCTACGGCGTTGATCTGAGGTACGCCGAACGCGAATGGCGCGGATCGATGCACGCGACGCGAATGAAGTCCCTGTGCGAAGGACTGTCTCAGCTAGGTGCCTGGGTGCGTCTGCATTACGTATACCCGTATCCGCATGTGGACGACATCATTCCGTTGATGGCCGAGGGGAAAATCCTTCCCTACCTCGACATCCCGTTTCAGCACGCCAGCCCACGCATTCTCAAATTGATGAAGCGGCCCGGCGCGATCGACAGGACCTTGCAACGCATCCGCAACTGGAAAGCGAACTGCCCCGGGTTGACGATACGCAGCACGTTCATCGTCGGCTTCCCGGGCGAAACCGATGCGGAATTCGAGGAATTGCTCACCTTCCTTGATGAGGCGCAGCTGGATCGGGTTGGTGCGTTTGCCTATTCGCCGGTCGATGGCGCGCGTGCCAACGAACTTCCGGACGGCGTGCCGGAAGCGATCAAACAGGAACGTCTGGCCCGCTTCATGGAGCGACAGGCCGGGATCAGCGCGCAACGGCTGCAACGAAAGGTCGGCAGCGAAATTGAAGTCTTGATCGATGAAGTCGATGGCGACACAGCTTTCGCCCGATCCGCCGCTGATGCACCAGGCATTGATGGACTGGTCCATGTCGCTGGTGCCGGAAAGCAGCGCGTGGGTCAATTGATCCGTGTTCGTGTCACCGCAGCTGACGCGCACGACCTGTTCGCTGAGCTTTCGAAGGAGGCCGTATGATCGTTGTCCATCACCTCAACAACTCGCGCTCGCAGCGCGTCCTGTGGCTGCTTGAGGAACTGGCTCTGGACTACACGATCCAGTCCTGGCAGCGCGATCCGAAGACGATGCTGGCGCCGCCGGAACTGCGCGAGATCCATCCACTGGGCAAGTCACCGATTGTCGTCGATGGTGAGCTGGTGCTGGCCGAATCCGGCGCGATTATCGAAACCCTGGTCGAGCGCTACGACACCGCCAACCTATTGGCACCGTCACGCGCCAGCGCCGAGTTCCAGCGCTGGCGCTATTGGCTGCACTACGCCGAAGGATCGGCAATGCCACCGTTGCTGTTGAAGCTGGTCTTCGATCGCATCCGTTCGGCGCCGATGCCGTTTTTCGCGAAACCCTTCGCGCGGGCGATTGCCGACAAGGCCAATGCCGGGTTCATTGGACCGCAACTGACCTTGCATCTGGATTTCCTCGAAGCCGCGCTTGCCAACAGCGACTGGTTTGTCGGCGATCATTTTTCAGCAGCCGACATCCAGTTGAGTTTTCCGCTCGAAGCCGCGGCAACCCGGGCCGGGCTGGACCACAATCGGCCGCGCCTGCTGCACTGGTTGCAGCGCATCCACGCACGACCTGCGTATCAACGTGCCTTGCAGCGTGGAGGGCCGTATGACTACGCCTGACACGACGTCCGAACGTGGCACCCGGCTCAACAAGTTCATCGGCGAATCGGGTTTCTGTTCACGACGCGAAGCAGACCGCCTGATTGCGGCGAACCGGGTCAGCGTCAACGGAAAGATTGCGCGGATGGGTTCGGAAGTCGGAGACGACGACGAAGTTCTGATCGATGGCCAGGCGCTGGCGGCCCGCAAGGTGATCACCAGCACCGGTCGAAAGCATGTCTACATCGCCTTGAACAAACCGGTCGGCATCACCTGCACCACCGAGCTCGAAGTGCCCGGAAACATCATCAGCTTCGTTGACCACCAGCAACGCATTTTTCCAATCGGTCGCCTCGACAAGGAATCCGAAGGGTTGATCCTTCTGACCAGCAACGGCGACATCGTCAACGAAATCCTGCGCGCCGAGAACAACCACGAAAAGGAATACCTGGTTGCGGTGAACACCGCGGTCACGCCGGAATTCATCATCGGCATGATGAAAGGCGTTCGCATCGGCCGAGACCAGACCTTGCCATGCAAGGCGGCGAAGATCGCAAAATTCGGATTCCGCATCGTGCTGACGCAGGGTCTGAATCGACAGATCCGACGCATGGCGGTAGCGTTCGGCTATCGCGTCACCCAGTTGCGCCGGGTGCGCATCGACAACGTGAAAGTCGGCGCGCTGAAGCCGGGCCAGTGGCGCAACCTGACCGAGCAGGAACTGCGCGGACTGCTGCCCAAGCGCACGTCGTGGTGAAGCTCGCCAGCGCTCACGCTGGCGCTTGCTTCAATCGCCTGATCTAGCCGAGGTCGGTATAGCCAAGGCAGGATTGTCCCAACCCGGACGCGCGGCGAAACGCGCGCCATACTTGCCTTCCAGCGTAGCCAGTCGCGCCTTGACGGCTTCAACACCAGTCGCGCGCAAATACTGCAACGGGCCACCCCGAAACGGCGCGAAGCCGGTGCCGAAAATGACGCCGGCGTCGAGCAGGTCGGCGCTGTCGACCACGCCATCATGCAGGCAGGCGACTGCTTCGTTGAGCATCGGCAGGATCATGCGGTCTTCAAGGTCATCCGGCACCGACGCGTTCGGATCGACTTCGGGCTTGACTGGCTCGCCGTCTTTCCATACGTACAGGCCTTCGCCGGTTTTCTTGCCTTTCTTGTCCTGCTCAAGATAGCGCTCAAGGCCCTCAGGGATGTCGAGACCGAGGAACTCACCTAGTTCCTTGCCGACTGACGCAGCCACGTCGAGACCGACCGTATCGGCCAGTTCGATCGGTCCCATGGGCATGCCGAATTTCTTCGCCGCCTTGTCGATCACAGGCCCAGGCACGCCTTCCTCGAAGATTCGCAGCGCTTCGAGCAGGTACGGCATCAGGATGCGGTTGACCAGGAAGCCGGGCGTTCCGGCAACCGCGATCGGCAACTTGTCGATGCCCTTGGCGAACGCCAGCGCACGCTTTTCGTTCGCCTCAGAAAGTTTCGGATGACGGACGATCTCGACCAGCGGCATCTGTGCGACCGGGTTGAAATAGTGCAGTCCAACAAAACGGGTCGGATCGTTCACCGAGCTGGCCAACTCGGCGAGCGGAATACTGGATGTATTGCTGGCGAGGAGTGCGTCGGCCTTCATCCGTGGCTCCAGATCGCGATACAGCGACTGCTTGGCTTCGAGATTCTCGAAGATCGCTTCGATAACGAGATCAGCCTTGGCCACGCCAGCGCCTTCGACATCGGCGACCAGTCGCGCCATCGCCGGGTCGATCCGTTCCGGCGTCTTCAGACGCTTGGTGAACAGCGTGCGGGCGCGGTCCAGAGCCGGTTGTACGTATTTCATCTCGCGATCCTGCAAGGTCACGCTGAAACCGCGCAGCGCACACAAGGCGGCGATGTCACCGCCCATGACGCCTGCACCGACGACATGGACGTGCGCAATGCCATGGTCTGCCTTGCCGCTTTGGGCCTTCAGCGCCTCCATCAGGAAAAACACGCGGACCAGGTTTTTCGCCGTATCGCCACCCGCCAGCTTGTCTACCGTGCGCGCTTCGCGTTCCAGGCGTTGGCTGATGCTGCCGCCGCGACGCCAGGTGTCGATCAGTGCAAACGGCGCCGGATAGTGTTCGGGTCGCGCCTTGGCAGCGGTCTGCCTGCGCACCATCGGCGCAATGACCTGGCGCGCCGGCCAGGTGTTGGTCGCCCAAGCCAAGGCGCGTTGCGCGAACGGTTGAGTGATGTGGTTGCGGACAAGTTTTTTCGCGGTTTCGACGAGTTGTTCCGGCGTGGTCACCGCATCAACCAGTCCAACTGCCTTGGCCTTGTCGGCCGAAAGCGCAGAGCCCGTCAGCATCAGTTCCAGCGCCTTCGGCGCGCCAATCAGGTAGGGCAAGCGCGATGTGCCGCCCCAGCCCGGAATGATGCCGAGCTTGATCTCGGGCAACCCGATCTTCGTCGACGGGTCGCGACTGGCGACGCGAATATCGCAGGCAAGCGCGATCTCGGTGCCACCGCCCATGCAGTGGCCGTGGATGGCCGCGGCGGTCGGGCAGGGAAGTTGCGCCAGCCGCTCGAATACGCGCTGGCCATTACGAATCTGGTCGAGCGTATTGCCGTTGCGGGCGAAACCTGCGAATTCCTTGAGATCGGCACCAACGACGAAACCGGCCGGCTTGCCGGAACGGATCACGACGCCTTTCGGTGGGTCGATTTCCAGGCGTTCCAGCAGCGCATCGAATTCGTCGATCACGTCACGATTCAGCGCATTGACGGCAAGGCCGTCGCGGTCCAGCGTCAATACGACGATGCCGTCGGAATCACTCTCGGCACGCCAGTGGCGGAATTGCAGGCCTTCAAACATCGTTCCTCCTGGTCCGCCATACGCGGACGAACGGTTATGATCGGCTCAGCCCGTTCTCTGGTCAACGTGAGGCCAGCCCGCTATGTTGGTTCCGATTTCACCTGGATGGTCGATTTGCGCCCGTGATTGATGCCGCCCCCGCCGCCGTTCTGGTGACTCCGAAGATGTTCGAGTCGCTGCTTTCGGCTGACAAGAACCTGATCGTGATGAGCACGCCGGAACCCGTCGTTGCACTGGCACAACTGCGCCAGTTGGCCATGCGCGGCGGCCAGGCGGTGTACGTGTGGGAGCCGGAACTCGGCATTGCGCCGATGCGCGATGCCAGCGCCCGCGTTACCAGCACCGAGCGGCTCGGCGATGCACTCCGCTACATCCAGCGCAGCCGTCATTTCGGCATCTATGTGCTGGTCGGCGCCGAGCGTGAGTTGCGGGCTGAACATACCGGTCTGTTGCAGTCGATCAGCGAAGGCGACAGCCCGGCCGCGCGCAAACTCGCCTTCCTCGGCTCCAGTTTCAACTTGCCAGCCGACCTGATCGAATCGGTTGATTACATTCGCTGCAATGGCGCCACTACTGCACGACTGCGCCTGCGCGACGGCAAGTGGCTGCGCTGATGGGCTCAATCGGCAGCCAGGCTTCAATCCTCATCGTCTCGGCGTCACCGGATGACCGCAGCGTGCTGTTCAAAACGCTCGATGTGCTGGAATTCGACGCGGTCTACACGGCGCACGACTACGCCCAGGCGCGCAGCCTGTTGCACCAGGACCTGAGCATCGACCTGGCAATTCTGGATTGTCGTGGCGACGAAACGGTGGTCACCGATTTCTGCCGTGAACTTCACGATCTCAGCCAGCAGGGGCGCGTGCCGATCATCGGTATCCGTGCTGGCGAAACCGATTTCACACCCTGGTGTGCGCAGAAGCCGCCGGAGGATGTCATCGACTGGATCACCAGCCCGGTCGATTCAAGCGACGCGCTGGCCCGGATCGATACCGTATTGAGCGGACGGATGGACGACGACAGCAGCGCGATCAGTACCGTCGAAAGCCAGTACCAGTTCGTTTTTGAAGACAGCTTCGACGAGTTGCTGGTGGTCGATCCCGACAGCGGTCGCATCGTGGATATCAACGGCACCTTCGTCGAGCGCAGCGGATTTGCGCGGGTCCAGGTGATGGGCGGTGTGATCGAGTCCTTCGACGGGCTTAAAGAGGGCGCGCTACGCGAGGACTTCCTCGTCGATCTGGTCAGCAGTGGCCGCGCCACCCAGCGTGGCCGCCGCGTGCGCGCCGACGGCACCTCCTACGCGGTCGACGTGCATGCGCGGGTAAGCAGCAGCGAGGGCCGCCGCCTGCACTTGTACACGTTCCGCAAGCAGGACGAACTTGGGCTGTACGAACAAGCGCTGTCGATCCTCGCCCGGATGAGCCAGTCCAGTGGCGGCGAGCTGGGCCTCAACCATGTCGTCCGCAACGTGGTGGATTGGCTGGAACTGGATTTCGTCATGTTGTCGGTGATGCTTGGCGAAGGCGGCGATGGCACGCAGACCTTGCTCGCCCATTGCCAGCCTCCAGCCGAAAGCGACGGGGCAGACCCAAGGCGCGAGGCGTTGATGCTGCGCGTCAACGACGGCGAGGAGTTCATTCATTCCAGCGGCGCCGGCAGCTTGCTTGGCGCCGACAGCTTCCTGAAGGAACGTGGCTACGAATGCATCATCGGCTTGCCGATGCGCGACACGCGCGGCGCCATCGTCGGTGGCTGGTTGCTGGCACGACGAGAACCATTGCAATTGGGTGCGCCGGTCGTGGACACCTTGCGCATCATCACCCATCGACTCGCGCTCGACCTCGAAGCGCGCCGCGCTCGCGAGGAGTGGCGCGTTCGTGGATTGCAGGATTCGCTGACCGGATTGCCGAACCGGCTGCTGTTCAATGATCGTCTTGAGTCGGCGATCAAGGAAGCGCTGCGCACCGGCGAAAGCTTCGCCGTGATGTTCTTCGACCTGGATCGATTCAAGAAGATCAACGACTCACTCGGCCACGCGATGGGTGACCAGGTGTTGCTTGGCGTGTCGCGTCGGCTGCGCGCGAGCGTGCGTGCGCCGGACACGGTGGCACGATACGCGGGCGATGAATTCACCTTGATCCTGCGCCACATCACCAATCGCGATGACGTTTTGAAGATCGCCGACAAGATCGTGCGCTCGATGGAAGCGCCGCTGACCCTGCCGGACAAGCTGGAGTTGCACATCACTGCGACGCTCGGCGTCAGTTTCTTCCCGGACGACGCCAGTTCCGCCGAAGAGCTGGTCAAGTGTGCCGACGAGGCCATGTACGCGGCGAAGGCCATGGGCCGCAACACCTTTCAGGCCTATGTTGCCAAGACCGAAGACAGCCACCAGCAGAAGTACGCGCTCGAGGAACAGCTCCGGCTGGCCCAGCGCAACAATGAGCTGCGCGTCTACTACCAGCCGCAGATCGACACCGCCAGTGAAGACATCGTCGGCATGGAGGCGCTGATCCGCTGGGAGCATCCCGAACTCGGTCTGATCAGTCCCGGCTTCTTCATTCCGCTGGCCGAGGAAACCGGCCTGATCATCCAGATCGGCGAGTGGGTTTTACGAACGGCCTGTGCAGAAACCCGGCGCTGGAACGATCACTTCCAATTGCCGTTGCGGATCAGCGTCAACCTTTCCGCGTTGCAATTGAAGCAAACCAACCTGCTCCAGATCGTCGAGTCGGCGCTGGCCGAATCCGGGCTTGAAGCGCACCTGCTCGACCTGGAAGTCACCGAAAGCGTGAGCATCAAGTCGATCCCGAATTTGCAAGAAACCTTGCAAGCCATGCGTCTGCTCGGGTGCAATGTTTCCATCGACGATTTTGGTACGGGCCAGTCGTCGCTGGATTACATCAAGCGCTTTCCGGCCGACCACATCAAGATCGATCAGTCGTTCATCCGCAATATCGGCGTCGATCCGGACGATGAGGCGATTGTCCAGGCGACCATCAGCATGGCCCATAACCTGAACCGCAAGGTGGTTGCCGAAGGCGTCGAGACCGAACACCATCTGGACTTCCTGCGCGAACTTGGTTGCGATACGTTGCAGGGTTATTTGTTCTGCAGGCCGTTGGCACCGGTGGCGTTCAAGACGATGCTGGAAGGGCGCGACCTGCTGATCCGGGCCTCAATGCTTGAATAGCGGGCCGGGCTTCATCCCGGCTCGATGAAACTTTCACCAAAGGGTCGTGGTCTAGCGTTGCGCTGACCGACCCATGTGGGATGTTCTGATCAACCCCGCACAGGCGTCACCGATCTGTCTGCGCGCAGATCAAGGCGCGTCGCCGACGGCAGACTGGCCGTCTGACAAGGGGGCGCAACGCAGGGCTGCGCGCAGACAGATCGGCCCCAACGGGTTGATTCCAATGACGGGGTAATGGCGGAAAGGCCCTCAGATCGACACGCGCGGCTTGTTCAGGCGGCCAGCCTGCACGGCACCACGCATGTCGATCTGAGAACCTTTCTGACATCATGCCGCCTGCGTGGGGTTAATCAGAATATCCCTAAGGAGATGTGCCCGGATGGGCGAAACCGAGACCGACCAGGAACTCGTCGAGCGCGTGCAGCGTGGCGACACTCGAGCGTTCGACCTGCTGGTGCGCAAGTACCAGCACAAGATCGTCAGTGTCATCACCCGCTACGTGTCCGACTGGAGCGAGGCGCAGGACGTGTCGCAGGAGGCGTTCCTGCGTGCCTACCGCGCGATTCAAGCGTTCCGTGGCGACAGTGCGTTCTACACATGGATGTACCGCATCGCGATCAACACGGCAAAAAATTACCTCGTTTCGCAGGGACGCAGGCCACCGACCGACGATATTCCGATCGAGGACGCGGTGATTCACGAAGGCTCGTTGCGGCTGCGCGAGATGGCGACGCCCGAACGCGAATTGATGCGCCAGGAAATTGAACAAACGGTGTTTGCCACGGTCGAAGCCCTGCCTGAAGAACTCCGCGTCGCGATTACGCTACGTGAAATGGATGGTTTGAGTTACGAAGAAATCGCCGAGACGATGAACTGTCCGATCGGCACGGTGCGCTCCCGGATCTTCCGGGCGCGCGAAGCAATCGACCTGCAACTGCGACCCCTGTTGTCCGATCGGGACGACGGGAGATGACAGCCAGGATCGAAAGCCATCAGATGCTAGATAGACAGGTCGACGAAATGAACCACGATTACCGCGAACACCTTTCGGCGTTGATGGACGGCGAACTCGGCAAGGATGAACTGCGTTTCCTGTTGCGCCGGCTCGAAGCCGAGCCCGACCTGGCAACCCGATGGTCGCGCTACCACGTCGCGCGGCAATCGTTGCGCCGGCAGGAAGTGCTGGTATTGCGTGCCGATTTTTCCGAAGTCATCTTTGCCCGTCTACAGACTGAAGCATTGCCGACGCGGCAACGACTGCCGCTGTTGCGCTGGGCGTCCGGCGGTGCGATTGCCGCTGCAGTCGCGGTCGCGGCATTGATGGTCACGCAGCCAGGCGGTGTCGACGACAGTCATCCGGCAACCGACCTTGCCGCCACCGGCGCGCAACGTCCAAATGCACAATCCTTGCTGGTGAATGCGCCAGCAGCGGCAGCGCCAGCGACTGCCACCACCAGCAACGCCGGTGCCGGCGCGGTACTGCCTTCGGCCGGAATCCCGGCAATGACGGTATCGACGGCCAGCAATGACTGGGCGCAAGCCGGCGGCGTGGATCGCCGACTGGCCCCGTACCTGATCCAGCACTATCAATCAGCCGGCCAGGCCGGTCCGTCCAATGTCGTTCCATATGTGCTGCTGGCGAGTCCCGCCAACATCGGCGACGCAAACGAGTCCCAGGCCATTCGCGGGGCGAGCAGCGGCGATCGCTGATGCCATCGGTCGGCATCGTACGAATGATTTCGTGATGTCCACGTCAACTGTTTCATCGACGCCGGTTGATAGTCGCAACCGGTTCGCCGATCCTCTCGTGGCAGCGCCGGTCACCAGCCGCCACCGCATCATCTCTGGCGGCCGATACGCCATTTGCCTGGGTGTGCTGGCGGCGCTGCCCGCACTTGCCGACACCGCTGCACCCATCGAGCAATTGCGTCAGATGGCGCAATCGCTGCGCACGCTGGACTACGAAGGCTCGTTCGTCTTCCAGAGCGGCGCACGCGTCGACACCTTGCGGATCGTCCATTCCGCTGCTGGCATTGAGCGAGAACGGCTCACGCGCATGTCCGGCCCGCCAAGTCAAGCGACGCGGCAGGGCCAGTCGATCACGGTTCGGCAGGAAGGCAAGGCGCCTGTCTCGTTCTCGGCTGGTGCAACGGCACGATTGCTGCCGCTGGTGCCGGTTGATGCCGCGGCGCTGCCGAACGAAAACTACCGACTGCGGATGGCCGATCCCGATCGCGTCGCGGGTTACGATACAAACGTCATCGATATCGCAGCGAACGATGCTTATCGCTACAGCTATCGGCTGTGGTTGGATCGCGAACATCAACTTCCACTGCGCGTTGCCGTCCTTGACGACAACCAGCGCATCGTCGAGCAATACATGTTCGCCGTGTTGTTGATCGGTAGCGCGTCTGCCGCCAATCTCAGTGTTGATGACGCAAGCGCTCCCGTTACAACCGCGCCTGCCGCTGCCACCCTGAGAGGAAACGCGCGCTGGACAGTCAACGACCTGCCGCAGGGTTACTCCCTGCGTGCCCGCCAGGCCATGCCATCGTCTGGCAAGGACAGCGAGCAGCTGGTTTTCAGCGACGGCCTGGCGAGTGTTTCCGCGTACATCGAACCGACGCCCGAGCCGATCAGTGACGACGTTGCGCTCGCACGCGGTGCGATGAATGTCTACATCCATCGCGACCGAAGTTGGCGCTACACCGTGCTCGGCAACGTTCCCGCAGCGACCGTGCAACGCATCGCCGTTTCGATCTCCGCAGTGTCGGATGGCGCCAAGCCGAACTGAACATCGGCTCCATCGCTGGCAGCGACCCATCGGAACTTTGTCGAAGTCCATCCATCCAAGTCGCGCCGATGCCAACTGACATCTTCTCTCACATTTTCTTTCACATTCCGAGGTCAATCGAATGATCGCAACGTCCACCCGCTGGTTTTTGGCTCCGCTGACGTTATTTGCCTTCGTGTTGTCTGCCAAGGCACAAGACCTTCCCAATTTCGTCCAATTGGTCGAGCAGGCGGGTCCCGCCGTCGTCAATATCCAGTCGACCAGCAATGCCGGCCAGGGAATGGACGAACAGCAAGTTCCGGAAATCTTCCGGCGCTTCTTCGGGCCAGGCCAGATCCCGCGAGGGCCGCAACAGGGCCAGCGCGTATCGGCAGGCTCCGGCTTCATCATTTCCAGTGACGGTTACATCCTGACCAACAACCACGTCGTCGATGGTGCCGAAACCGTCACGGTTCGTCTCGTCGATCGTCGCGAACTTGACGCCAAGGTGGTCGGCACCGATCCGCAGACCGACATCGCCCTGCTCAAGATCGACGCCACCGGATTGCCGGCCGTCAAGCTCGGTGACTCGACCAAGCTCAAGCCTGGCCAGTGGGTAGTTGCGGTTGGCTCGCCGTTCGGGATGGAACATTCGGTCACCCACGGCATCGTCAGCGCGCTCGGTCGTGGCTACGATCGCAGTCAGCAATACGTTCCGTTCATCCAGACCGACGTGCCGATCAACCCCGGCAACTCCGGTGGTCCGCTGTTCAATCTGGACGGCGAAGTGGTCGGCATCAACTCGCAGATCTTCTCGAACACCGGCGGCTACATGGGCGTGTCGTTCGCGATTCCGATTCGCGTCGCGATGAATACGGTCGACCAACTCAAGGCAACCGGCAAGGTGTCGCGCGGCATGATCGGCGTGCAGATCCAGGGCGTTGGTCGCGCCGATGCGCAGGCGCTGGGCCTGCCGCGCTCGGGCGGCGCACTGGTCAACGCCATCACGCCGGGAAGCTCCGCCGAAAAGGCGGGCGTCAAGCTGGGTGACGTGATCCTGTCGTTCAACGGTGTCGACGTGGTGACCTCGAACGACTTGCCGCCGATGGTGGGCCTGACCAAGCCCGGCAGCAGCGCGCAACTCGGCATCTTCCGCGACGGCAAGAACATGACCCTGCCAATCACCGTGGGCGAGCAACCTGCCGATGCCAATGCCGTCGCCACGACGCCTGGCAGCGCCGCATCGGGTGGCAACAAGCTCGGCATCGTCGTCGACAACCTCACCCCGGAACAGCGCAGCCAGATCGGCGTCAAGGACGGCGGAGTCGTGGTGACGCGGATCGGTGGAGTCGCCGCACAGAGCACACCCTTGCAGCCCGGTGACGTGATCTTGCGGGTCGGTCGCGACAGCGTGAAGTCAACGGCAGAGTTCAATGGCGCAGTGAAGGACATAAAAGCCGGCGACTCCGTGATGTTGCTGGTGCAACGCGGCGAGACCACCCAGTTCGTTGCGGTTACCGTCCCGAAATCCGCTGCCACGAAGTAGTGAACGAACCGACCGCGAGAGCGTGGTCAACCAGAAAAAAGCAGCGCGTCGGACTATGCTTGCGGGCATGAATCTGACGCGCTTTCTTTTTGCCTCGACCTTTCTTGTTCTGCTAACGGCCTGCCAGGCCTTCCAGCCCAAGCCGCAGTCGGCCGCCGCGGCCGCCGCGGCCGCTCCCACGACGGACTCGACTACGCGATTGGTTGGCGACTTCGACAACCATGCGCAAGTCGCCAAGTCCGGTTCCGCGCACTGGCGCTATTCGGTACGTTCGACTGCCAAACCGGATTGGCTGTCGTGGACCATTCAACTTGAATCGACGCGACCGCTGCAACTCACACTTGCCATGCGCATGGAGCGCAGCGCCGATGGATCGTTGAAGCTGACGCCGTACCGTAGCGATGACGCGACGGCGGCGAGTGGGAAAGACTTTGATCCGAAAAACTGGACCGAGCTGGCTGCCTGCTCACTCAGCGGTCGCGAAGATGCCGGCATGCTGAAGCTGAGCGCGGATCGCACCCGATGCGCAACGCTGGCGCCGGCCTTGGGTGAGCTGGCTGGCCTGCTGCCGATGGAAATAATTGCGACGGGCAACGGGTTGCAAGTGCGCAGCTATTCTGACGAGGCACTTGCCGCCGACTACCGCACGGATGCTCATCGAGCACGCGGATTTGGCGGCTGGGCAGCGATCAACGGCGCCGGCCCGCAAGCCAAGGCGGCCAGCCGCGACTGGCACATGAATCGTGATCTGCGGATTGACAGCGAAGGTGGTCGCGCCAACGTCAATTTCCGTGACGGGCAACCGTCGGGCTATTCGCTGCTGCTCGAAACCCTCGTCGTGCAGGATGGCGAATTACCTTTGTTGAAACTGTCGATTGTCGACGGCGCAGGGCAGGTGATCGCCTACGCGTGGTCAGACCCGGACGCGAAACGGATCGGCATCAACCTCGGCTGGATACAGGTGGGTCTGCAGTCCAGTTAGCCTTGAGGCCCTTGTTAACCGATCAAGACGCCTCGTCACGCGTTCTGGACTAAAGTATTCTCCGCTCGCTCGGCGTAGGGATGGCGTGAGTATTCCGACATTCTCTACTTGGGGGTTTCCATGGCTTCGACTTCGTTGCGTCCGCGCCAACTGGCACTTCAGATTTCCCTCGCCGTCGGTATTGCCGCTTGCGGCCCAGCGTTCGCTGCTGATGTGGTTCCCAGCGTTCGCGCCACCGCGCAGCAGACTGGCAAGGCTGATGTGTTGATCGCGATGGCTGCGCAGGCACCCAAGCAACTGCTGCGCACCGATGGCAACTACATTGAGCGCCGTACTGCGTTGGTCGATCTGTTGCGAGCGACCGCCGAAGTCTCGCAAGCCGATGTCCGCCAGTGGCTGGACTCCCAAGGCATTGCCTATCGCAGCTACTGGATCAACAACACCATCCAAGCCGAACTGACCGTGGAGCAAATTGATTCGCTTGCTGCACGAACGGACGTTGCGCGCGTCGTTGGCAACAATCCGATAACGCAAAAATTGATCGCGGACGATGCTGTTCCGGAAGCGCCATTTCCGCTTGCGGCCGGAGCTCCGGAGTGGGGGCTGGTCAAGATTGGTGCACCTACGGTCTGGGCAGCCGGCATCACCGGGCAAGGCGTCGTCATTGCAGGCCAGGATACGGGTATCCGCTGGACGCATGGCGCGCTCAAGAAAAAATACCGCGGCTGGGACGAAACAACCCAGACCGCGGATCACAACTACAACTGGCATGACTCGATCCATGCGCCTGCAAGCAACGCAACATGCGCTCCAGATCAATTGGCGCCTTGTGATGACAACGGGCACGGGTCCCACACCGTGGGCACGATGGTGGGTGATGACGAGAATCCGACACCTTCGGCTCGAAACCAGACCGGCGTCGCGCCGGGTGCGCGCTGGATCGGATGTCGCAACATGAATTCTGGCAACGGGCGACCGGCTTCCTACAACGAGTGCGCACAATGGTTGCTCGCGCCCACCGATCTTGCCGGTCAGAATCCACGCCCTGATCTCGCGCCCGACATCGTCAGCAACTCGTGGGGTTGCCCAGCATCGGAAGAATGCACGGCTGGCACCGAAGTAAAAGCGGCGATTGATGCACTTGTTGATGGCGGCATCCTGTTCGTAGCGGCCGCGGGAAATACGGGCGCGGGTACAACAAATGCGTGTGGCGGCATCATCGATCAGCCGTCGATTCTCGATTCAGCATTTGTCGTCGGCAATACGACCTCCACGGATGCATTGTCGGGTTCATCGCTGCGCGGACCTGTACCGAATGTCACCCGCATTCGACCGGACCTTTCGGCACCTGGCACATCCATTCGTTCGGCGAATCGGACTGGCGACACCATCTACTACACGATCAGCGGCACCAGCATGGCAACACCCCATGTTGCCGGTGCGGCTGCGTTGTTGATGGCGGTTAACCCAAATTTGAAGGGTGACCCACGACGAGTCGAGGAAATTCTGCGTGCAACCGTAACCACCGTAGGAGTCACCAATCCAGTGAATCAGTCTTGTGGGGGCATTCCATCTACGACTTGGCCGAACTACGCGATCGGCTACGGACGGCTCAATGCACACGCCGCGTTCCTGGTCGCCGAAAAAATCATGGCGGGTGGGTTCGACTGATCGACCTCGAAATCGGAACGAATCGATAGCCTGCCGACCAGGTCGCGGAAATCGACCTGCGTGAGCAAGCTACTCAAATATCCCGTTCCGTTCCTGCTGCTTCTGATAGCGATCAACATCCTCGGTAGAGACCCGATGGTCCCGGTTAGTAAATCAATACCGATCATTCCGGGCGCCAACAAGTATTCGTTGTCTGGTTTCTTTCTGCTGCTGTCGTTGGCGAGCTACTGGTTGATAAGGCGGAACGAAGACAGTTAAGCACGTAGTCGGATAAAGCTTCAGGTGCAGTTGGCAGGATACGGCGTTACGGGCATGCGACCCTTGGTTCTCAAACGAAAAAGCCCGACTCGCGTCGGGCTTTTTCGTTTTCAGCGCGGCGACTGAGAAACCGTCAAAGCGCCTCGAAAATCCCCGCTGCACCCATGCCGGTGCCGATGCACATGGTGACCATGCCGTACTTGCCGCCGGTGCGGCGCAGGCCGTGGATCAGGGTTGCGGCGCGCACGGCACCGGTAGCGCCGAGCGGATGACCGAGTGCAATCGCGCCGCCTAGCGGATTGATCTTGCTGGCGTCGAGATCGACATCGCGGATCACCGCCAGCGCCTGCGCGGCGAAGGCTTCGTTGAGTTCGATCCAGTCCATGTCCTGCTTGGTCAGGCCGGCCAGCTTCAATGCTTTTGGAATCGCCGCGATCGGGCCGATGCCCATGACTTCAGGACGGACGCCGGCGACGGCGAACGACACGAAGCGCGCGATGGGTGTCAGGTTGTATTCCTTGATCGCTGCTTCGCTGGCGAGCACGCAGGCGCCTGCGCCGTCGGACATCTGCGAAGAATTGCCTGCGGTCACGCTGCCACCAGCACGGAATACCGGTCGCAACTTTGCGAGGGTTTCCACCGTGGTGCCGGGGCGTGGACCTTCGTCGGTGTCGATCGTGCGTGAGTCGGTCTTGATCGTGCCATTGGCCAAGTTGGGGTAATGATCGTCGAGCATGAAGGGCACGGTCTCGGC